>NZ_PSTT01000128.1 GCF_002931235.1 Subtercola sp. Z020 | reverse complement strand
GGGGAGGAGGGGTCGGGTGAAGATGGGGCGCGGGGCGCGTCGCTCCGGATCGTGGATGATCGGGGCTGGCCGAACCCGGCCTCGGCGTAGTAGCCCGTGATGTGGTCATCGACGCTCTGGCGTGCCGCGGCGGTGTCACCCGAACGGATCGCCGCCACGATCGCCCGGTGCTCGCGCTTCAGCCGATCGGATGTCGTCGCCCACGACGGGAGGTTCGGCACCCCGGCGAGGGCGTAGCTCTCGATCGAGTTGCGAAGACCGGTCATCATCGACGAGATGACATCGTTGCCGGCGGCCTCGGCCAGGGAGTAGTGGAACTGCGCATCGAGCGCGAGAAACTCCTGCGGAGTGGGTTCGGCGTCACCGCTGCCCTCCATTACGTCGAGGATCTCGACGGCGGCGGCGAGAGCGTCGCGACCGGGCGCTGCGTCGGGCGGAGCGGAGGGAACGGAAGAGCCCGGGGCGGCGGCCGGAGCGGAGCCCGCGGCATCCCGCTCGACCGCCGCGAGCTGCGCCGCAACCGCCGTCTCGAGAATGAGACGGGTCGACACCACGTCGTCGACCCGGAACCCCTGCGCCGCGACCTGCAGCCTGATCAGCGACGACATTCCCCCCGACGGCCGCGCGATGATGATCGCGCCCGAACCAGGCCCGGAACCTGTCTGCGTTCTCAGAAGACCGAGCACTTCGAGCACGCGCAACGCTTCGCGAACGGATGATCGGCCCACCCCGAGCTCGGTTGCGAGCGCACGCTCCGACGGCAGGTGATCGCCCGGCAGCAGTTCGCCGGTGAGCAGGTCGTTCTCGATGTGGGTGAGCACGTCTTGCCACGCGCGAGTGTTCGCGGGTGCCTGGGCTTCGCCGATCATCCAGAGCCTTCGTCTGTGAAGTGGAAAGGGGGAGGTGCTGCATGTGGTCTGACCATGTGGTCTGACCACAGGTTAGCCCGAAATGCTGCCGAATGCCAGCATCCAGCCGGTCATAGCTCCGTCATAGCCAAACCAGAGTCGGCCGAGAGGCTCGAAGCGCACAGTGTGTTCATGACCCCGCCCGCCTTGCCTCTCGCTCTCGACGTCGTCGTGCCGGTGTACAACGAAGAAGTCGCGCTCGAAGCGTCGGTGCTTCGCCTTGCCGCCTACCTCGACGAGGCCGTGCGCGTTCCGTGGCAGATCACGATCGCCGACAATTCGAGTACCGATGGCACTGCAGTGATCGCCGACGCGCTCGCCGACCGAGTGCCGAACGTGCGCGTCATCCACACGGCTCGCAAGGGCCGGGGGTATGCGCTGAAGCTGGCCTGGGGCTCGTCTGCGGCTGAGGTGCTCGCGTATGTCGACGTCGACCTCTCAACCGAACTGTCAGCGCTGCCACCGTTGATCGCTCCGTTGCTCTCCGGCCACTCAGACCTGGCAATCGGCACGCGACTGGCGCGCTCGTCGCGGGTTGTGCGCGGCGGCAAGCGCGAGTTCATCTCCCGCAGTTACAACGTGCTGCTGCACGGGATGCTCGGTGCTCGTTTCTCGGATGCGCAGTGTGGTTTCAAGGCCATTCGATCGGATGTCGCGGCCAGACTCCTTCCCCTTGTGCAGGATGACGCGTGGTTCTTCGACACCGAACTGCTGGTGATCGCGCAGCGCAGCGGCCTGCGCATCCACGAGGTGCCCGTCGACTGGATCGACGATCTCGACTCGCGTGTCGACATTGTTCCGACCGTCATGGAGGATCTGCGCGGCGTCGTACGGGTCGGGCGCGACCTGATGCGCGGGGTCATTCCTGTGCAGTCGGTCTACGCCGAATTCGGCCGCGCGCCGATCGGGGCGGTGGCCCGGCCGTCGTTCCTCGGGCAGGTCGTGCGATTCGGGGCGGTGGGGGCCGCGTCGACGCTGGCGTATGCGCTGCTGTACGTGCTTCTGCAGGGCATCTGGGGGGCGCAGGCGGCGAACTTCGCGGCGCTTCTGCTGACGGCGGTCGCGAACACGTGGGCCAACCGGCGGTTCACATTCGCCATTCGTGGACCCGCGAAGGCTGCAACACACCAGTTTCAGGGGCTCATTGTGTTTGCGATCGCGTGGATCATCACGTCGGGCTCGCTGGTGGCGCTGAATGCGCTGGCTCCGGATGCTCCGACCGCGGTCGAGTTCGTGACCCTCACGGTCGCCAACCTGGTCGCCACGGCGCTCCGATTCGTGCTGCTGCGGCGCTGGGTGTTCCGGCGGTCGTCGGAGCGCGAAGGCGTGCTCTCCTCCCCATCTGCCGATTCGGTTGTTCTCTCCACAGATTCTGGTTCCGGCGGTCGGGCGGGTTCAGGCCTGCTGCAGTCTGGCTCCGACGAATCGCCGCCTCTTCCCGTCTCTCCTCCTCCCGTTCCTTCCCCGTCTTCCCAGAAAGCGAGCGCAGCCTGATGACCAGCAGCACTCTTCCCCACCCGGGCGCGCCGTCGGCACCCGGTTCCCCGATCGGCGGCGCGGCGGTGCGGCGCAGGCTCCGCACCGCCGGCCGAGCCGTGCTCCGCGGTCGCGCGACCCACGCCGCCTGGGAGCGCCCCGCCTTCCTCGGGCTGCTTCTCGTCACCGCGATCGCCTACTTCTCCAACCTGACGAGCAGCGGGTACGCGAACGAGTTCTACTCGGCGGCCGTGCAGGCCGGGTCGACGAACTGGGAGGCCTTTCTCTTCGGTTCCTCCGACGCCGGCAACTCCATCACGGTCGACAAACCCCCGGCATCTCTCTGGGTCATGGCTCTGTCGGTGCGGCTGTTCGGGCTGAGTTCCTTCAGCATCCTGATGCCCGAGGTGATCATGGGCATCGTGACGGTCGCTCTGGTCTACGTCATCGTGCGACGCCACTTCTCGGCGGGCGCCGCGCTGCTGGCGGGCGGCGTTCTTGCTTCGACACCGGTCGCGGCTCTGATGTTCCGCTTCAACAACCCCGACGCGTTGCTCGTGCTGCTGATGACCGCGTCGGTCTACTTCACGCTTCGGGCCATCGAGAGCGGGAGGGTCCGCTGGCTGCTGCTCGCGGGCGCCATGGTCGGCTTCGGGTTTCTCACCAAACAGTTGCAGGCATTCGTCGTTCTCCCGCCTCTGGCCCTCGCCTACGGCTGGGCTGCTCCGGCGGGGTTCGGTAAGCGCATCCTGCATCTGCTCGCCGCGTTCGCTGCCGTCATCGTCTCTGCTGGGTGGTGGGTCGCTGTCGTCGAACTCGTTCCGGCCTCGATGCGGCCCTACATCGGCGGCTCGCAGAACAACGACTTTCTCGAGCTCACCTTCGGCTACAACGGCTTCGGCCGCATCACCGGCGCCGAGACCGGCAGCGTGACCGGAGGCGCCGGCGCGACCACCGGTGGCCAGTGGGGGGCAACAGGCCTGACCCGCCTCTTCGACGGTGAGTTCGGTGGCCAGATCGCCTGGCTCATCCCCGCTGCACTCGTTCTGCTGGTGGTGGGCTTCGTTCTGCTGCGGCGCCAGAAGCGGGTGGATGCTCGGCGGGCGACCCTCATCATGTTCGGCGGCTGGCTGGTGCTCACGGGCCTCGTCTTCAGCTTCATGGCCGGCATCTTCCACGCCTACTACACCGTCGCACTCGCACCGGCGCTCGCCGGCACCGTCGGAGCCGGGGCCATCCTGCTCTGGAACACACGCAGGCATCTGTGGGCGCGCCTCGTCGCAGCACTCATCGTGCTGGGAACGGGCGCCTGGGCCTACGCCCTGCTGACCCGCGCCGCCGAATGGATGCCGTGGCTCAGGTTTGTCGTGATCGCTCTCGCGGTGGTGGGGGCGGGGATGCTCGTGGTGCGCTGGAAGCGACGAGCAGCCCGGGTGGCAACCCTCGCCGTCGCTCTGACGGCGGCGCTGCTGGCACCGACGGCGTACACGATTCAGACCCTCGCGACACCGCACACCGGCTCGCTCGTCACCGCCGGGCCTGCCGTCGCCTCGTCGACCGGTTTCGGTCGCGGCGGCGGATTCGCCGCCGCCGCAGGCGCTGGCCAACGAGGCTTCACCCCACCGGGAGCTGTGGCGGGTGCTGCGCCCGCCGCGCCCCGCGCCGGGGCCGGTGGCGCCGCGCCCGCTGCGGGCAGCAGCGCTACCGGCGGAACCGGCGGAACCGTTGCAGGTTCCGGAGCCGCGCGCGGCAGAACGGCCACTCGTGGCGGCGGTGCGGGCGGCCTGCTCGGCGGCGCCACTGCGAGTGCCCAGGTCAGCGCACTCCTCGCGGCAGACGCATCGGACTACACGTGGGCGGCAGCCACCGTCGGTTCCCAGAACGCGGCGAGCTACCAACTCGCCAGCCAGGCCCCTGTCATGCCGCTCGGAGGCTTCAACGGCAGCGATCCCTCGCCGACGCTCGAGCAGTTCCAGTCCGACGTTGCCGCTGGCCGCATCCACTACTTCATCTCCTCCGGCTCCGTCGGCACCCCGAACGGCGGCAGCTCCGTCTCCTCCGAGATCGCCGCCTGGGTGGAGGCCACCTTCACACCCACCACCGTCGACGGCACCACCCTCTACGACCTGACCACCCCGTCGGCCGCGGCCTGACGAGGGCCCGAGCCGACGCGCGTTCGGAGCGGCGGCTAGGCTGGCGGCGTCCTAGTGAAAGGTGTTGCCCGTGGGTCGCGTGTTCGTCGTCGGATCGTTGAATGTCGATTCTGTGGTGCGTGTGCCGCGGCATCCATCGCCGGGGGAGACGCTCATGGGCGGCGACCTCGAGACGTTCTGGGGCGGCAAGGGCGCGAACCAGGCCGTCGCGGCAGCCCAGGCGGGAGCAGACGTGGTCTTCGTCGGCCGGGTGGGCGACGACCCGAAGGGCATCGAGTACCGAACGCGGCTGGCCTCGCGCTCGATCGACGTGCGACCGCTCCGTGTGACCCGTGGCGTCAGCACCGGGCACGCCATGATCGCTGTGTCAGACAGCGGGGAGAACACGATCATCGTCTCGCCCGGGGCCAACGCCCGGGTCACCGCCGACGATCTCGACGTGCTCTCCGGCCCGGGCGGGCTCGAGACCACCGACACGGTGTACGACTCCGAGCCGTCGGGCATCGGAGCGGGTGACGTGCTCCTCGCCTCGCTGGAGCTCGACGTGGAGGTCGTCTCCGAGGCGATGCGCATCGCAGCGGCTGCGGGCGCTCGGGTGGTTCTCAACCTGGCCCCGTTCGCCGCCCTCGACCCGGAGGTTCTGGCGCTCGCCGACCCCGTGATCGTCAACGAACACGAGGCCGAGCAGCTGCGGGAATCGGGTGTTGCGCCCGGATCGTTGCTCATCACGCGCGGATCGGAGGGCTCCAGCTGGGCCGAGGTCGACGTTCCGGCATCGCATGTAGCAGACGTCGTCGACACCACCGGCGCCGGCGACACCTACTGCGGCACGCTCGCGGCGCGGCTCGCGGCCGGCGATGACGCCGCCTCGGCGATGACGGCGGCAAGCGCCGCGGCCGCCCGCTCGGTCTCGTGGTCGGGGGCCCAGCCGGCCTGACCGGCCCGGCAGATCCGCCCGCCTGACGCGCCCGCCAGACCAGCCCGACTGACGCGCCCGGCCTGCTGGCCGGCGGATGGGGTGCGTGGTGGGGTCAGGCCTCGGGGTCTGCGATGAGGCGGGCCTTCACGAAGACCACGATGGAGCCGGCGGGCTCGACGCCCTCGAGCTCGGCAACGGCGCGCAGCGCCTCGGCGGCCCGGCCGAGCACCTCGGGGGTGGAGCAGTCGCTGGTGGTGGCGACGTGGGCGGTCACGGTGAGCAGCGAATCCGAGCGGTCGACGTCGACGAGCACCTCGGGTTCGTCGAGGTCGAGGGCGTTCGCGATGCCCTCCGACGCGGCGTGCAGGATCGGCTTCACCGGGAACACCGCCACGATGCCGGGCGTGGCGAGAACGGCGTCGGTGAGCGCGCGGGCGAGGGCCCTGTCGTCGATCACGATGCCGCCTCCCCGCCCGGCGCCGCCGCATCCCGCCCGAGGTACACGTCTTCGATGATGACGTCGACAGAAGTCACCGCGAGTTCGGTGTGCTGAGTCAGCGCGCTCTGCACCGTGGCGCGCAGAAGTTCGGCGCGATCCACGACGGTGAAACCGTATTCAATCGCGGCCGTCAGCGTCAGCGAGATCGGTGCGCCGGGCTGCGTGATGTCCCCGTCGAGAACCGTGCGGCTGAGCAGCACCCCGTCGAGAGCGTCGGCGGCGGCCCGGATGAGACCGTGCACAGCGGCCTCGGTGAGGGTCAGCCTGATGGCCGGGTCGGGGTGGTGGAGCGGGATGTCGCGTCCCGCGCGCACCTCGTCACGAATAGTGTCGAGCAGGCCGGTGATCCACAGCTCGTCGCGGTCGGGGGTGTTCTCGGCCTCATGGGTGAGCGCATCCCACGACCGCTCGCGGAGCCGGGCGAGCGCCGAGAGGTACAGCAGGCAGGCGGCCGAGTTTTCGATGGCGGGGTCGTAGGGTGTGCGGCCGGCCGCAAGGTAGGCGTCGAGCTCGTCGACGGAGTGGCCGTCGATCATCTCCACGGGCGCAGCATCCCCGGGAGGCGCAGCATGGTCGCGAGGGTCGGTCATCGCCATGCCTCCAGTTCGTTCAGCAGGAACTTTCGGGAGCGGGCCAGAAGGCCTCGCACGGTCGCTGGGGTCAGATCGAGCGCTTCAGCGATCTCGGAATAGGAGAAGCCGGCCGTCTCTCGCAGCAACCAGCAGCGCCGTTGTATCGTCGGCAGCTTATCAAGGGCAACCCACACCGCATCCAGCTGCAGCTGGGTCTCGACGATGCGGCTCGGGTCCTGGGAGGGCGGGGCGGCCGGGTCCCAGTCGGCGATGTCTTCGTGAACGCGGCGCACCCGCAGGCGGTCGATGGCTCTGTTCGACACAATGCGCATCAGCCAGTTGCGAACTCGCGCCGGGTCGTCGAGTTCGTCGAGCCTGCGCCAGCCGGTCAGGAACGCCTCCTGCACCACGTCGTCGGATTCGATGTCCGACCCGAGGAGCTTGGCGGCGAACACCCGCATCAGCGGGCCGTGTCGCCGGGCGAGTACTTCGAACGCCGCGACGTCACCGTCGGCTGCGCGCGAGGCGAGGGTCGCGTCAGCAGCGTCACTCAGCCTGTCGTTCGCGCTCGTTCTGCTCACCCGCCTCGTTGGGGTGTCACCCGGCGCGACATCCGACTCCATGGTGACATCTCTATCACCACTCTGTGTCGATCCGCCGGGACATATCCCCTGAACGAAGACTTCGTTCTGAGGGGCGCCTCCGCCCCATCCGAGCCATCGAATGCGCCGAAGGAAAAGAGATTTGTGACGGATCGATGACGATGAACGTCCAAATGACGACACCGACAGTTGCCAGGGGCACTCTGCGGGTCGTGACCATCGAAGGACGACCATGCTCGACACCATTCCGCCAGCGCTCGACCGCTTCACCGTCTCCGGTGACGACGTCGACCTCGCCCGGCGCACGTACCAGAAGGCCTACGGCGGCATCCGTTTCGCCGTGAGCCGGAGCTCCGGCGACGTTGCTGGCGCCGGCGCCGGCAACGCCCCGGGCGATTTCTCCTTCCGCTACGCCCATGTCGGCGACGACAGGGTGATGCTTCGCACCTCGACGCTCACCGGCCAGCTGAGCGGCGAGATTCCGCACCTCCGCGAGTACGTCGTGTCGTGGTTCCGCTCGGGCAGCGGCGAACTGCGCCGTCACCAGGTCGCCCGCACGGGCGTGGTCTCCGAGCCGTTCCTGTTCCCGGCCGAGCAGCACTTCGCGTTCACGTTCGCGCCGCACCGCCAGCAGCTCGTCGCGTTCTCGACCCCCTTCCTCGAGAACATCGCCACCGAGTTCCATGCCGGGCCCCCACAGGCCGTCGCTTTCGACCACGACGCCCATCCGGCAGCCGACGCCGTCGCGCGCTGGCGCACCGCCGTCTCGCAGGCGACAGCCGTTCTGCTCGACGCTGCCGCCCCGCCCCTGCTGCGGATGAACGCCCAACGCCCTCTCGCCCGGGCGCTGCTGCAGCTGTTCCCCTGGTTCGGGCTCGACATCCCCCCGCTTCTTCGGGAGCCCCCGCTCGCCCGGATGCGGGCGGCACTGGAGTACCTGCACCACCACGCGCACGAGCCGATCACCCCCGCCGACGCCGCGCGGGCTGCGGGGATGCACACACGCACCTTCCAGCAGCAGGCGAAGACCCACCTCGGCCTCTCGCCGTCGGCCTTCCTCCGCGGCGTGCGTCTCGACAGGGCCCACCGTGACCTGCTGGAGTCGTCTCCCGAGTCGCGCTCCGTGGCCCTGATCGCCCGGCACTGGGGTTTCGGGCACCTCGGCCGATTCTCAGCCGCCTATCAGGCTCGTTTCGGCCAGCGACCTTCCGACACCCTGCGGTTCTGACCGCTCTATCCAACCAGCGAGTTCCTGTCCGGAAAACGAACAGTTCCCGGCAAGACCCGTCCCTCAGCCCGGTCCATCCGAATGCATATGCATAGATGGAACGTCCCGCCGCAAGCGGGAAGCCCCGCCGCCCACCCGGGCGTCGGTAGAGATCGAAGAGAGAGAAACACCATGTCGAACACCACCCCCACCTTCACCTCCGACGCGAAGCACGCTCCGGTCACCTCGACCGGCAAGAACACGATCGCCGACGGCGTCGTCGAGAAGGTCGCCGGAATCGCAGCACGCGAGGTTCCCGGCGTGCACGACCTCGGCAACGCCGGCGCACGTGCCATCGGCGCCATCCGCAACGCGATCAACGCGCAGGACCGCGGCCAGGGTGTCAAGGTCGAGGTCGGCGAGAAGCAGGTCGCCGCTGACATCATCATCGTCGCCGAGTACCCCGTCGAGCTGCAGAAGGTCGCTGACGATGTTCGTCGCAGCGTCTCCGACGCCATCGGCACCGTCGTCGGCATGGAGGTCACCGAGGTGAACGTCACCGTCTCCGACGTCTTCATCCCCTCTGACGACGACAACGACGACGACACCGAGAGCCGCGTTCAGTGACTCCCACCACGCGCGGGATGCTCGTCGGCGCCGTTCTGGCACTGACCGCTGTCGCCTTCGGCTTCTGGCCGATGATCCTCGTCGCCCTCTTCATCGCGGTCGGCTACGCCGTCGGTCGCGTGCTCGAAGGCAAGCTCGACCTCCGCGGCGTGACGGATGCGCTTCGCGGGCGGCGGTCGTCGTGAACGCGGCGGTGACGGCCGGCGCGGCGACCAGTCGCGCAGCGACCAGCGGCAGAGCGACCAGCGGCAGAGCGTCGAGCGGCGCAGCAGCCGGCGGCGCGGCAGCCGGTTCCCTCGGGCACGGGCGTAACACGGTTCTCCCCCGTGCCGTGCGCCGGGTCGTGTCGGCCGTCACCGCGGAGCAGCTCGGCGTCGACGCGTCGGATGTCTCCGTCGATCTCTCCGACAACGGGGGAGCTCTGACGGTCACAGCCAATACGCCGATCCATGTCGCTCCCCTCGGAACAGGTGCGGTGCGCCCGGCCCCGATCGTGCAGCGCCTCAGTGAGGCGCAGGCAACGATCAGGAGTCGCTGCCTCGCCCTGACCGGTTCCTCCATCACCCGTGTCGATCTCCGCGTCACGGGTGTCGAACTCAACCAGCGAAGGAGAGTGAAATGACCAGCCCCGCTCTCTACCGCCGCATCGTGCGTCGGGAGACGCACTCGCCCCGCTCGGGCGCAGCCATCACGATCGCCGTGCTGCTGATGCTGGTCGCGGCATGGATCGGCACCGAGTCGGTTCTCGCCGCCATCGGCCAGGCCCCGCTGCTGCTGGCGCCTCAGGCCCTCGTCTCGTCGGCTCTGCAGGCTGCTGCTTCACCGGTCGCCCTCCTGGTCGCCATCGGAGCGGTGGTCGCGATCGTCGGCATCATCCTGATCATCGTCTCGTTCGCTCCCGGCCGTCGTGGCCGCCGGGGCAGCATCTCGTCTCGAACGGCCGCCGTGGTCGACGACCGCGTCATCGCGCAGTCACTCGCCCACACCGCCAGCTACGCCGCCGACGTCGACCCCGACCAGGTCAGTGTCAGCGTCGGTGCCCGCACCGTGCGGGTCGAGATCACCCCGACCTCCGGGCGGAGCGTCGACCAGCAGTCGATCCGCGATGCGGTGGCCCAGGATGCCGCGAGCTACGACTATCGGCCGGCGCTCCGTGCGAACGTGCGCCTGTCGAAGAAGGGAACGGTGGCCTGATGAACTCCACCAACCGCTTTCTCAACAGGGCTTTCGTCTTCGTTGTCGGGCTCGTGCTGCTTGCGGCCGGCGGCATCCTCGCCGTCGGAGCACTGCTCCCCGACCTGCAGCAGCCGATCAGCCAGGGCGCGTCCGACGCAGAGGGACGGGTCTCCGACACCTTCAGCGCCAACGCCTGGATCCTCTGGGTGACGGCCGCGGCTGCTGTCGTGCTGATCCTGCTTCTGCTCTGGTTCGCACTCCGGCAGGGTCGCGGTCGCACCTCGACGCTCCTGAAGCTCGACCAGAAGGGCACCGGCGGTGACCTCATCATCGATGCCAAGGTCGCCGCGCAGGTTCTCGAAGACGCCCTGGCCCGGCAGGCCGACATTGTGTCGGTGGATGTCGTGGCCTTCCGTGTCCGCCGCGAGAACGTGCTGCGGATCACGGCCCACACACGTCGGGGGGCTTCCCCGATGCGAGTCCGCTCCGTCATCGACGAGGCGGTCTCGGAATGGGACGCCGTTCTGGGCCAGACGACACCCGTCGTCATCCAGATCGTCAGCGGCATCCGCTCTGCGATGAGCAGTACCACCCGGGTCGCCTGACCCGATCCACCCAGGTGACCACCCCGGTCACCGCCGATCAAAGGAGAAACCCATGAGTGCAGCAGACAAGATCAAAGCCGCCGCCGAGAACGTCGCCGGCAAGGCCAAAGAGGCCGTCGGCAACGCCACCGACAACGACAAGCTCGTCGCCGAGGGCAAGGCCGACCAGGCCAAGGGCCAGGCCCGCGACAAGGTCGAAGACGTCAAAGACGTCTTCAAGAAGTAACCCCCACCGACCCTCCGGCCCTCGCTACCCCACAGCGGGGGCCGGAGCCCCCTCACCCAAGGAGACAACCCCATGACCGACGCTCTCACCGCTGAACAGCAGCTCAGCACGACCGTTGCGAACATCGCCGCCGGCGTGGTCGGGGTGCACCACCTCGGCGGACTCGCCGCACGCACCCTCGACCGCGCCACGAGAAGCGTGCTCGGCACGTCGACAGAGCCGGGCGTCACGGTCAGCCGTGTCGACGGCCGAACGGTGGTCGACATCGACCTGGTCGTCGAGTACCCGCACACCATCGCCCGTGTCGTCGACGAGACGCGCGACGAGGTCGTGCGCGCCGCCGAGTCGCTCGTGAGTGGGCCGGTCCAGGTCAACGTCGCGGTGACCGACATCCACGGCCCGTTCGACCCGATCGCGCCGGACCCCGCCGAAGTCGCCGCCGATGCGGCCGCGGATGCGGCGAGCGATGCCGCCACCGCTGTCGCCACTGGCGTCGATGCGGTGGCCGACGCCGCGAATGAGACCGTCGAGCCGACTGTCGCTGACGACACCGCCGCCGCCGACACCGCCGCCGACACCGACGCCACCGAGGCCCCCGACGCCGACGCGGCCGACGCCGACCCGGCCGAAACCGACCGGGACGCGGCATCCGACGCCACTCCCGCCCCCGCCGTCATCGTCATCGAGGCCCCGGCGACCGTCGTCATCGACACCCCCGACCGATCATGAGAACCCACTCCTTCGGCAACGGCTCCGGCCGGCGCGCGCGACCCCGATCCGTCTGGGCCGCCCTCATCACCGCGGTCGTGCTCTGCATCGTCATCGTCGCCGGTGTGCTCCTGCCCGTGCTCGGCCTGATCGGCGCCGCAAAGGCCACGACCGGCGGCGTGCTGAACCTCCCGGTCGGCGCCATCACCGCCTCCATCGTCATCAGCTACCTGCTCGCCGTCGTCTTTCTCGTGCTGACCTTCGTCTCCCGCATCGGACCGCTGGCCTGGATCGCCGCCGTCGCCGCGGTGGTCGCGACTCTGGTCGGCTCGCTCTGGCCCCTCGCGGCGACCGCGTTCGCGAGCGTCGACCAGGTGCAGGAGGTCATCCCGTTCATCCAGAACCTGATCACCCAGGTCACCAGCCAGCGCTGACCGGCCCGAACATCCACCACCCACCTGCTCGAACACCCACCAGAGAGGCGCATCATGCGCAACAAGATCATCATCGTCGGAGCCATCGTCGCGTTCATCTACTGGCGGGGCGCCCGCTCGCACCGCCCGGTGAAGGGCAAGCGACCCGAGACCGTGCGTCACCAGGCCGAGCGACTCTGGAAGGACCCGAAGGCCGAGAAGGCGCGCAGGAAGCTGGCCGAGAAGGTCGGCAACAAGGTCGGCCACCTCACGAAGTAGCCCCCACACGGCCCGCCCGAGTCGCCCTAGCAGGCTCGGGCGGGCTCGCCCGCTCAGCCCGCGGTGGTGGCGCTCAGCGCTCTCGGGCCGCCGCCCGCCCACCCGCCGCCGCCCGCCATCACTGCCCGCTCAGCCCGCGGACGCCGCCGCAGCCCCCGAAGGCTCGTACCGCACCGGCGGGAACGAGCCCGCGACGAGCGCACGCAGCGCCCCGAGTTCGCCGGTCACCAGCCCGCGCGCCCGCGCCTGCACCAGCACATTTCCGATCGCCGTGGCCTCGACCGGGCCGGCCAGCACAGGGAGCCCGGTGCGATCGGCCGTGAGCTGGCAGAGCAGCGCGTTCTGTGAGCCTCCGCCGACGATGTGGACCGTTCGAACGACCTTGCCCGTGAGCTCCTGCGCCTTGGCGAGCGACACCGCGTACGCATCGGCGAGGCTCTCGAGAATGCTCCGCACGAACTCCGCGGGCGTGGCCGGCGCCGGTTGCCCGTGCGCCGCGCACCACGCCGCGATGCGGGCGGGCATGTCGCCCGGAGCCACGAACATGGGGTCGCCGGCATCGAAGATGGCGACGGGCACGTCGACCTCGGCGGCTGCCTCGAGCAGATCGGCGAGCGGGATGCCCGTACCCGCCCGCTCCCAGGTGCGCACCGATTCCGACAGCAGCCAGAGACCCGACACGTTCTGCAGAAAGCGCACCCGCCCGTCGACTCCGCCCTCGTTGGTGAAGTTCGCGGCGCGACTCTCGTCGCTGACCACCGGATGCTCGAGCTCGACCCCGACGAGCGACCACGTTCCGCTCGAGATGTAGGCGAAGTCGTCGCCGGTCGCGGGCACTGCCATGACCGCCGAGGCCGTGTCGTGCGATCCGATGGCGGTCACGTGGATGCCGGGGCCGGCGCCGAGCTCGTCTGCCACGCTCGGCAGCAGCGCCCCGATGGTCTCGCCGGGCTCGATGAGCAGAGGGAAGAGCGCTCGCGGCAGGCCGAGCGACCCGATCAGGGCGTCATCCCACACCCCGGAGTGCACGTTCAACAGGCCGGTCGTCGAGGCATTCGTCTTCTCGGCACGGCGTTCGCCTGTCAGCCAGAAGGTCACGAGGTCGGGGATGAGCAGCAGGGCATCCGCGTGCTGCAGGATGTCGCGGGGCTCCGCGGCCAGCTGGTACACGGTGTTGAACGCGAGGAACTGCAGCCCGCTCGAGCGGTAGAGCTCGTCGAACGGCACGAGTGCGTGGGTGGATTCGACCCCCTCCGCCGTGCGGGCGTCGCGGTAGTGGAACGGGTTGCCGAGCATCCGGTCACCCGACAGCAGCGCGTAGTCGACCGCCCAGGAGTCGACGGCGATGCTCGCCAGCCCGGGCTCCCGCCGGATTGCCTCCGTGAGGCCGGCGACGATGTTGCGGTAGAGCTCGAGGATGTTCCAGTGCAGGCCGTCGATCGTGCGCACGGGGGTGTTGGCGAAGCGTGCGACGGGTTCGAGGCGGATGCCGCCCGGGCCGACGTAGCCGAGCATGACGCGCCCGCTCGTGGCGCCGAGGTCGATCGCGGCGACGACGCCGCCCGCCCCGTCGCTGCCCAGCCCGCCGCCCGCCGCAGCGCCGCCCGCTCCGACGTCGCCCGTCGCGCGGCCGACGCCCGCCGCGGTGCCGCCGCCTGCGCCGCCGCCGCCCGCCCCGTCGCTCATCGCAGGAACGCCGCCGCCACGCCGGCGTCGACCGGGATGTGCAGCCCCGTCGTGTGCGTCAGGTCGGCCCCGGTGAGCACGGCCACCGCGTTCGCCACGTTCTCGGGCAGCACCTCGCGCTTCAGCAGCGTGCGCTGGGCGTAGTACGCGCCGAGCTCCTCCTCGGGAACCCCGTACACCGCGGCGCGTTTCGCACCCCACCCGCCCGCGAAGATGCCCGACCCGCGAACCACCCCGTCGGGGTTGATGCCGTTCACCTTCACGCCGTACTCGCCGAGTTCGGCCGCAAGCAGCCGCACCTGGTGCGCCTGGTCGGCCTTCGTCGCCGAGTACGCGATGTTGTTCGGACCGGCGAACACCGAGTTCTTCGACGAGATGTACACGATGTCACCGCCGAGACCCTGGTCGATCAGCACGCGCGCGGCCGCCCGCGACACCATGAACGAGCCCTTCGCCATCACGTTGTGCTGCAAGTCCCAGTCCGCGTCGGTGGTCTCCAGCAGCGACTTCGACAGCGAGAGGCCGGCGTTGTTCACGATCAGGTCGAGGCCTCCGAAAGCGAGCAGCGCGGCATCCACCGCCGCCTGGATGTCGACGGCAGACGTGACGTCGGCGCGCACGCCGATCGCGACGTCGGTCGAGCCGAGCGACGCGGCCGCAGCCTCTGCCTTCTCGAGGTCGAGGTCGGCGATGACGACGCACGCGCCCTCTGCGGCCAGGCGGGTCGCGATGGCCCTGCCGATTCCGGATGCCGCGCCGGTCACCAGCGCGATGCGCGTCGCGTGCGACTTCGGCGCGGGCAGCCGCTGCAGTTTCGCCTCTTCGAGCGCCCAGTACTCGATGCGGAACTTCTCAGCCTCGTCGATCGGCGCGTACGTCGAGAGCGCTTCAGCCCCGCGCATCACGTTGATCGCGTTGATGTAGAACTCGCCGGCGACCCGCGCGGTCTGCGCCGTGGCGCCGTAGGAGAACATGCCGACGCCCGGAACCAGCACGATCGCCGGGTCGGCACCGCGCATCGCGGGCGAGTCGGCTGTCGCATTCCGGTCGTAGTACGCGGCGTACTCCTCGCGATACGCGGCGTGCAGCTCCTTCAGCCTGGCGATCGACTCGTCGACAGAGGCCGTGGCCGGCAGGTCGAGAATCATCGGCTTCACCTTCGTGCGCAGAAAGTGGTCGGGGCAGCTCGTACCGAGCGCCCCGAGTCGCGGGTGTTCCGTCGCCGCGAGAAAGTCGAGCACCACATCGGCGTCGCTGAACGACCCGACCATCGGGGCGTCGGTCGACACCAGGTTCCGGATGCTCGGGGCCAGGGCCGCCGCCTTGGCCCTCCGCTCGGCGGGCTCGAGTGCGCCGTAACCGTCGAGCGCGGGGCCGAAGGGCGCCTCGGCGCCGTGCTCCTCTATATACGCGGCGGCGGTCTCGATGATCCAGAGCGAGTTGGCCTCCACCTCGGCCGACGTGTCACCCCAGGCGGTGATGCCGTGGCCGCCGAGGATCACGCCGATCGCCTCGGGGTGAGCCTCTTTCAGTGCCGCGATGTCGAGCCCGAGCTGGAACCCGGGCCGCCGCCACGGCACCCACAGCACGCGGCCGCCGAAGACGACGGCGGTCAGCGCATCGCCGTCGGCCGCGGTCGCGATGGCGATGCCGGAGTCGGGGTGCAGGTGGTCGACGTGGGCCGCATCCACCAGCCCGTGCATCGCGGTGTCGATGGACGGTGTCGCACCGCCCTTTCCGAACAACGTGTGGTCGAAAGCGGCGACCATCTCGTCTTCGTGCTCCACTCCGCGGTAGACGCCTGCCAGGGCGCGCAGGCGGTCGACGCGCAGCACGGCGAGGCTGGCCTCGGTGAGGGTGCCGAGGTCGCCGCCGGAGCCCTTGACCCACATCAGCTCGACATCCTCACCCGTCACCGGGTCGCGTTCGAGCCCCTTGGCCGAGGTGTTGCCGCCCGCAAAGTTCGTGTTGCGCGGATCGGCTCCGAGCCGCCTCGACCGCTCAATGAGGGCCGCTGCCGCTGCTGCTGTCTTGGTCATCGAACTGCTTCCTGTGTGTCTTCGTCGCGGGAGGGTGAATCGAGTGGGCAGTTCGGGCCCCAAAAACGGAGTTTTAGGGCCCGCACTGCCCACCCGATTGAAAGGGGGGTGGGCAGTGCGGGCC
>NZ_PSTT01000031.1 GCF_002931235.1 Subtercola sp. Z020 | reverse complement strand
GGGCGTGGTGGCGGTGATGGCGGCCGCCGCCGGGGCGGTGTCGGGCGCCGGGGCGGCGTCGTCTGCGTGGTCTGGTGCGGGGGCGGCCGGGTATCCGACGGCGGCGAGCGCCGCGCTGAACCGGGTGATGAACGCGTCGATCTCGAGATCGCGGATGATGAGCGGCGGAGCCATGCGGATGCTCGACTCGTTCGCTGCGTTGATGATGAGCCCGGCATCCATCGCCGCAGCGGCGAGCTTCAGCGCGATCGGCTCGGTGAGACCGATGCCGATCAGCAGTCCCTGGCCGCGGATCTCCTGCACCAGAGGGGAGTTCAGGGCGGCGATGCGATCGCGCAGCTGTACGCCGCGACGCTCCGCATTGCCGACCAGGTCGCGCTCCTCGATCTCGGTGAGCACGGCGTTGGCGGCCGCGGTCGCGAGCGGATTGCCACCGAAGGTGCTGCCGTGCATCCCGCGCTGGAACAGGTCGGAGGCCCACCCGAAGGTGACGAGCGAGCCGATCGGCACGCCGCCGGCCATCCCCTTCGCGATCGTGACCGCGTCGGGCAGGATGCCGGCGTACTCGTAGTTGAACCAGCGACCCGTGCGGCCGACGCCGGTCTGGATCTCGTCCAGGATGAGCAGCACGCCGTGCTGTTCCGTCAGCTCACGGGCGCGGGCAAGGTAGCCCTCGGGCAGGTTGATGACACCGGCCTCACCCTTGATGGGTTCGAGGAACAGGGCTGCGACGGAATCGTCGATGCTCGCCTCGAGCGCCTCGATGGTCGAGTCGATGTGCACGACACCGCCCGGCAGGGGCGCGAAGGGAGCCTGCATGTCGGGCTTGCCGGTCAGCGCGAGCGCGCCCATGGTGCGACCGTGGAACGAGTTCTTCAGCGCGACGATGGTCGCGCGACCGCCCTTCGTGTTGAGTCTGGCGAGCTTGAACGCCGCCTCGTTCGCCTCGGCACCGGAGTTGCAGAAGTAGGCACGGCCCGCGGGGCCTGCGCCGGTCAGCCGTTTCAGGCGCTCGGCGAGCTCAAGTTGCGGCCGCGTGGAGAAGTAGTTCGAGACGTGGGCGAGCGTGCTCACCTGCCGCGTGAGGGCGTCGACGAGGGCCGGATGCGCGTGGCCGAGCGAGTTGACCGCGATTCCGGCGAGGAAGTCGAGGTACTCCTTCTCGTTCTCGTCCCAGACGAAAGCACCGCGCCCGTGCGTCAGCAGGGCGAGCGGCTGGCCCATCGTTCGCATCAGGGACTCGTTGAACGTGTCGACCCAGCTGGTGGCGGTTTCGGTGCTCACAGCGGTTGGTTCTCCTTTACGACTTCGGTGCCGATTCCGCTCTGGGTGAAGACTTCGAGCAGGATCGAGTGCGCGATGCGGCCGTCGATGATCGCGGCCTTCGGCACTCCCCCGTCGACAGCTTCGAGGCAGGCGGACATCTTGGGGATCATGCCCGACTCGAGCGTCGGGATGAGGGTACGGAGGGACTCCGCGTCGATGACGGGAACGAGCGACTCCCTGTTCGGCCAGTCGGAGTAGAGCCCGGCGACGTCGGTCAGGATGACGAGCTTCGCCGCTCCGAGTGCGACGGCCAGGGCCGCCGCCGCGGCATCCGCGTTGATGTTCAGCACCTGGCCCGGCGCATCGCGGTCGGGCGCGATCGAGGAGATGACCGGGATGCGGCCGGCCGCCAGCTGTTCGAACACCGTACCCGGGTTCACCCCGACGACATCGCCGACGAGCCCGAGGTCGAACAGCTCGCCGTCGACCTCGATGCGGCGCCGCTGACCCTCGAACAACCCGGCGTCTTCGCCGGACATCGCCGACGCGAGCGGGCCGTGCTCGTTGATGTGGCTCACGATGCCCCGGCTGATCTGGCCGGTCAGCACCATGCGCACGACATCCATCGCCTCGGGGCTGGTGACCCGGTAGCCGCCGCGGAACTCGCTCACGATGCCGAGGCGGTCGAGCATGCGCGAGATCTGCGGGCCGCCGCCGTGCACGACGACCGGGCGGATGCCGGCGTACCGGAGGTAAACGATGTCTTCGGCGAAGGTGCGCTGCAGGTCGGGGTCGACCATGGCATTGCCGCCGAACTTGATCACCATGATCTGCTCGTGGAACGTCTTCAGCCACGGCAGTGACTCGATGAGGGTCGACGCTTTGACGGCGGCGAGATCGTGGTCTTCTGCGAGGGTCACGGTGCTCAACTCGCGTAGGCGCTGTTCTCATGCACGTAGTCGTGCGTGAGGTCGTTCGTGTAGATGGATGCCGTCTGGTCGCCGGCATGCAGGTCGATCAGAACGCTCACCGCCCGCGGCGCGAGGTCGATGAGGTCGCGGTCTTCGAACGGCTCCCCCGCCTTGCAGATGGTCACCCCGTTGATCGTGACGTCGATGTTGTACGGGTCGAACTGCGCGTCGGTGGTGCCGACGGCCGCGAGCACCCGGCCCCAGTTCGGGTCGTTGCCGAAGATGGCGGCCTTGAACAGATTGCTGCGGGAGACGGCACGGGCAACGGTCACACCCTCGTCTTCGGTGGCCGCATTCGCCACGGTGATGGTGATGTCGTGGCTCGCGCCCTCTGCGTCGCCCTGCAGCTGGATCGCGAGGTCGTGGCAGACCGCGGTGAGCCCTGCGGTGAACGCGTCGATGTCGGGCACGGTTCCGGATGCTCCGCTCGCCATCAGCGCGACCGTGTCGTTGGTCGACATGCAGCCGTCGGAGTCCACGCGGTCGAAGGTGACCCGGGTGGCGGCACGGAGTGCACCGTCGAGCGCGGCGGAGGGCAGGTCGGCGTCGGTGGTGATGACGACCAGCATCGTCGCGAGGCCGGGAGCGAGCATCCCCGCCCCCTTCGCCATGCCACCGATCGAGTAGCCCGCACCCTCGAAGACCGCCTCCTTGGAGCGGGTGTCGGTGGTCATGATGGCGAGCGCGGCATCCGTTCCGCCATCGGCGGCGAGAGCGTCGGCGACCACGGGCACTCCCCCGACGACTCTGTCGCGGAAGACCTGGTCTCCCGTGCCGATGAGCCCGGTCGAACAGACGATGACGTCACCCGCCGACACCTCGAGGGCCTCGGCGACGGCTTCAGCGGTGGCGTGCGTGGTCTGAAAACCGAAGGCACCGGTGTAGCAGTTGGCGCCGCCGGAGTTCAGGATGACCGCCGAGACGCGCCCGTCTTCGATGACCTTCTCGCTCCAGAGCACCGGGTTCGCCTTGCAGCGGTTCGAGGTGAAGACGGCGGCGGCAGCGGTGCTCGGGCCGCGGTTCACGACCAGGGCGAGGTCGAGGCCTCCCGACGCCTTCAGGCCGCGCGCGACGCCGGCGGCTTCGAATCCGGCGGGGGCGGTGACGCTCACGAGAGGGCTCCAGGGGTGATCGTGGGGAGGAAACGAGATTCGTGGGGATTCAGTCCGAGGGGAATCGGGCCGAGGGAAATCAGGCCGTCGGGAGCCAGGCCGCGGCGGCGGCTCACGGCGCGACCCCGTCGATCGGCAGACCGAGCGTCTCGGGCAGCCCGAGCGCGATGTTCGCCGACTGGATCGCCGCGCCGGCGGTGCCCTTGACGAGGTTGTCGATGGCCGTCACCGTGACCACACGGTCGGCAGCCTCATCGACGGCGATGCCGATCAGTGCGGTGTTGGCCCCGACCACATCGGAGATGCCCGGCAGCTGGCCCTCGGGCAGCACGTGCACGAACGGTTCATCGGCGTAGGCCGTCTCCCAGGCCGAGCGCACATCGTGTGCGCCGATGCCGGCCGCGAGGCGCGCCGTCGACGTCGCGAGGATGCCGCGGGCGCTCGGGATCAGTACGGGGGTGAACGAGACAGTCACCGGGGTGCCGGCCGACAGGCTGAGGTTCTGCACGATCTCGGGGTTGTGCCGGTGCGTGCCGCCGACGCCGTAGGCACTCGCCGAGCCGAGGATCTCGCTGGCGAGCAGGTTGGTGCGGAGGGCCTTGCCCGCACCGGACGGCCCGACCGCGAGCACAGCGACGAGGTCGACGGGCTGGATGACACCGGCCCGGAGCCCCGGCGCCAGAGCGAGGCTGATCGCCGTGACGTTGCAGCCGGGAACCGCGATGCGCTTCACCCCGCGGAGCTTCGACCGCTGCTGCTCATGGTTGCCGATCAGCAGTTCGGGCAGGCCGTAGGGCCAGGCGCCGAAGAACTCCCCGCCGTAGAACTTCGCCCAGTCGGCCTCGCTCGTGAGCCGGTGGTCGGCACCGCAGTCGACGACGAGCGTGTTCTCGTCGAGGGTCTCGGTGATCGCGCCGGAGGCGCCGTGCGGCAGCGCGAGGAAGACGATGTCATGGCCGTTCAGGGCCTCGGTCGTCGTCGGCTGCAGTTCGAGCCCGGCGTACGACCGCAGGTGCGGGTGCACCGCGAGCAGGGGCTGGCCGGCGTTGCTGTGCGCGGTGACGGTTCGCACCTCGAACTCCGGGTGGCTCGCCAGCAGACGCAGCAGTTCGCCGCCTGCATACCCACTAGCTCCTGCTACGGCCACCGAAAAAGACATACGTCAAATGTAGTCCTTGCGCTACTCCCTGATCGTCGCGCCGAACCGCCGCCCGGCTTCGGCAGCACCCGCGATCCGCGCTTCACTCGCCTCGGCTGCGGTCAGCGTTCGGTCGTCTGCCCGAAAACGGAGGGCGAACGTGAGCGACTTCGAGCCCTCGGCGATACCGGCACCCCGATAGTCGTCGACGAGCCGGATGCTCTCGAGAAGCTCCCCGGCGCCGGCCGTCAGGGCATCGAGCACATCGCCCGCGGCCACCGCCTCGGCCACGACGAGCGACACATCCTGCGTCGCGGCGGGATACCCGGCGAGCGGCGTCGCCTGCACGCTCCGCGCCGCGAGATCGATCAGGGCGCTGAGGTCGAGTTCGGCGACGGCGACGACGCGCGGCAGATCGAGGTCGGCAGCGAGCGCAGGAAGCAGCTCGCCGACGTACCCGACACTGACCACGTCGGCCCCCACCCCGACCGGCACCACCACTTCTGCGGTGCGACCCGGGTGAAGCGCCTTGTGCGAGCCCTGGCGCACCGAGACCGGCACGTCGAGTGCGGTCGCGAGCAGGCGCACCGCGTCCAGCGCATCGGCGACACCGAAGGGCACAGCGGGCTGGCCGGGCTGCTTCTCGATTGCGTCACCCAGGAAGAGCAGCCCGAGGTGCCACGGTTGCGGCGGGATACTGGAGTTCAGGGCATCCAGAATCTCACTTGAGGGGAGCGTCGCGCCGAGCGGTACGTCGACGACACCGTAGTCGGTGCCCTCGGCGGGCAGGAAGACGGCACCGATCTCGAAGACTGCCAGGTCGGTGAGGCCGCGGGAGAGATTGCGTCGAGCAACGTCGATGAGACCGGGCAGAAGCGTCGTGCGGAGCAGCGGCACCTCGGCGTCGAGCGGGTTCGCGAGCCTGACGGCGGGCGCGACGGTCTCGTCGGGAGACCCGAACGTCGCGTTCGACGACGCGGAGAGGAAGGGGTAAGCGAGCACCTCGGTCGAGCCGCTGGCCGCGAGCGTCTCGGCGGCGAGGCGGCGCAGCTGCTGCTCACGCGTGAAGCCGCGCCCGGGCGGGGCGGTCGGGAGCACGGAGGGGATGCGCGAGTAGCCCACGATGCGCGCGACCTCTTCGGCCAGCGTCGACTTGTGGGTCAGATCGGGCCGCCACGACGGGGGCGACACCAGCAGGCCGTCACTCGCGTACTCGATGGTCGCGCCGATCTCGATCAACGACGACGTGATCTCGTCGTCGGTGTAGTCGACGCCGACCAGGCGGGAGATGTACTGGTCGGGCAGGAAGATGGGAGCGAGGCTGTCGTGCTGGTGCAGGCCCGATCCAGAGCCGTCTGCAGTGCCGCCGGCGAGTTCTTCGAGCAGCTGAACGGCGCGCGCGGCAGCCGCGACGGCGACCTGCGGGTCGACACCACGCTCGAAACGCTTCGACGCCTCGCTCGGCAGCTTGTGGCGCCGTGCGGTTCGCGCGATGCTCACGGGGTCGAAGTTCGCCGCCTCGATCAGAACGTTCGTCGTGTCGTCGGAGATCTCAGTCTTGAGGCCACCCATCACGCCGGCGAGGCCGATGGCGCCGCTGTCGTCGGTGATGAGCAGGTCTTCGGGGTCGAGCTTCCGCACCTGGCCGTCGAGGGTCTTCAGGGTCTCCCCCGCGGCGGCCCTGCGCACGACGATGCCACCCTGCAGCAGGTCGAGGTCGTAGCCGTGCAGGGGCTGGCCGAGCTCGAGCATCACGTAGTTGGTGATGTCGACCACGACGGAGATCGAACGGATGCCCGCGAGCTTCAGGCGCGACACCATCCACGCCGGCGTCGGCACGGTGGGGTCGACCCCCCGCACGACGCGGGTGACGAACACCGTCGCTCCGACCTTGCCGCGGATCGGTGCCTGATCGTCGATCGAGACGTGCACACCCTCGGCGGGCTCGATCGTCGGCAGCGCGAGCGCCGGGTCGCGGAATTTCGCACCGGTGGCGTGGGCGTACTCCCGCGCGATGCCGCGGATGGAGAAGGCGTAGCCGCGATCCGGGGTCACGTTGACCTCGACCGCAGCGTCGGTGAGGCCGAGCAGGCCGAGTGCGTCGGTGCCGACCTCGGGGTCGAGGCCGAGAGTGGCCAGGCGCAGGATTCCGTCGTGCTCGTCGCCGAGGCCGAGCTCGCGCGCGGAGGCGATCATGCCGTCGGAGATGTGGCCGTAGGTCTTTCGGGCGGCGATGGCGAAGTCGCCGGGCAGCACCGCCCCGGGCAGGGTCACGACGACCTTGTCTCCCACGAAGAAGTTGTGGGCGCCGCAGACGATGCCGCGAACATCCGCCCCGCCGTCGGCGGCGCTCGTTCCGGGAGGGGCGACGCGCACGCTGCACCAGCGGATCGTCTTGCCGTTCGACTGGGGTTCTTCGCCGAATTCGAGCACTTCGCCGACCACGACGGGGCCGTCGATGTCGAACCGGTGGGAGCCTTCTTCTTCGAGGCCGACGCTGACGAGGGCGGCGTGCACGTCGTCGATGCTGGTGCCCGCGGGCACGTCGACGAACTCGGCGAGCCAGGAAAGGGGAATACGCATGACTAAACCACCATTCCGAACTGCTGGCTGAAGCGGATGTCGCCCTCGACCATGTCGCGCATGTCGTTGAGGTTGTTGCGAAACTGCAGCGTGCGCTCGATTCCGATTCCGAAGGCGAAACCCGAGTACACATCGGGGTCGATGCCGGCCGAGAGGAGCACGTTCGGGTTGACCATGCCGCAGCCGCCCCACTCGACCCACCGGGCGCCGCCCTTGGCGTTCGGCTGCCAGACATCCATCTCGGCACTGGGCTCGGTGAACGGGAAGTAGTTGGGTCGCAGGCGGATCTTCGCTTCGTCGCCGAACATCTTGCGGGCGAAGAACTCCAGGGTGCCGCGCAGGTGCGCCATCGTCAGCCCCTTGTCGACGGCGATGCCCTCGACCTGGCTGAAGACGGGCGTGTGTGTCGCGTCGAGTTCGTCGGTGCGGTACGTGCGGCCGGGCGCGATGACGTACACCGGCAGGTCGCGGCTGAGCAGCGACCTGATCTGCACGGGCGACGTGTGGGTGCGCAGCAGCAGGTGCGACGACACCGGGTCGACGAAGAACGTGTCCTGCATGGCGCGGGCAGGATGATCCGGGTCGAAGTTCAGGGCGTCGAAGTTGAACCACTCGTTCTCGAGCTCGGGGCCCTCGGCGACCTCCCAGCCCATTCCGACGAAGATCTCCCCGATCTTCTCCTGGAGGAGCGAGAGGGGATGGCGGGCTCCGAGGCGCTTACGCACCGGAAGCGCCGTGACGTCGATCGCCTCAGCAGCGAGCTGGGCCGCATTCTCGAGTGCGACGACATCTGCCTCCTTCGCCGCGAACGCCTGGTTCACCCGGGCGCGGGCCTGCCCGACGAGCTTGCCCGCGGCGGCCTTCTGGTCGTTCGGCAGGCTGCGGAGCTGCCCGTTCAGCCGGGCGAGCGCGGAGGCCTCACCCGCGTGCTCGGAACGAGCCGCCCGGAACGTCGCCGTGTCGGTCACCGCCCCGATCGCGGCGAGTGCAGCCTCGACGGCGGCAGCCACGGACTCTTCGGAGATCACGGGAGGTGCGGGGGTGGCGGCGGTATCGCTTGAAGGATCAGACACGGGACACAAGTTTAGCTAGGTCTGCACGCTCAGCGATTCGTCGGCGACGACCTTGCTGACCGTGATGCCGCGTCGCTTGGCCAACTGCCGCGCGATCGTCGAGATGGTCAGGTTGACGGCGAGGTACATCGCCAGCATCACCAAGAAGATGGAGAAGAAGTACTGCTGTCGCCCGACGAACTCGGCGAGCAGTTCGCCCTCGCGGATGAGGGCGACCTGGCCGACGATGTAGCCGAGTGCGGTGTCCTTCAGCAGCACGACGATCTGGGCGACGATGATCGGGAGCATGTTGCGGAACGCCTGCGGGAATTCGATCTGCAGTCGGGCCTGGAGGGGCCGCATCCCGATCGCGAGACCGGCTTCGCGCTGGCCCTTCGGCAGCGCGACCACACCTGAGCGGAGCGCTTCGCCGATGATCGCCCCGTTGTAGACCGCAAGCGCACTGACGACCGCCCAGAAGGCGCTGATGCCGGGGAAGGCGAGCAGGATAAAGAGCATCATCAGCAGCACGGGCATACCGCGGAAGAATTCGAGCACCACGGTCGTCGGGATGCGCACGATGCGGTGCGACGACATGCGGAGCAGCGAGAACACCATGCCGAGCAGAAGCGCGAGCACCGTCGCTACGAGCGCCGACTGCAGCACGACGACCAACCCGCGGAGGAGTGCGGCCCAGACCAACGGGTCGTTGAAGATGTCCCAGCGGGTCGGATCCCACATGCCCTTCTGCCAGAGCGTGAGCCCGGCATAGCCGAGCACCGCGACGACGATGAGGCCGGTGCCCCACGAGACGATGCGCGCTCGCACCCTCGCCTTCGGGCCCGGAACGTCATACAGAACACTGGTCATCGCTTGATCACCACTCGCCGCTCGAGGTAGTCGGCCAGCTGGCCGAGGGGAATGGTGATGAGGAGGTAGAAGATGGCAACACCCACGAGAACGGCGATCACCTGGTCGCCGTTGTCGTTCACCAGCCGCCGCCCGGAGTTGAAGAGTTCGAAGATGAAGAACCCGCCGGCGATCGACGTGTTCTTGGTCAGGGCGATCATCACGTTGATGATCGGTGGGATGACGCTCCGGATCGCTTGCGGTAGAACGACGAGCGTGACCGTCTGGCCGAACGTCATGCCGACGCTCCGGGCGGCCTCTGCCTGGCCGACGGGCACGCCGTTGATACCCGAGCGGATGGCCTCGGCGAAGAACGGGGCCGTGTAGAGCGTCAGCGCGAGCACGGCCGAGAACATGAACGGCAGAACGACGCCAAGGATCGGCAGAACGACGAAGCAGAAGATGAAGACGAGAACCAGCGGAGTGTTGCGGAGGATCTCGGTGTACACCGTGGCGGTGGCCCGCAGGCTGCCGATCGGCGAGATGCGCATGGCGGCGATCACGGTGCCGAGCGGCAGCGCGAAGAGCGTCGTCAGGAGCAGCAGGGAGAGGGTCTGGAGGAAGGCCTCGAAGTACAGCGGCAGATTGTCGAAGATGACCACGAGGCCTCCCTTCCGTTCCTAGTACTGGTTGATCGTCGGCGGCGTCGGAACGGGCAGCACCGTACCGGCGGTCTGCTCGAACAGGCGCGCCCAGGTGCCGTCGTCGAACGCGGCCTGCAGGGTCTCGTTCACGAACGTGCGCATGGCCGTGTCGTCTTTCGTCAGGCCGATGCCGTAGGGCTCTTCGGTGAAGGTGTCGCCGACGAGCTTGAACACGCCCGGGTTCTGGTCGACGAAGCCCGACAGGATGACGTTGTCGGTGGTCATGGCGACGACCTGGCCGTTCTTCAGCGGGTCGAGGCACTTGCTGTAGACGTCGGTCGGCTGCAGAACCGCCCCGTACTTCTCGACGATGTTCGCGGCCGGGGTGGAGCCTTCGACCGAGCAGACGGGCTTACCCGAGAGGTCTTGGGGGCCCGTGATCTCGGTGTTGCCCTCGAGCACAAGCACACTCTGGCCTGCCACGAAGTACGGGCCGGCGAAGTCGACGACCTGCTTGCGCTTGTCGTTGATCGTGTACGTCGCGATGACCGCGTCGACCTGGCCGCTCTGCAGGAACGGCTCCCGGTTGGCCGAGACGGTCTCTGTCCACTCGATCTTGTCGAATGGGATGCCGAGCTTCGAGGCGACGAGCGACCCGATGGCGGCGTCGAACCCGACAGGCTTGCCGTCGAGGCCGCGGAGGCCGAACAGGGGCTGGTCGAACTTCGTGCCGATCTTCATGGTGCCGGCCTCGGCGAGCTTGGCCATGGTGGTGCCGGCCTCGAAGCTCGGGCTCTCGACCACGGGCAGGTCGTAGGGGCCTGCGCCTGCTGCCGCGGTGGAGGTGCTGCCTCCGCTGGTGGCGCTGCCGGGAGCGCCGCAGGCGGAAAGGGCGACGGCGACGGCGACGGCGGCCGTGCCGACCAGGATCTTCCTGAGTTTCATGGGGATTCCTCTTCTGTGTTCGGTGCTGGGAATGGTGCGGGCGCGAGGTGCGCGCTCCCGCCAGGCGAGGAGCTGGCGGGCAGGAGTCGGGAGCGGACTAGTGCGTGAGGATCTTCGAGAGGAAGTCCTTCGCACGATCGCTCGTGGGGTGGTCGAAGAATTCTGCCGGTGTGGTGTCTTCGAGAATGCGACCCTCGGCCATGAAGATGACGCGATCGGCGGCCTTGCGGGCAAAACCCATCTCGTGGGTCACGACGATCATCGTCATGCCGTCTTTCGCGAGACCGACCATCACGTCGAGCACTTCGTTGATCATCTCGGGGTCGAGCGCCGAGGTCGGCTCGTCGAACAGCATGACGGTCGGCTGCATCGCCAGGGCGCGAGCGATGGCCACGCGCTGCTGTTGGCCGCCCGAGAGCTGGGAGGGCATCTTGTCGGCCTGGTTGGCGACGCCGACCCGCTCGAGCAGCTTGCGCGCGGCGGCGTCTGCCTCGGACTTCGACTTCTTCGACACCCTGATGGGACCGATCGTGACGTTCTGCAGGATCGTCTTGTGCGCGAACAGATTGAAGGACTGGAAGACCATGCCGACCTTGGCGCGGAGCTTCGCGAGGGCGGCGCCCTCACTCGGCAGGGCCTCACCGTCGATGGAGATGGTGCCGTCGTCGATCGTCTCGAGCCTGTTGATCGCGCGGCAGAGGGTGGATTTACCCGATCCACTCGGCCCGATCACGACTACGACCTCGCCCCGGCCGATGGTCAGGGTGATGTCGTTCAGAACGTGCAGGTCGCCGTAGTGCTTGTTGACGTGGTCGAGAACGACGAGCGGTGTTCCGGGTGCGTTCATGGCCCCAGACAACCACACCCCGACCGGGGGTCACGAATCGGCAGGGCAAAAGTTACTCAGCCGTAACATGCAAAACCGCTGTACGACAAGGCCGATTTACCTGAGAAACGGCACAGATACCGGGCGTTTGAGAGCCTTTCAGCCCGCACTGCGTCAACTGTGTTGGGCGAAGGCGCTTTCATAGAGACAGACGGAAGCTGCCGTCGAGAGATTCATTGACTCGGCCCGACCGTAGATGGGCACCGACACGACCCGGTCGGCGAGCGTCAGATCGTCGTCGGTGAGGCCGCGTGCCTCGTTGCCGAACAGCCACGCGGTCGGTGCACTCAGCACACCGGTCGCGCGAACGTCGAGCAGGTCGTCGCCCTTGATGTCGGCGGCGAGCACCTGGAGGCCCGCCTCCACGGCGCGGCGCTTGACGTCGTCGAGGGTCGCTTCGACGGCGACAGGCAGGTGGAAGAGCGACCCGGTGGTCGAGCGCACCACTTTGGGGTTGTACAGATCGACCGAGCGACCGGTCAGGATCACGGCATCGGCGCCCGCGGCATCCGCAGCCCGGATGATCGTACCGGCGTTGCCCGGGTCTCGCACCTCTTCGAGGATGGCGATCAGCTTCGGACCGGCCGCGAAGATGTCTTTGATCGCGGTGGGGAACTGGTGGCAGACGGCGATGAAGCCCTGCGGGGTGACGGTGTCGCTCATCACTTCGAGCACGTGCTCGGAGACGAACTCGACATCCACTCCCGCATCGGTGGCCGTGGCAGCGATGTCGGTGTAGCGCTCGAGGGCCGTCGGTGTCGCATAGAGCTCGACGACGAGCTGGGGGCTGAAGAGCAGCGCCTCGGCTACCGCCTGCGGCCCCTCCAAGAGAAAGAGCCCGGTCTCAGACCGGGCTCCCTTCTTGGCAAGTTTGGCGACGGCCCGAACACGCGGTGAACGCGGGTTATCAAGCATGCGCCAAGTCAAGCAGATGTTTCGAGTACTACGCTGCTGCGTCGACCTTCGGTGCCGACGTGTCGGCGGGCAGTGCGGCCTTCGCGCTCTCGACGAGCGCCGCGAACGTGGCGGGCTCGGTGACGGCGAGGTCGGCGAGGATGCGACGGTCGACCTCGATGCCGGCCAGGTTCAGGCCCTGGATGAGGCGGTTGTAGGTCAGGCCGTTCAGGCGGGCAGCAGCGTTGATGCGCTGGATCCACAGGCGACGGAAGTCACCCTTGCGGGCACGACGGTCGCGGTACGAGTAGACGAGGGAGTGGGTGACCTGCTCCTTGGCCTTGCGGTAGAGGCGCGACCGCTGGCCGCGGTAACCCTCTGCGCGCTCCAGAATTACGCGACGCTTCTTGTGGGCGTTGACCGCCCTCTTTACTCTTGCCATCTTCTTCTAATCCTTTATCGTCGTCGTGATCTAGAGGCCGAGGAGCTTCTTGATGACCTTGGCGTCCTGGGGGGCCAGAACCTGGTCGGTGTTGAGGCGGCGCTTGCGCTGGCCCGACTTCACTTCCAGGTTGTGGCGCATGCCGGCCTGCTGCTTCATGACCTTGCCGCTCCCGGTGATCTTGAATCGCTTCTTGGCACCGGAATGGGTCTTCATCTTCGGCATTGTCGTCTCCTCGTGGGTGTATCGGTTGAACCAGCCAGTGGTGGCTGGGTAGCTACTCTGCAGCCGCAGGCGATGCTTCTGCGGGCGTCGGCTCTGCGGGTGTCGCCTCTGCAGGCGCCTCCCGCGGTGTCTTCGCAGCAGCACGCTGGGCGTTGGCCTCGGCTTTGGCCTCTGACTTGTTCTTCAGGGGACCGATCACCATGACCATGTTGCGACCGTCGATGGTCGGGCTCGATTCGACAGAACCGAACTCCGACACGTCTTCGGCAAATCTCTGGAGAAGGCGCACGCCCTGGTCGGGGCGGGACTGCTCGCGGCCACGGAACAGGATCATCGCTTTCACCTTGTCACCGGCCTTGAGGAAGCCTTCTGCACGCTTTCGCTTCGTCTCGTAGTCGTGCACATCGATCTTCAGGCGAAAACGCACCTCTTTGAGGATGGTGTTCGCCTGGTTGCGCCTGGCCTCTTTCGCCTTCTGCGCAGCTTCGTACTTGAACTTTCCGTAGTCCATGATCTTGGCGACGGGCGGCTTGGAGTTCGGGGCCACCTCGACCAGGTCAAGGTCTGCCTCTTGCGCGAGTCTGAGGGCCACGTCGATACTGACGACGCCAACCTGCTCACCGGCCGGACCAACGAGGCGAACCTCGGGTACTCGTATACGGTCGTTTGTACGGGGATCGCTGATGCGTTGCTCCTTTGATTCTGCGGGGGTATCGGCCGGGCCGCCGGCATGAACCGGGGCACGCGAAAGACGAACGTCACCACGCAAAACAGCAGTCAGCATCACTTCGACACATTTGCCACACACGTACCGCACCCTGTCTACCCGCGACGATCGCTCGACGCCGGCGGAGTGCAATCAACCCGATAACCTGTTAAGCGGTCATGCGGGTGGGAGATTCTCCACTTTCGATCTGACACCTACTGGTGCCAGAGCCGCATAAGAGTCTAGCAGAGACTTTCCCTGATGTGAGAACGGATATTGCCATGAGCGACGAAGCGCGCGACATCGCCGATGTGCAGGCTGTCGAGGTCATCACGACCACGGCTGTGCACCTGATGAGTGCGGCTGCCGTGAAAGTCGGCCTGGCCGACGACCCCGACACCCAGACCGACCTCGACGAGGCCCGCAAGCTGATCATCGCCCTCGCCGGGCTGGTGACGGCCGGCGCTCCCGAGATCGGTGACATGCACGCCCGCTCGCTGCGTGACGGGCTGCGGTCGCTGCAGCTGGCGTTCCGCGAGGCGTCGCCGTTCCCCGACCCCATCGGTCAAGGGCCTGGCGAGAAGCTGACGGGGCCCGTTAACTAGGGAGCATGACACCCGCGAGCGCCCGGCCCGAACCCTCTTCGGACTCCGTCCGCTGGATCTTCGCCGGCCAGCTCGGCTCTCTGTTCGACGACGGCGGCCCGATGCTTCTGATCGAAGCCCGTTCGGTGCTGAAGCGCCGCCCGATACACCGGGCGAAGGCGCACCTCATTCTGTCGGGCATCCGGCACCGGGCTGCGGAGCTCGGCGACCGTGTGGAGTTCCACCAGGTCGAGAAGTACGGAGATGTGGTCGCCGGCCGCGACGACCTCGAGGTGATAGACCCGACCTCGTACAGCGCACGACGGTACGTGAGGCGGCTGGGTGCACGCATTCTGCCCAGTCGCGGGTTCGTGACGAGCGAAGCCGACTTCGCCCTCTGGGCGGCGAGCCGCGGCGGCAAACGCCTGCTGCTGGAAGACTTCTACCGCACCGTGCGGCAGCGCACGGGCATCCTGATGGAGGGCGAGACCCCCGCCGGCGGGCAGTGGAACTACGACGTGTCGAACCGTTCGTCGCCGCCCAAGGGGGCCGTCACGCTCGGTCTCCCCGACCCGTGGTGGCCCGAAGAAGACGAGATCGACGCATCCGTTCGGGAGGATCTCGACCGCTGGCAGGCCGACGGACTGGTGCAGCTGGTGGGGGTGGATGCTCCGCGGCGCTTCGCCGTGACCGAACGCGAGGCGAACCTGGCTTTCGAGAGCTTCATCGAGACCCGGTTGAACGATTTCGGCCCGTTCGAAGACGCCACCCTGACGGGCGACTGGACGATGGCCCATTCGCTGCTCAGCGCTCCCCTGAACCTGGGGCTGCTCGACCCGCTCGCCGTCGTGACGCGCGTCGCCGCGGAATACGAGGCGGGGAACGCCCCGCTGAACTCGGTCGAAGGGTTCGTGCGCCAGGTCATGGGGTGGCGCGACTACGTCTGGCACCTCTACTGGCACCTCGGTGAGGGCTATTCCACCGCCCGCAACGCGCTCGGGGCGCACGCTCCCCTGCCGGTCGAGTTCACCACCCTCGACGCTGCAGCCATCACCGCGAACTGTCTCAGCCACAGCATCGACGGGCTCAGGGAGCATGGCTGGGCCCATCACATCCAGCGCCTGATGATCATCGGCAACTGGGCGCTGCAACGCGGCTACGACCCTGTCGCGCTCAACAACTGGTTCATCGACATGTTTGTCGACGGCACGCCGTGGGTGATGCCGGCGAACGTGATCGGCATGTCGCAGCACGCTGACGGCGGCATCGTGGCGACGAAGCCGTACTCGTCGGGTGGCGCCTACATCAACACGATGACCGACTACTGCGGTGGCTGCCGGTTCAATCCGCGCGTGCGGTTGGGTCCGGATGCCTGCCCGTTCACCGCCGGGTACTGGGCGTTCCTCGACCGCACCGAGCAGGTGCTGGCACCGAACTTCCGCATGAAGCAGCCGCTCGCGGGGCTGCGGCGGCTTGCGGACCGCGAGGCCGTCGTGGCGCAGGAGCGGGAGCGCGACACGCTGTAGGGGCTGCGCGCTCTGACCAGTGGTGCGCTGCTCGGGCAGATTCGGGGTGCGTGGGGCTGCGCGACGCGTTAGCGGTCGGCTGCGAGCCTCACGGAGAGGGAGTCGACTGCGTCGGCTATCGGTGGGCTGGCCACCCAGCGCCGCTGCACCCGTTCGAGGAGCGCCGTCAGGGCGTCGCGGTCGAGGCCCGGTGCGAGGGTGAGCTCGACCACCACCTCGGTTCCGGCCAGGCGCACATCGGGGTCGCCCGCGCTGAGCGCCAGGCCGCGAACGTCGGGCTCGGCGGCGACCGACGCGGCGAAGGCATCGCGAACGGCGGGCTGTGCCAGGGGCGGTGACCACGGGCGGGCCTCGGCGATCGCCCAGAGCGCGGGACGGCGGATTGCGAACTCGGTGGGCGAGGTGGGGTCGAGCACGACGAGGTCGGTGCCCTCGCCGGCGGCGGCCAGCGCGACCCGGCGGGCGGGGGTCGGGATG
>NZ_PSTT01000033.1 GCF_002931235.1 Subtercola sp. Z020 | reverse complement strand
GGTGGGGGGGGTCAGCGCTTGCGCTTCTCGCGCACCCGCATGTTGACGTTCACGGGGCTGCCCTCGAAGCCCCAGATCTCGCGGAGGCGCCGCGTGATGTACCGGCGGTACCCCGGGTCGAGGAACCCGGTCGTGAACAGCACGAATGTCGGCGGCCGCGACGACGCCTGGGTGCCGAACAGGATGCGCGGCTGCTTGCCGCCGCGCACCGGGTGAGGATGCTCGGCCGTCAGCTCCGCGAGGAACGCGTTGAACTTCCCTGTCGGAATACGGGTGTCCCACGACTCGAGTGCCAGCTCCAGCGCCGGAACCAGCTTCTCCATGTGCCGCCCGGTCTTCGCCGAGATGTTGACGCGCGGCGCCCACGACACGTGCGCCAGGTCCTGCTCGATCTCACGTTCGAGGTAGCGGCGGCGCTCGTCGTCGAGCAGGTCCCACTTGTTGAAGGCGAGCACCAGGGCGCGGCCCGACTCGAGCACGAGGTCGATGATGCGCACATCCTGCTCGCTCACCGGCTGCGACACATCGATCATGACGACGGCGACTTCGGCCTTCTCGAGGGCAGCAGACGTACGGAGCGACGCGTAGAAGTCCGCCCCCTGCTGAAGGTGCACGCGGCGCCGGATGCCCGCGGTGTCGACGAAGCGCCAGATCTTGCCGGCGATCTCGACCTGCTCGTCGACCGGGTCACGGGTGGTGCCGGCGAGCTCGTTCACGACGACGCGCTCCTCGCCCGCAGCGCGGTTCAGCAGCGACGACTTGCCCACGTTCGGCCGGCCGAGGATGGCGACGCGGCGCGGGCCACCCACCTCCTGCTTCGCGACGGCCGAGACCTCGGGCAGCACCTTCATGATCTGGTCGAGCAGGTCGGCGACACCACGACCGTGGAGGGCCGAGACGGGGTACGGGTTGCCGAGGCCGAGCGACCAGAGGGATGCCGCGTTCGGCTCCTGCCGCACATCGTCGATCTTGTTCGCGGCGACGAACACGGGCCGCTTGGTCTTGCGGAGCATCCGCACGACGTGCTCGTCGGTCGCGGTCGGACCGACGTTCGCGTCGACGACGAACAGCACGGCGTCGGCCAGTTCGATGGCGATCTCGGCCTGGGCTGCCACCGAGGCGTCGATGCCCCGGGCATCCGGTTCCCACCCGCCGGTGTCGACGATCGTGAAGTGGCGGCCGGCCCACTCGGCCTTGTAGTTGACGCGGTCGCGCGTCACCCCGGGGGTGTCTTCGACGACCGCCTCGCGGCGACCGATGATGCGGTTGACGAGCGCCGACTTGCCCACGTTCGGCCGGCCGACGATCGCCAGCACCGGCAGCGCGGGCAGGTAGGTGATCGCGTCGGGGTCGTCGGTGGCGGCCTCGAGAATGGCGAGGTCTTCTTCCCCGAGGTCGTAGTCGGCGAGGCCGCTCCGCAGGGCATCCGCCCGACGGGTGACCAGGTCTTCGTCGAGGTCGCTGAGGCGGTCGACGACCGCGCTCGAGACTTCGGGGTACTCGTCGTACTCGCCGTCGGTGTCTTTGTCAGCGCTGTGAATATTGACCATCTGAAGCCTTCGTTCGTGCAAGAGTGACGACTGCGACCACCGCCTGAACGGTCTGGCCGAAGTCGAGTTCGGTGGAATCGACGGTGGTGACCCCGTCTGCGGCATTCATGAAGTCGACGACCCGGGAGTCTGCCCGGTCACGAGATCTCAGCTGTTCGCCGACAACGGCGGCTGTCGATCCGACAATCTCTGCTGAACGCCTGTTCATTCTAGCCTCTTCTGAGGCGGTGAGCAGGATTCTGCTGGTGGCATCGGGCGCCACCACCGTGGTGATGTCCCTTCCCTCCACCACGATGCCCGGCCGGTCGGTCGCTGCGATGGTCTCCCTGAACAGCGCCGTCAGGAACGCCCGCACCTCGGGAAGCCGTGCCACGAGCCGCACCTCGCTCGTCACCCAGGGCTCCCTGATCGCGATCGTCACATCGTCGGGGCCCACCTTCACGTAGTAGTCGTCGGGGTCGGTTCCGATGTCGAAGGCGAATTCGGGCAGAGCCGCGACGACCACCTCGGGGTCTCCCGCGTCGAGCCCGCGGTCGAGCAGCATCCACGCGAGCGCCCGGTAGGCCGCCCCGGTGTCGAGGTACGCGAAGCCGAGCTCGCGCGCCGCGCCCTTGCTGACGCTCGACTTGCCGCTGCCGGCAGGCCCGTCGATCGCGACCACTACTTTGTCTGACACATCAGTCCTCATCATCCTGCGATCCGCCAGCCCCGTGCAGCGAGCCAGTCGACCAACCCGCCGGCCGCCTCGGGCAGCACGGCGATCTCCGCCAGCCCGATCTGGGCACCCGGCGAGTGTTCGAGCCGCAGGTCTTCGAGGTTCACGCCCGCCTCACCCACGTCACCCATCAACCGCGCGAGTTCGCCCGGTCGGTCGTCCACCATCACCACGATCTGCGTGTACCGCGTGTCCTGCCCGTGTTTGCCCGGGATGCGGGCCACCCCGACGTTGCCGCCGAGCAGTTCTTCGGCGAGGCGGCGCCGGTTGCCGACCGCCTCCGGTGCGTCGAGTGCGTCGATCACGTGGTCGAGATCGTGACGGAACTGCTTCAGGATGCCCACCACGGGCTGCGCGTTCGCGCCGAGTATCTGCACCCAGAGCCCAGGGTCGCCCGCCGCGATGCGCGTCACGTCGCGAAGACCCTGCCCGGCGAGGTTCACGGCCGCTCCCGGAGCATCGGTCAGCCGCCTCGCCATCAGCGTCGCCACCACCTGCGGAACGTGCGAGATCAGCGCCACACTGCTGTCGTGCGCCTCGGGGGTCATCTCGACGAGCGTCGCGCCGAGGTCGAGAATGAGGTCGTCGATGACGCTCCCCCGCTGGTACGAGATGCCGTCGTGCGCCGCGACCACCCAGGGCCGGCCGAGAAAGAGGTCCGCGCGCCCCTGCAGCGGCCCGCCCCGCTCGCGCCCCGCCATGGGGTGGGTTCCGACGTAGCGCGAGACGTCGGCACCGGATGCCCGGAGCTCATGCAGCACGCTGAGCTTCACACTCGCGACATCCGTCACGACCGCGTGTGGGAAGGCCTCGAGTTCGGCGGCCACCACCCGCGCCGTGACGTCGGGCGGAACGCAGACCACGATGAGCTGCGGTTCGTCGGTAGCCGCAGCCGCACGCCCGGCACCGTAGTCGACCGCGATGCTGACGTGCGTCGGTGACGCGTCGGCCACGATGACGTCGACGCCGCGAGCGCGGAGCCCGAGGCCGATGCTCGTGCCGAGCAGGCCGGCACCGACGACGCGCACCGAACCGGTGAGGCGGCTCTCAGCCACGATCGGGCCTCGCGCCCGCTTTTGCGCCCGCGCCTGTGCTCGCAACCGAGCCGTCGTTCGCGGGCTGCGTCTTCGCCTCACGCGACAGGGTCAGCAGCGCTCCGAGCTCCTCGCGGGTCAGGTCGCGCAGCTCCCCCGCCTTCAGCGAGCCGAGGTGCAACGGGCCGAACTGCCGCCGCACCAGTTCGATCACGGGGTGACCGACCTCCTCGAGCATCCGGCGCACGATGCGGTTGCGACCGGAGTGCAGGGTGACCTCGACGAGGCTCGACCCGTTCGAACTGTCGATCAGCCGGGCCTTGTCGGCGACGATCGGCCCGTCGTCGAGCTCGACCCCCTTCGTCAGCTTCGCTATGGTCTGCGGGGTCACCCGGCCCTCGACCTGCGCGATGTAGGTCTTCAGCACGCCGAACGAGGGGTGCGCCAGCACATGCGCGAGCTCGCCGTCGTTCGTCAGGATGAGCAGGCCACTCGTCTCCGCATCGAGACGCCCCACGTTGAAGAGCCGCTCCTCATACTGCGAGGTGTACCGCGACAGATCCGGCCGACCGTGCTGGTCGGCCAGCGACGAGACGATGCCGACCGGCTTGTTCAGTAGCACGTAGCGCTTGGTCGTGTCGAGTTGCACGGCCGTGTTGTCGACGGCGACCTTGTCGGTCTCGGGGTCGATGCGGCGACCGAGCTCCCGCACGACCTCGCCGTTCACCCGCACCCGGCCCGCGGTGATGAGTTCTTCGGAGACCCGTCGCGACGCGACCCCCGCCGAGGCGAGCACCTTCTGCAGGCGCACGCCCTCGGGCAGGTTCTGGTCGGCGGCCCCGCGGCCACGCTCGTCTTCACTGGAACTGGTCATCGAAGCCTTCCGCACCATCGGCGAGCAGTGGTGAGATCTTGGGGAGCTCGTCAAGCGTGTTGATGCCGAGCTGGGTCAGGAGCAGGTCTGTCGTTCCATAGTAAATGGCGCCGGTTTCGCCGTCGGTCGAGACCTCGGTGATCAGGCCGCGGCCGAGCAGGGTGCGCACGACAGAGTCGACGTTCACGGCGCGGATGGATGCGATCGCGCTCCGCGTGATCGGCTGCTTGTAGGCGATCACCGAGAGCGTCTCGAGCGCCGCCTGGGACAGCTTCGAGGGGTTCTCGGTGACGACGAAGTCGCGAACGACAGCGTCGTACTCCCCGCGTACGTAGAGCCGCCAACCGCCCGCGACCTCCCGCAGCTCGAAACCGCGTCGAACGCTGCCGCCCGGTGCCTCACCGTCGTAGTCGGCAGCCAATCGCTCGACGGTCTGCCGCACCGCTGCAACGGGGCGAGCCAGCGCCGTCGCGAGCGTCATCAGGCTCTGCGGCTCGTCGGCCACCGTGAAGATCGCTTCGAGCGCACGTTCGAGGTCGACCTCAGTTGTCATAGTCGGCCCCCAGGTTCGACAGGTTCTCTTCCGACCAGCTCTCGGCCGTCCACCGGATCGTCAGTTCGCCGAGAGGCTCCAGCTGCTCGAACGCGATCGCCGCGTGCCGGTAGAGCTCGAGCACCGCCAAAAAACGCGCCACGACGATCCCCTTTTCGACGATCCCGTCGATCAGCCGACGGAACGACACCGGCTCCCCCGACCGCAGCGCGGTCACGACGTGCGCCGCCTGCTCTCGGATGCTCACCAGCGGTGCGTGCAGGTGCTCGAGCCCCACCACGGGAACCTCCCGCGGCGTCAGTGCGAGCACCGCGAGCGCAGCGAAGTCGTCGGGGCTCAGCGACCAGACCAGCTCGGGCGTCTGCTGCCGGAACTTCTCCTCCAGCCGCACAGCGCGCGCATGCCGCCGCCCCTCCTCGTCGAAATGCGCCGAGAACCACAGCGACACCTGTTTGAAGGCCCGGTACTGCAGAAGCCTGGCGAACAGAAGGTCACGCGCCTCGAGCAGCGCAACATCTTCGGCATCGACCAGCTCACCCTGGGGCAGAAGCCCGACGATCTTCAGGTCGAGCAGCGTGGCGGCCACCACCAGGAACTCGGATGCCCGTTCCAGCTCCTCCTCGGAGTCGAGGTTCCGCAGGTAGCTCAGAAACTCGTCGGTCACCGCGCTCAGGGCGATCTCGGTGATGTCGACCTCGTGCTTCGAGATGAGCGAGAGCAGCAGGTCGAACGGACCCTCGAAGTTCGAGAGACTGAGCCGGAACCCTGGAGCGGCGCCCGCGGCATCCACAGCCCCGCCCTCGGCAACCAGTGTTGCGCTAGGCGACCGCGCCACGGAAGACCAGTTCTCGGGCCAACTGGCGGTACGCGTTGGCCGCAGGGTGGTCGGGCGCGAACTGGGTGATCGGCGTTCCCGAGACGCTCGCGTCGGGGAACTTGATCGTGCGGCCGATCACCGTCTCGAGCACCTCCGGCCCGAACGCGTCGACCACGCGCTGCATGACCTCCCGCGAGTGCAGCGTGCGCGAGTCGTACATCGTCGCGAGGATGCCGTCGAGCTTGATCGCCGGGTTCAGCCGGTCTTTCACCTTGTCGATCGTCTCGACGAGCAGAGCGACACCACGAAGGGCGAAGAACTCGCATTCGAGAGGAATCAGCACGCCGTGGCTGGCGGTCAGCGCATTCACCGTGAGCAGGCCGAGCGACGGCTGGCAGTCGATCAGAATGACGTCGTACTCGTCGCTGACCTTCCGCAGCACCCGCGCCAGGATGGTCTCCCGCGCGACCTCGCTGATCAGGTGCACTTCGGCGGCAGACAGGTCGATGTTCGCCGGGATGATGTCGAAGTTCGGCACACTCGTCTGCCGGATGACGTTGTGCGGGTCCTTCTCGGTTCCGAGCAGCAGGTCGTAGATCGTCAGGCTGTCGTGGGTGTCGACGCCGAGCCCGGCCGAGAGCGCACCCTGCGGGTCGAAGTCGATCGCGAGAACGCGCCGGCCGTCATCCGCCAGCGTCGCCCCGAGGTTCACGGTCGTCGTGGTCTTGCCCACGCCGCCCTTCTGGTTGCAGAGCGAGATGATGCGCGCGGGCCCGTGGCTCTTCAGCGGCGCCGGCTGCGGAAAGACGCGCAGCGGCCGACCGGTCGGGCCGAGAACGGGAGCCTCGAGACCCGGAAGTGCAGAGGCAAGGTCGTTCTTCTTTGCCATCACAGGCGATGCTCCTCACTGACCCCGACCTCTCCCAGGGCGGTGCTCACGATTCTACTGTGGCCGCGCCCCCGTTCCCGCGAAGCGCGCCGTGCGCGACCCGCACCGGCGGCTGCCGCGGCATCCCGCTCGCCTGCAGCGCGCCGCGCGGCATCCCTCACCGCGCCCGCGGGTGCGCCGTCTGGTACATGTCGCGCAGGGTGTCGGCCGTCACCTGCGTGTAGATCTGCGTCGTCGTCACCGACGCGTGCCCGAGCAGATCCTGCACCACCCGCACATCCGCCCCGCCCGTGATCAGGTGCGTCGCGAACGAGTGCCGGAACGTGTGCGGCGAGATGTGCGTCTCGAGCCCCGCCCGCCTGGCCGCCGCCTGGATGACCAGCCACGCCCCCTGCCTGCCCAGCCGGTCCCCCCGCAGCCCGAGGAACAGCGCCGGCGTCGCCCGGCCCCGCGCCGAGAACAGCGGCCGCACCCGCACGAGGTACGCATCCAGCGCCGCGCGTGCGAAACTCCCCACCGGCACCACGCGCTGCTTCGACCCCTTGCCGACCACCCGCACGAAGTCGTCGTCGCTGCCCACATCGTCCACGTTCAGCGCCACGACCTCCGACACGCGCGCGCCGGTCGCGTAGAGCAGCTCGAGCAGCGCCCTATCGCGGAGCGCGAGCGGGTCGTCGCCCCCTGTCGCCTCGAGCAGCCCCGTCATCTGCTCGATCGTGATCGCCTTCGGCAACCGCATCCCGAGTTTCGGCGGTTTCACCTCGCGCGCGGCATCCGTCACCGTCTCGCCCTCCTCGGCCAGGAACCGGTGCAGCCCCCGCACCGACGACACAATGCGGGCCACGGATGTCGCGGCGAGCGGCTGGGCGAGAACCCCCGGCTCGGCCAGCGTCTGCAGCTGCCGGGTGAACCCCGCAATGTGCGTCTCGTCGATCTCCGTCGGGTTCTGGATGCCCAATCCCTCCAACCACGCTGCATACCGCGTGAGGTCGCGGCGGTAGGCGGCCACCGTGTTGGCCGACAGCCCGCGCTCGATCGTGATGTGACGGAGGTACCCGTCGATCGCCGCGCGCATCCCGCTCACGGGCTGGAACTCAGGATGCCTCGGGGTGCAGCCGCGCGAACTCCGGCCACGGAGCATCCGCCGCCCCCAGCGACCCCCACCCGCGCGCTCGGTTCGCGAAGAGCGCCAGCGACGCCAGCACGAGATTGGGATTCTGCAGCTCGCGCCGCAGCACGGCATCCACCACCTCGTCGAGGTCGACCCAGCGCACCTCGATATCGGCCTCTTCGTCTTCGCGTTCGAAAGGTGCAGCCGTCGAATGGATGCCGCGTGCCAGGTAGATGCGGATCAATTCGTTGTTGCCACCGGGCGTCGTCGCGTAGTCCGTGAGCACGTTCCACTCGTCGGCCTCGAGATCGGCCTCCTCGCTGAGCTCGCGCTGGGCGGCGACCAGCCAGTTCTCGCCCGACACGTCGAGGAGGCCCGCCGGAATCTCCCACTCGCGGGAACGGATTGGGTGCCGGTACTGCTTGATCAGCAGCATGCGCTCCTGGTCGTCGAGCGCGACGATCGCCACCGCGCCGGTGTGGTCGACGAACTCCCGCACGGTGTCGGCGCCGTTGTAGGTGAACGTCTCGCGGCGCACATCCCAGATCTTGCCGTCGAAGACCACATCGCTCTGCGTGATCTCGAGGTCTGCCGCCTCATCGCGGAGGGGCCAACCGCCCGGTGTCGTGGTCACAGCGAGCCCTCCTAGGCCTCGGTCGGGAACAGTCTGCTGGCTTCCTGCCGGTCGAGCGCAGCCGTGATGAGACCATCGAAGAGGGGATGAGCCCGGTTCGGGCGCGAGCGCAGCTCCGGGTGCGCCTGGGTGCCGACGTAGTACGGGTGCACATCTGTCGGCAGCTCGACGAACTCGACGAGGTGGTCGTCGGGCGACGTTCCCGAGAACCACAGGCCGGCGTCGGCGATGTCGCCGCGGTACCGGTTGTTGACCTCGTAGCGGTGGCGGTGGCGTTCTTCGATGGTCGGTGCGCCGTACAGCGATTCGACCAGCGAACCGCCGGCGAGCTTGGCCTCGTAGAGCCCGAGGCGCATCGTGCCGCCGAGGTCGCCACCAGCGATGATGTCGACCTGCTCGGCCATCGTGGCGATCACTGGGAAGGGAGTGTCAGGGTTGAACTCGCTCGACGACGCCTCGTCGAGGCCGACGACGTTCCGTGCGTACTCGATCACCATGCACTGGAGGCCGAGGCACAGCCCGAGCGTCGGGATGCCGTTCTCGCGGGCGAAGCGCAGCGCGCCCAGCTTGCCCTCGATGCCGCGCACACCGAAACCACCGGGAACGCAGATGCCGTCGAGGTCGCCGAGCTCTTTGGCGGCCTTCTCGGGCGTCTCGCACTCGTCGGAGGCGATCCACTTCAGGTTCACTTTGGCGCGATGCGCGAAGCCGCCGGCCTTGAGGGCCTCGGTCACAGAGAGGTAGGCGTCGGGCAGGTCGATGTACTTGCCGACCAGCCCGATGGTGACTTCGTGCTTCGGCTCGTGCACCGCTTCGAGCAGCGACGACCAGCCCGACCAGTCCACGTCGTTCGTGGTCAGGCCGAAGTGGTCGATGATGTACGCGTCGAGCTTCTGGTCGTGCAGCATCGTCGGAATGTCGTAGATCGACGGCACGTCGATGGCGTTCACGACCGCGTCTTCGTCGACGTCGCACATCAGCGCGATCTTGCGCTTGTTTGACTCCGAGACGGGGCGGTCGCTCCGCAGCACGAGAGCATCGGGCTGGATACCGATGGAGCGGAGGGCCGCGACGGAGTGCTGGGTCGGCTTGGTCTTCTGCTCCCCCGACGCATTCATGAACGGCACCAGCGACACGTGAACGAAGAAGACGTTGCGTCGGCCGAGTTCGTGACGAACCTGCCGTGCAGACTCGAGGAAGGGCTGCGACTCGATGTCGCCGACCGTTCCACCGATCTCGGTGATGATGACGTCGGGCCTGTCTTCGCCCTGCGCCTGCAGCCGCATGCGCCGCTTGATCTCGTCGGTGATGTGCGGAATGACCTGCACGGTGTCGCCGAGGTACTCGCCGCGGCGCTCCTTGGCGATGACGGTCGAGTAGATCTGGCCCGTCGTCACGTTCGCGGCCTGGTTCAGGTTGATGTCGAGAAACCGCTCGTAGTGCCCGATGTCGAGGTCGGTCTCTGCACCGTCGTCGGTGACGAAGACCTCGCCGTGCTGGAACGGGTTCATCGTTCCGGGATCGACGTTCAGGTAGGGGTCGAGCTTCTGCATCACGACGTTCAGCCCGCGGGCTGTCAGGAGGTTGCCGAGACTGGCTGCGGTGAGACCCTTGCCGAGGCTGGAGACGACACCACCGGTCACGAAGATGTGCTTCGTCAGCTTGCCGGGAACCTGCCCCGGCTGCGTGACCTCGGGCTTCGGGTCGCCGTCGGCGAGCTCAGAAGCGTTCAACAGGGTGCCGTTTTGATCATCATCCACGGAGTTCCACTCTAACAGTACGGATGCCCGTCACCTGCCCTCTCTGGCCAGCTCGATGAGCTCCCGCGCATGCGCGAGCCCGCTCTCGGAGTCGGGCAGCCCCGACAGCAGCCGCGCCATCTCGGCCACCCGGTCTTCGCCGCTGAGCTGCCGGACGCTGGACTCGGTCACCGCCCCATCACTGTCTTTGACCACGGAGAGGTGGTTGGTCGCGAACGCCGCCACCTGCGCCAGGTGCGTCACGACGATGACCTGCGATCCGCGTGCGAGCCGGGCGAGTCGCCGCCCGATCTCGATGGCGGATGCCCCGCCCACACCGGCGTCGACCTCGTCGAACACGAAGGTGGGCACCGGATCCGTTGCGGCCAGCACCACTTCGATGGCGAGCATGATGCGGCTGAGCTCACCGCCCGATGCTCCCCGCCCGAGCGGACGCGGCTCGGCGCCCGAGTGCGACGACAGGAGAAAGTGCACCGTGTCCCGGCCGGAGGTCGTCAGCTCGACTCCCGGCAGCACCTCGACCACGAGCTGCGACCCGCCCATCGCCAGCGCGGCCAGTTCATCGGAGACCTGGCCGCTGAGCCGCGCGGCGGCGTCGGCACGCGCGGTGCTCAGGCTGTCGGCGAGCGACTCAGCGAGCGCGAGGGCGTCGGCCACGGCATCCGTCAGCTCCTCGATGCGGTCGGAGTCGTTCTCCAGCTCGATGAGCCGCGGGCCGGCCGCCTCGAAGAAGACGATCACGTCGTCGATGCTCGGCCCGTACTTGCGCGCGAGCACGGAGAGGGCCGCTCGGCGGTCCTGTACCTCGTCGAGTTCGCTGCCCCCGTCGGTGTCGAGCTCGGCGAGGTAGCTCGAGAGCTGGGTCGAGATCTCGGCGACGAGAAAGGATGCGCTGGCGAGCGATTCGACGATCGGCTCGAGCGCGGGGTCGTGCGCCTGCACCCGCTCCAGCTGGCGCAGCGCCGAATCGAGCAGGCCCACCGTGTCGGCCCGGCCGTCGAGCTCGTCGGAGGAGACCGCCTCGCGTGCGGAGGCAGCCGCCAGCCGCAGGTCTTCGAGGTTCGTCAGTCGCCCCGCTCGCTCGGCGAGGGCCTCCTCCTCGCCCGCCACCGGCGCCAGCGCCTCGATCTCGGCCACCGCGACGCGGAGGGCGTCGGCCTCGCGGATGCGCGCTTCGCGCTGCGAGACCAGGGTGTCGAGCTCCAGCCGCAGCGCCTGCCAGGCGTGGAACGCCTGCTCATACGCGTCGAGCTGCTCGCGGAACTCCCGCCCGGCGAACCGGTCGAGCGCCAGCCGCTGCTCGGTGGATGACCGCAGCCGCAGCTGGTCGGACTGGCCGTGCACCACCACGAGGCTCTCGCCGAGCTCCCCGAGCACGCCCACGGGGGCGCTCCGGCCGCCGACGATCGCCCGGCTGCGGCCCTCGCCCGACACCGAGCGCGACAGGATCAACTCCCCCAGCGAACCGGTGTCGAACTCCTCGACCTCGCCCCCGGCATCCCGCACCCGCTCGGCCACAGCGCCTGTCACCGGAACGCGCCAGCGACCCTCCACCCAGCTCTGCCCGCTGCCGACCCGCACCTGGCCCGCGACGGCCCGCTCGCCGGTCAGCAGCCCGAGGGCCTGCACGACCATCGTCTTGCCTGCACCGGTCTCGCCGGTCACCGCCGTGAACCCGGCGCCGAGCGGCAACACGGCCTCGGCGATGACGCCCAGGTCGCGGATCGTGATCTCGTCGATGAAGCCCGAGGGCCCTGCACGGCGCGCCACTCAGGCCCCGTCCCGAGCGCTGCCGACCGGACCGCGCCACCCCTCGACGGGCAGCTCGAATTTCTGAACCAATCGGTCGCTGAACGGCCCGTGGGTCAGTCGCGCCAGCCGCACGGGCACCGGCGACCGCCGTGACTCGATGCGGGAACCGGCCGGCAGGTCGAACCCGCGCCGGCCGTCGCACCAGAGAACCCCCGCGCCCGGCGTGCGCTCGAGCATCTCGACCGCGAGCACGGAGTCGGGGCCGATGACGAGCGCCCGCGAGAACAGCGCGTGCGGGCTCAGCGGAACGAACAGCAGCGCATCGAGGCTCGGCCAGACGATCGGCCCGCCCGCCGAGAACGCGTACGCCGTGGAACCCGTGGGCGTCGCCATGACGACACCGTCGCAGCCGAAGCTCGACAGCGGTCGCCCGTCGACCTCGATGACCACCTCGATCATCCGCTCGCGGCTCGCCTTCTCGACCGTCGCCTCATTCACGGCCCAGCCCTCGTAGACCACCTCGGAGTGATGCGTCACCACGACGTCGAGCGTCATGCGCTCCTCGACGGTGTAGTCGCCCTCGAGAACGCGGTCGACCGAGGCCCGCAGGTCTTCGCGCTCGCTCTCCGCCAGGAACCCCACGTGCCCGAGATTCACCCCGAGCAGGGGCACCTTGCAGCCCCGTACCACCTCGGCGGCGCGCAGGATGGTGCCGTCACCGCCCAGCACGATCACGAGCTCGAGGGCGTCGGTCTGCACATCGTCGCCCAGCACTGCGATCAGCGACGGGTCGGTCAGGCGGTGCGAGATGTCGGCCAGGTCGCTCGGTGACAGGGCGGGCGTGACGCCCGATGCCACCAGCTGGTCGCAGACCTGCATCGCCGCGTCGACGGAGTCCCGCCGGCCGGTGTGCAGTACGACGAGAAAGTAGCGGGGTGTCGTCACGACGTCTGGGCTCCTGAAAGTGTGTGTGCGCGGTTCAACCATTCTGTCGGATTGGTTCCGGCAGAACGGCTCAGCCAGACCAGATACTCGTGATTCCCGGCGTTTCCGATGACTGGGGAGGAGAGGAGGCCGGCCGTGCCGAGCCCGAGGTCGAACGCCGCCCAGAGCACTCCGGTGATGGCGTCGGCCCGCAGCCCGGCGTTCTTCACCACGCCCTCGCGGATGCCCGTGCGCCCCACCTCGAACTGCGGCTTGATCAGCAGCACGAAGTCCGCCTCCGGGCTCGCCACGGCGGCCAGAGCGGGCAGCACGGTGATCAACGAGATGAACGAGAGGTCGGCGACGACGAGCGAGGGCGTCTCCTGCACCCCCGACGCGGCCGCGAGCGACTCGGGCGTCGCGTGTCGGATGTTGTACCCCTCGACGACGCTCACCCGGGCATCCGCCCCGACCACCGGCGACAGCTGGCCGTGGCCGACATCGACGGCCAATACCCGCCGTGCGCCCCGCTCGAGCAGCACCTGGGTGAAGCCGCCCGTCGACGCGCCGGCGTCGAGCGCGACGACGCCCTGCGTCTCGACGCGGAAGGAATCGAGCGCGGCGATCAGCTTGCCCGCGCCGCGGCTGACGTAATGGTCGCTGCCCTCGACGCGCAGGGCCTGGCCGCCGAAGACCTTCGCGGAGGGTTTGACGGTGACGACACCGTCGACGCTCACGAACCCGTCGGCGATCAGCTGGGCGGCGTGGTTGCGCGATCGCGCCAGCCCACTCGACGCCAGCGCGGAGTCGAGTCGGCTACCCTCAGCGAACCCCGCCGCTGTGTCGTCGTCGTCCGGCCCAGCCGCGTCAGCCACGGTGGCCCGACACGTCTCCGCCCTCGAGGCGACTCCGCAACTCGTCGTGCAGCTGAACGTAGGCGACAGCTCGCGCGTCGAGCGGCTGGTGCTCGATGACCCGCAACCGGGGCAGCAATTCGCCCTCGCCCGTACTCTCGTCTGTCACACCTTCAGGCTACCCGAGCGCTCAGCTGTAGAGCCCAGGCGCGACGTTCAGCCCGTAGATGGGGCGACCGGATGCCCAGATGAGCGCACTCCCGGCCCGAACCCGATCCACCGCACTCTGGCCGGCCTTCACGAGCTCGACATCGTTGCCGTTCAGCCGCACGACCGCCGAACCCACCGTCGCCGTGGAGCCGTCCTTCGAGAACGAGGTCTCGGGATACGGCTCGAACAGCCCGCGCAGGTCGTCGAGAATGAAGGTGGGTCGCTGATCCTTCTCCGCCGCGAGCAACTGCTTCGGGCCGTCGATCCCGGTCAGCACGTGCACCGACCGCATCCCCGCGCGGTTCGCGCCCAGGATGTCGGTGTCGAGCCGGTCGCCGATGAACAGCGGCGAGGTCGCGCCGAAACGCGCGACCGCCGCCTCGTAGATCGCCTTTTCGGGCTTGCCGCCGACCACCGGCAGGGTTCCGACAGCGGTGTGCACCGCCGAGACCAGCGTGCCGTTGCCGGGCGCGATGCCTCCCTCGACCGGAATCGTCCAGTCGGTGTTCGTCGCCACCCACGGAATGCCCGTGTGCAGCGCGAAACTCGCCTGGGCCAGGTCGGTCCACGCGACATCCGGGTTGAAGCCCTGGATGACCGCGGCCGGCTTGTCGCTCGCCTGCCGGGTGACGCTGTATCCGGCCTTCTCCACCTCGCTGGTCAGGCCGACACCGCCCACCACGAGAATGGTGGAACCCGCCGGCACCAGGTCGGCGAGCAGCAGCACGGCAGCCTGCGGGCTCGTCACCACGTCGCGCGGAGCCACCGTGAGCCCGAAGCTCGTCAGATGCTCGGCGACCTGGGCGTCGGTGCGAGAGGCATTGTTGGTGATGTAGCCGACAGAGACCCCCTCGCCGACAGCGCGCTGCAGGGCATCCACCGCATGGTCGATGGCATTCTTACCCTTGTAGACGACACCGTCGAGGTCGGCCAGAATGACGTCGACACCGTCGAGCGGCGTGGCGGCCACGGCCCTACTCCTTCTCGCCGGGAACAGCTGCATCGTCGCTCTCCTCCGCATCGCCGCTGGTCTCTGCGTCGCCACTCACCTCCGGGTCGTCGCTCTCCTCTGCATCGACGCCCTCCTCCTCGAAGACCTCGATCAGGTCGTCGTCTTCGTCGGTGGATGCCGCGTACAGCGCCGCCTCGGCCCTGTCGGCGCGCTCGCGCCACTCTTCCGCCTCGGCCGAACGGTCGAGGTCGTCGAGCACCTCGGCGTACGCCCAGAACAGTTCGGGGCTGTAGGAGTAGGCGCGCGAGGCGTCGAGCTGCGGGATGCTCAACTCGGCCAGCGCGGCCTCCGGCTGCCCGAGGTCGAGCCGAGCGCCCGACATGGCGATCGCGACGGCCACCTGCGTCGCGGGGGTCAGCGACTCGCGCGGAACGGAGCGGCCGAGCTCGAGGGCCTTGTCGGGGCGACCGAGCCCGCGCTCACTGTCCACCATCAGGGCGAGCTGTTCGTTCGACCCCGAGATGCGGCGGTACGTGCGGAGCTCCCGGATCGCCAGGGCGTAGTCGCCGGTGGCGTAGGCGGTGATCGCCAGGGTCTCGCGCACCATCGCGATGCGACCCGCACGACGCGAGGCAGAGGTGGCGTGCTTGTGGGCCAGCTCGGGATCGCTCTCGATCAGCCGGGCCACCATCACCAGGTGCTTCGCCACACCGTCTGCGTTCTCTTTGGAGAGCGTCTTCAGTTCGTTGAGGGCGCCACGGTCGAGCTCCTTGACCGACACGTCGTCGGGAACCTCGGGATCATCGTGCTGGGGCCGCACGGCACGCAGCTCGCGCTGGCGGAGCTCCTCGGGCGTGAGGCCCTCGTCGCGGTAGCCGCCGCGGTTCGACTTGTCCCTGGCGCCCGGGGCCGCGCTCCGCGCCGGCTTGCCGTCGCTCGTCCAGAGCTTCTGCTCCCCCGACTTCTGGGGCGGGCGTGACCCTCTCGGCCGATCCGAGCCGCGCCGTGGCCCGTCGGCGCGCGCACCGTCCTGTCGACGCCCGGGGCGCTTCTCCCTGTCTGGCGAATCGCTCATGACACTCCTGTCGTCTGGTGCGCGCTGTGTAGATGTAGAACGAGTCTATCCGTTCACGCAAGAAGCCCGGCCTGCGTGTGCAGGCCGGGCTTCTCTCGTCTGAGCGACGGAGCGGATCAGTTCGCGGAGCAGAGGATGAGCGTCGACGAGACGTTGGCCGCGCTCTTGGCGCCCGTCGCGATGTATCCCGTCGGGAGGGTGGAGACCGCGTTCAGGCCGAAGGCGACCGAGATCGACAGGGTGGTGCGCGCCGTGAGCGTCGCACCGGCCGGGAGCTCGGACGTCAGCGTGATCTGGCGGCTGGTGCCGCTCAGAACGGCAACGTTCGCGGTGCCGCCCGACACGCTGAAGACGCCGATGTTCGCGACACCGCTGCCCGAGATGGTGATCGTGGTGCCGACGGGCAGCGCCTCGGTCGGGCCGGCGGTGAGGGTGAAGCCCGGTCCGACGACGCCGAGGACACCACAGGTGCCCGTGAGGCGGTAGGCGCCGAGGTCGACGTCTCCGGATGCCGCAGCCATCGGTGCAGCGACGGCGAGGGCGATCGCGGGCACGCTCCACGCCGCTGTCTTGACGACCGTGCGTCGTTCGAGAAGCCGCTTCGTTCCGGTGGCTTCAGTCTCTTCGTTGATGGTCATTCAGGACCCCCTGGATTGCAATGGTTAGGACGTTGCAATCTTTGGCGGAACGGCGTTCCCACGCGGTTCAGATCCCCTGAATGGTGTACCCACGAAAAGGGTGATGGGGCTTAAAACGAAACAGCCCAACCGGTGAAGGTTGGGCTGTTTCTGAAGAGGGTCCGGCGGTGTCCTACTCTCCCACAAGGTCTCCCTTGCAGTACCATCGGCGCTGCGAGTCTTAGCTTCCGGGTTCGGAATGTTGCCGGGCGTTTCC
>NZ_PSTT01000127.1 GCF_002931235.1 Subtercola sp. Z020 | reverse complement strand
GCCGCCGGGCAGGGCCATCACGAGATCGTGCGCGCCGACGGCGCGGGCCGCGGCTTCGACACGATCATCCGGAGCCTCAGGGTCGCCGAACGCGATGTTGTCGCGCACCGTACCGGTGAAGAGGAACGCCTCCTGTGGAACATAGCCGAGCTGACGGCGGAAGGCCGTGAGGTCGAGCGAGCGCACGTCGACCCCGTCGACCAGCACGGCGCCCGCGTCGACGTCGTAGAACCGGGCGAGCAGCTTCATCACGGTCGACTTTCCTGCGCCCGTCTCGCCCACCAGCGCGATGGTCTCGTGCGGGCGGATGTCGAGGGTGATCGAGCGGAGGGCCTCCGCCGGCTTCACCAGAAGCGCATCGTCGCTGAGGGCGAGCCGGGCATCCGCCGGCCCACGACGCCGGGCGAGCGAGCGTTCGGAGGGCGGGGGAGCGACGGGGTAGGCGAAGTGCACGTCGGCGAGTGTGAGCGCCCCGGTGAGACTCTCGGGCGTGACGGCTGTGCCGGCGGGCGGCTCGGGGGTGAGTGTATCGAGCTCCATCAGCTCCGAGATGCGACCCACCGACACCCGCGTCTGCTGCCACGAGTCGAACACCTGCGAGAGCTGCTGGATCGGCGAGAAGAACATCGAGATGTAGAGGATGAACGCGATCAGGTCGCCCGAGCTCAGCTGGCCCGAGGCGATGAGGCCCGCTCCGACCCCGAGCACGATGGCATCGGCCACGCTCGACAGGAACTGCACGAACGGAAAGTACAGCGCCACCAGCCGTTGCGCGGCGACACGGGTCTCGAGGAACGACCGGCCGAGCCCGTGGAAGCGGGAGACGGTCGCGGCCTCGTGCACGAAGGCCTGCGACTCGCGAACGCCCGACAGGCTCTCCTGGAAGTCGGCGTTCACGAGGGCGATGCGGTCGCGCGCAACGTCATAGAGCGCCGACGACCGGTTGCGGAAGAGCACCGTCGCGATCGCGAGCGGCACCACGACGGCGAGCGTGCAGAGCCCGAGCTCGAGGTTGATCGCCAGCAGGGCCGCTCCCACGCCGAAGAACGTCACGATCGACACCAGCGCAGAGAGCAGGCCGTTCTGGATGAGCGACTCGAACTGGTCGACGTCGGTCGTCATGCGGGTCATCACCCGCCCCGCCATCTCGCGTTCGTAGTAGTCGAGCGACAGCCGCTGCAGCTGAGACCAGATGCGGATGCGGAGCGAGAGCATCACCCGTTGCGCGATGCGGCCGGTGACGAAGGTCGAGGCGATGCCGTCGAGCAGGTCGGCGAGGGTGACAACGAGGTAGAGACCGGATGCCGCGAGGAGCACCATCAGCGAACCCGCCTGTACGCCGTCGTCGATTCCCGTCTTGACCAGAACCGGCCCGGCGAGCCCGGCGGCCGCGTCGAGCACGACGAGCACGAGGCCGAGCAGCAGCGGGCGACGGAACTCCTTCAGCAGTCGGCCGAGGCTGAACTGCGGGTCGTGCGCCGTCTCCTTCGCCAGGTCGACGAGCGGGATGTCGCGGACCGGCGGCAGCGCAGCCACGGCGTCGAGCAGGGCGGGGTCGGCCCCGAGCAACCCGCGCGGGTGGCCGCCCCCGGGGGTGGTGGCCGGGCGGGCAGCGGCAGCGGCAGCAGCGTCGTCGCGCCTGCCCTCGACCAGCGTTCCGCGCGCGGTCAAGTCGGCGAGCACCTCGATGCGGCCGTCGGCGGCGGCCGCCTGCGTCTTCTCGTCGAGCCCGGAGAGCAGTTCGCGGTAGGTCGCACTCCGTTCGAGCAACTCGTCGTGGGTGCCCGAATCGCTGATGCGCCCGTACTCCAGCACGACGATGCGGTCGGCGAGGTGCAGGGTGGACTCGCGGTGGGCAATCAGCAGCACGGTCCGTCGGCCGAGGGCGCTCTCGAGACCGGCGTGGATCAGCTCCTCCGTCGTCGAGTCGATGGCGCTGGTGGCATCGTCGAGAATCAGGATGCGCGGGTCGTAGAGAATCGCGCGTGCCAGTGCGATGCGCTGCCGCTGGCCGCCCGAGAGGCTGAGCCCGCGTTCGCCGACCACGGTGTCGTACCCGCGGGGGAGCCGCTCGATGAAGTCGTGCGCCTGCGCGACCCGGGCCGCCTGCTCGACCTCCCGGGCGGTGGCGTCGGGCCGACCGTAGGCGATGTTGGCGCGGATCGATGAGCTGAAGAGAAAGCTCTCCTCGAACACCACCCCGACCTGGCTGCGCAGGGAGGCGAGCCGGAGCTCGCGAACGTCGACCCCGTCGACCCGCACCCGCCCGGCGGAGGGATCGTAGAACCGCGAGACCAGCGCGGCGACGGTGGACTTGCCGCTGCCGCTCGGCCCGACGATGGCGACCCGTTCGCCGGCGGCGATGTGCAGGTCGAACCCGTCGAGCACGGCCGCGCTGCCCGCGGCATCCGCTCCGGCTCCGGCGTCCGCACCGGCACCGGCATCGGCATCGGCATCGCCGTAACCGAACCGCACCGCGTCGAAGTCGATCGACCCGCCGCCCGCCGGCAGCGCGACCGCGCCCGCGGCATCCTGGATCGCGGGCTTCTGGTCGAGCAGCTGGAAGATGCGCTCGATACCCACCCGGGCCTGTTGCCCCACCGTGAGGATGCCGGCCAGCTGCCGAGCGGGTGCCATGAGCTGCGAGACGTAGGCGGAGAAAGCGAGGAACGTGCCGATCGTGAGCTGGTTGTTCAGCGCGAGCCACCCGCCGAAGGCCAGCACCGCGACCTGCCCGAGGGTCGGCACGGCTTCGAGCAGCGGCTGGTAGCGCGACTGGATGCGAACGGCGCGCATCTGCGAGCCGTAGAGCGAGGTGGAGACGCCGATCATGCGGTCGATCTCCCGCCGCTCCCGCCCGAACGCCTTCACGACACGCACGCCGGTGACGTCTTCGTCGACCATCTGCGCGACCTCGCCCTCGCGCTGCTGGGCATCCCAGGTGGCAGGGAGCAGTTTCGCCCGCATGCGGTACGAGATCAGCACGAGAATCGGCGTGACCACCAGCGCGACCAGCGCCAGGAGCGGCGACAGCACGAACATCACCACGAGCGAGAGCAGCATCAGAATGACGTTGCCGCTCATGATCGGGAGCATCATCAGCAGCCCCTGAACCAGCGTCGCGTCGGAGTTCGCCCGGGAGACGAGTTGGCCGGTCGACATGCGGTCGAGGCTCGCGAAGTCCATGGTCTGCAGGTGGTCGTGCATCCCGTTCCGCAGGTCGTTCTGTACCTCGAGCGCGACCTGGCCGCCGTGGTACCGGCGCAGGTAGGTGAAGCCGAAGGTGACGAGCGCGAGGGCGATCAGCAGAGCGAGCCAGGGCAGCAGGGGAGCGTCGGCAACGAGAATGACGTTGTCGACGATCTGGCGGGCGACCAGCGGTACGACGACCTGGCACAGGCTGCCGAGCAGGGCAGCGGCCAGCGACAGAACGAGGCTGCGCCGGTGCCGCAGCATGTAGCCCCACAGGCGGTGCACCCACCCCGGGCGGGCGGATTCGGCAGGGGGTTTCGGCACCCAGCGAGTCTACGTCGGTTGCTGCGGGGGCTTGCCGCTGGCGGTGCGATGCCTGAGGCTGGGGGAATGACCGATGCGCACACGACTCCCGGGGAAACGCCGACACAGGCAGCCGACAGGCTGCTCTTCATTCTGGCGGCCGACCACCGCGACAGTCTCGAGCGCGAGCTCTACAAGCTGACTGCGAAACCGACTCCCCAGCAGGCCGCGCGCATCGCCTCCGACAAGCTGCTCATCTACCGTGCGGTTCTGGACGCGGCCGGCGAGCTGCCCGCCGGCGTTCAGCCCGGCATTCTGATCGACGAGCAGTACGGCGCCTCGGCCGCCGAACTCGCGGCGTCGTCGGGTGGCACGGTGAACCTCTCGATGCCGCTGGAGGCGAGCGGGCATCCGTTCTTCGAGTTCGCCTACGGCGACGACTGGCAGCGGCACGGCGAATTCTTCGGCACCGACCACAGCAAGGTTCTGGTTCGCGACAACCCCGGCTTCGATCCGGCCGACAGGGAGAAGCAGGCGGAGACCCTCGCCGGGGTCTCGGCCTGGGCGGAGAGCTCCGGGCATCCGCTCATCCTGGAACTGCTCGTGCCGGCCACCGACGCCGACACCGCTGCGGTCGGCGGCGACAGTGACCGGTACGACCGCGAGTCGCGCCCCGGGCTGACGGTCGACGTGATGCACTTCCTGCAGGACCACGGGGTGAGCCCGGCGTTCTGGAAGATCGAAGGCCTTGAGACGACCGACGCTGCACAGGCTGTCGCCCGGGCCGCGGTGCGTGGCGGGCGAGCGGCGAAGTGCATCGTGTTGGGCCGGCACGCTCCGACCGACAGGCTCGATCGCTGGCTCGACACAGCGGCCCCGGTCGAGGGTTTCGTAGGGTTCGCCATCGGTCGGAGCATCTGGTGGGATGCGCTGCAGGGCCACCTCGACGGCACGCTGTCGGCGGGCGAGGCCCAGGCGCAGATTCGCGAGGCGTACCTGGGGTTCGCGAAGGACTACCTCAGGGCCGCCGGGAGGTCGGGGCAGCGGTGACCTCGGCGGCGGGCGCCGGGGCGGTCACGACCAGCAGGCGGAAGCCGCTCGACGAGGCCGCGCGCCACGCGTGCCGCGTTCCCGCTGCGAAAGTCACCGAGCTCCCCGCCGGCAGGCTCTCGACCACCGCGTCGGCGATGCTGCCTCCAGCGCGGTCTTCGAGCCCCACGTCGAGGGTGCCGGCCAGCACGTAGACGAATTCGTCGTCGTCGTGCTCGCCGAACTCGGTGAAGACCGTCTCGGCGCTGAACATCTCGATGCCGCCGATGCTGCCCGGCAGTTCGGCCAGCTGCCAGATGGAGCGATCACCGTGGTGCGGTCTCTCCCGATCGGCGGAGTAGACGAGATCGATGTGGTCGGTTGTGCTGCGACGGGGCGGGCGGTGCGCGAGCAGGTCGCCCGGCTGAACGCCGAACTCGGCGGCGACGCGGTTCATCGAGGCGATGCTGAGGCGTGCGTGCCCCCGTTCGACCAGACTGAGGAACGGCTGCGACATCCCGGTGGCGACCGCCAGCTGCACGAGCGTCTGCCCGCGTGCTCGACGGAGCGACCGGATGCGCCCACCCATGACCACTGCTTCGTCGTCGAGCGGAGCGGTCGACGGGCGCCCGTCGGAATTCGGCCTGGCCACGATGCCTCCCGGGGAGAATTCACACGATCGAAACACCAGCGTATGCCCCGCCGCAGATATTTATGTCATAAATATCTCTATGAAGCCCCTCATTCTCGGAATCTTCCAGTACATCTCGCCGAACGGCACCGTCGGGTCGGCCTGGCAGCACCCCGACGACACGTCTGCCGACTTTCTCAGCATCGACCACTGGACAGAGTTGGCCCAGAAGTTCGATGCTGCCGGGCTCGACTTTCTCTTCCTCGCCGACAGCTACGGCTTCCCGGCGCTCGACGGGGAGCTTCTCGACGCCGCTGTGCGCGAGGGCCGCGGCGTCCCGCAGGGCGACCCGATGCCGATCGTGACAGCGATGGCAGCGGTGACCGACAAGCTCGGCTTCATTCTGACCACCTCCACGACGGTGGAACAGCCGGCGGCGAACGCCCGGCGCTTCGCGACGCTCGACCACTTCACGAAGGGCCGGATCGGCTGGAACATCGTCACGGGGTCGTCGGGCGCCACTGCCGCGGCTCTGATGGGCAGAGACCTGATCTCCCACGACACGCGCTATGACATGGCCGATGACTACGTCGACGTCTGCCTGAAGCTCTGGGAGGGAAGCTGGGCCGACGATGCCCTCCGCCTGGACAAGGAGAACGGGGTGTACGCAGACCCTGCGGGCGTTCGCATGATCCACCATGAGGGGCCCTACTTCCGGGCCCACGGCATCCTGAACCTGCCGCCCTCCCCGCAGCGCACGCCGTTGCTCGTGCAGGCCGGTGCCTCGGGCCGTGGCCGCGAGTTCGCCGGCCGGAATGCCGAGGCCGTCTTCGTGGCGGGCGGTGTACCGTCGGTGGTCGCGGCGAATGTGGCGGGGGTGCGGGCGAGCGCCGTTGCCGCCGGTCGCGCGGCCGACTCGGTGAAACTGCTGGTGGGGGCCCTGTTCATCACGGCACCGACGCACGACGAAGCGGTGGCCAAGCACACGGAGATGCTCGCGATGTCGACTCCCGAGGGTGCAGCGGCGATCTACGCGGGAAACACCGGTATCGACCTGCTCGCGCTCGACCCCGACAAACCGCTCGCTCAGACCAGCACCGAGATGGGGCAGAGCAACGTCGAACGCTACCTGGCGAAAGACGGCACCCCGGCCCCTCTGGTGCGCGACATCCTCGAGAACTTCCGAACGACGGGCATCAACGGCAGCGTCTTCGTCGGCACACCGGAGGAGGTCGTCGACCAGGTCGAGGAGTTCGTGCGGGCGACCGATGTCGACGGCTTTCTCATCCAGCCGCACCTGACCCCGGGCACCTACGACGATCTCATCGAGCTCGTTCTGCCCGTGCTGAAGAGCAGGGGCCTCATGACCGCCGAGCGCCACGGGTCGACCCTGCGCGAGCAGCTCTTCGGTGAGGGTGCGGCGCGACTGCCCGCATCGCACCGCGGGCAGGCCTTCTCGGCCGCCGCGACACCGGTGGTCTAGATGGGCCGGTCTGCGCGGCGTCGAAGCGGTTCGCTGCTATGGTTTCGGCATCGTCACCGAAGGGGAACAATGCGGTCAGCAGTATCAGGTCGAACACGCCCGCGACACAGAACGATCGGGCTGGTCGCCCTCGCCGGCACGGTGCTGCTGCCGGCCGTGGTACTGGCGGGAGGCTCGGCCGCGTCGGCGGCGCCAGCTTCGTCGGCTGCGTCGCCGGTCGTCCGCGCCGACGCCTCTCTGCCCCCGGCGAGCGGCCTCCAGTACGTCGCCATCGGCGACTCGTACTCGTCGGGCCTCGGCCTGGCCGATGTGAACCCGGCTGTGCCCAGTGACTGCGGGCAGTCGCTCACCAACTTCCCGCACCGCATCGCAGTGCAACTCGGTCTCGACCTCACTGATGTGACATGCAGCGGTGCGCAGGCCGAGAACCTCACCACGGTGCCGCAGCCGGTGAACGGCACGACCGTTCCGCCGCAGGTGGATGCGCTCAGCGCCTCGACAGACGTCGTCACGATCACGGTCGGCGGCAACGGCCTCAAGTTCACCACCGTCGCCTCAGCGTGTGCGGCGGCCTCCCCGGTCGGGCCGCTCATCGCACCCGGTCTCGGCGCCCTCACCAGCTGCCAGCAGATCCCCGACATCGCTGCGCTGCCGTCGCGCATCCCGCTTCTCGGCCAGACCATCGCGGCGACCTATGCGGCCGTTCGCGCCGCCGCCCCGAATGCCACCGTCTTCGTTCTGGGCTACCCGAGCATCGCGCCGAAGGCCGACCAGGTGCCGGCGGGCTCGACCTGCTTCTCGCCGGTGACCACGCCGGGCGGCTTTCCGTTCACCGACGTCGACACCCCGTTCCTGCACTCGATCGAGGTCGCCCTCGACGACACCGTGCAGCAGCAGGCCGCCGCAGCGGGTTTCACGTACGTTCCGACCTTCGCTGAGTCAGACGGCCACAGCGCCTGCGTGGCTGCGGCGCCCACGGGCTCGTTCGTGAACGGCGTCTACGTCGACTTCTCGGTGCCGACGGCCCCGGTCGTCGAAGAGAAGTCGCTGCACCCGAACGAGGCCGGTGTCGCCTTCATGGCCGGCCTCGGCGCGACGGCGATCCAGGCCTCGCTGCCGGTCACGGTTCCGCCGCCCGCCACCGCGCCGCCGACGCCCGCGCCCACAGCGGTGCCCGATCCCGTTCCCTCGCCGGTTCCCACCTCGGCCGCCCCCACCCCGGGGCCGACGGTCGTGGCACCGGTCGCCACGTCGACCTCCGGTGCGTCGGGCGGGCTCGCAGCGACGGGCACTTCCGGCGTGTTCGTGGGGGCCGCCGCCGCCTTCGCGCTTCTCGCGGTGGTCGTGGGCGCAGCGGTGCTCGCCGTCGACACGCGCCGTCGCCTGCGCCTCGGCCGCGAGTAGCCGGCGGTCGGTCGCCTGGCTGGCTGGCGGTCGGTCGCCCAGGCGGCGGTCGGTCGCCTAGCCGGCCGGCGGGCCCGCGGTCGCGGGCTCAGCCGGTGACGGCGCGGGCGCGGCTTCGTGCCTCGGCACGGCGGATGCGGCGGGCCTTGCCCGCCGTCAGCACCAGCGCGAGAAGAACCCCGAGCGTGGCACCCGTCGTGTTCGACACCACGTCTCGCACATCGCTGACCCGGCCCGGCAGCGCCAGCTGGGCCACTTCGATGCCCACTGTCATCAGAAACCCGAGGATGATCGCCAGCCACCACTGCCGCCGCCCGAGCAGCAGCAGGAGAAAGACGCCGATCGGCAGGAACATCGCCACGTTCGCCGCGAACTCCACCCGGTCGTACGTGATCCAGTCGGTGGAGGCGTGCCGCCCGAACACCCGAAGTGCCCGGTAGAGCAGCCCCTCGGCCCGGTCGTCGAGCGGCTGCGGACCGAGTGTGATCCACGCCACGAGACCGAGATAGGCCAGGGTCAGGGCAGTGAGCACGGGGTGGCGGCGGAACATCCCCCCACTCTGGCGCACGAGTGTGGGTGAACGGTGGATGCCGGCTGTGAGCCGGTCACCGAGCGGTCAATGCACCCGCGCTGCTGCCCGACGCCTCCGAACGATCACCACGATCGACCCGGCCACGAGAAAGCCGCCGGCGAGGAGGTAGAGCAGCTGCGCGTACCGAACCGAGGTGAAGACCGCGCCCACCATGAGCGCGTAGTCGGCCACCAGCATCCCCGCCCACACCACCAGCAGTCCGTCGATGCGCGGGATGCTGCGGATGAACCGTGCGAACCGCCGACCGGCCGCCCTGCGCAGCCGCACGAGGTACACCACGACGAAGACCCCGGCGGTGAGCGCCGTCGCCGCGAGGAAGTCCTGCCAGACCATGCCGTAGACGGGGGAGTCGCTCGGCTGCGTCGCACCGCTGAAGGTCACGGTGACGATCGCGAACGCGATCCACAGGATGAAGTGGATGCGCCGGAGCGCCACGGCGGCCACGGCCCTGAGGTTGCGGAGCGCCACCTCAGAGCCCGGATCTGTGCTCAGAATGTCGATGAAACCCGCCGCCGCACTGCCCGCACGGCCCTGGCGCAGCATGACCAGCGAGAGGTTGTTGCGGGCGGCCGGATGATCGGGCTGCAGTTTCAGCGCCGACCGGAACGCCGCCTCGGCCACCGGCCAGTTCTGCTGGGCCAGCGCGACGTTGCCCACGGTCAGGTGGGCATCCGGCTCCTCGGGCGCCAGCCTCACCGCTTCGCGGGCGGCCTCTTCGGCCTGGCGGGTGATGCGTTTCGCCGCGATGTCGACCTGGGCGACCTGGGCGTGCGTCACCCAGAGCTGCGGCGCGATCGACTGGGCGGTCTGGGCAGCGGCCCGGGCTTCGACGGTGTTGCCGAGCTTCGAGTAGGCCAGGGCGGTCAGTCGCCACGCCCACTCGTTGTCGGGGGACTGGATGAGCGCCTGCTGAGCGGTCTGCAGGGCGGCGGCGTGCTGGCCCGCGACGAGATGGGCCTGGCTGGCGAGGCAGAGCCCGCGTTCGTCGTCGGGGTTCGACGCCAGGTGCGGCGCGAGCGCCCGGAGCGCGTCGGCCGGCTTGCCGAGCGAGAGATACGTGCGCGCGTGCACCAGGGCGGAGTCGTCGTCGCTCATCGGCGCTGCCTCACGAGTTCTGCCTCACAGGTTCTGCCTCACAGCCGCTTGGCCTTCTTCAGGTAGGCCTTCAGTTCGGTGTAGGTTCCGTCGTCGTCGCCGAACAGCACCACATTGCGGGCGCTCTCAAGCCAGCTCGACGTCGACGGGTTGACCTCGCCGAGCGCGTCGGTCACGTCGGTCATCGAGATGAGGCGCAGCATGCCCGTCGTCGCGCTGTCGATCAGCGCGCGCTCGGCAGCGACCTCGCAGACGTAGGCGATGTCGGCGCCCGACAGGCCGGCCGAAGCGCGGGCCAGGGCCTTCAGCTCGATGCCCTCGACCGGCCGGTGCTGCAGGTGGTAGCGGAAGATCGACTCGCGCGCCTCCTCGTCGGGCGGCAGCACGAGCACGGTGCGGTCGAAGCGCCCGGGCCGGCGCAGGGCGGGGTCCACATCCCAGGGCTGGTTGGTCGCGGCGAGCACGAAGACGCCCTCGTTCTGGTCGGCGACGCCGTCGAGCTCGGTCAGCAGTTGATTCACGGTGCCGCGGAGCGCGCTGTTGCGGGTCTGGCTGCGGCGCTGGCCGAGAGCGTCGATCTCGTCGAAGAAGATCACGCAGGGCGCTTCGCGGCGCGCCAGCTCGAAGGCCTCGTGCACGTTCTGCTCGCTGTTGCCGAGCATGGGGTCGAGGATGTCGGCGAGCCCCACATTCAGGAACCGCGCGCCCAGCTCGCCGGCGATGGCCCGCGCGATGAACGTCTTGCCGCAGCCGGGCGGGCCGTACATGAGCAGCCCACCCTTCAGGCTCTTGGAGTAGAGCTTTCGGAGTTCGGGGTTCTGCAGAGGGGCGAGGAATGCGGCGTTCAGCCGATTCTTCACGGCGGTCATGCCGCCGACGTCAGCGAGGGTGATGACCGAGCGCTCGATGTCGAAGCCCGAACCGGGAGCGACGCTCGGGGTGGAGTCGACGAACATGGGTTGGGCGAGCTCGTGCACGTCGTTCTCGGCGGCGTTCCAGTCGAACTCGGGTGGCGTCTCCGGTGCGGCTCCGGATGCCGCGGCGGCGGCTTCGGCGCGCGGGGCGGCGGCGTCGCTCAGCGGGGCGTCGGGCGCCACCGAACCGGAGAGGGCGTCGCTCATGAGCTGCCGGGCATCCGGATCAGCCGGAGACTGCTGCAGCACACCCGCCGCCAACGAGACGGCTTCGGCCGCGGAACCGGGCGTACCCGCCCTCAGCAGCTGCTGGCCGAGCAGCACGCGCAGGTGGATGTCGCCGGGAGAAGAGGCCACGGCCCGGCGCAGCGAGCTGATCAGTGGCTCTTCCATGCTCGCGATCTTAGACCGGCCACCCTGATGACCAGCTAGATGTTCTCAGCCGGCCAGCGACTCGAGAACGTCGTTGGAGGGTACGAAGAAGGTGGTGCCCGTGACGGCCTTCGAGAAGTCGAGAATGCGGTCGTACTCGCCGACGGGGCTGCCGATGAACATGCGGCGCAGCATGTGGTCGATGACCCAGAGGTCGCGCGAGTAGCCGATGAAGAAGGTGCCGAACTCCTTCTGGCCGGGGCGGCCGAAGGGCATGTTGTCGCGGAGGATGTCGTGTTCGACGCCGTTCTCGTCGACGATCGTGTTGAGCCCCTTGTGCGAGAGGCGCTCGCCGTCGTCGAGCTCGACGTTGTCGGCCTTCGTGCGGCCGATGATCGCCTCCTGCTGTTCGGTGCTCAGCGAACCCCACGCCGTGAGGTCGTGCAGGTACTTCTGTACGACCACGTAACTGCCGCCGGCGAAGTCGGGGTCTTCGTCGCCGATCAGGGCCGCCTCGGCCATCGACTGCCCGGTCGGGTTCTCTGTGCCGTCGACGAAGCCGAGCAGGTCGCGGGAGTCGAAGTAGCGGAAACCCTGCGTCTCGTCGACCACGGTCACCGAGTCGCCGAGCTTCGCCAGGATGAGCCGCTCCAGTTCGAAGCACTGGTCGGGGCGCTCGGCGCGGATATGGAAGAGCAGGTCGCCCGGTGTGGAGACGGCGGTGTGGCCGCCCGCCCCGGGAATGGCGTGGAAGGTGTCGAGCTGGCTGGGGCGCTTCGCCTGGCCGAGCCGGTTCCAGAAGTCGGAGCCGATGCCGACGTTGCAGCTGAGATGCCCGTTCAGGTCGCGGAAGCCGACGGCCCGCACGAGGCCGCCGATGTCGCTGATGACATCGCGCACGGTCGCGACGGTCGCCGCGTCCCGGGCGCTGTCGGCAGCACCGGTGTTCACCGTCACCACGAGAAAGACGGCGGCGGTGGAGAGCGGCGCGTTGACGCTCTGCGGTTCGATCGGGGTGCGTGCCCAAGTCCGGTCATCCATGATGCCTCAGGCTAGTGCCCACCCCCGACCGCGCATACTGCCCGCTGTAGCAACGTGTGGCACGCTGGTGCGATGCAGGATGCCGCGGTCGACGTCTCGGTGTACCTCCTGGCTGACGTGCCGACTGCTCCATCGCTCGCGGTGCTGACACCGGGGGAGCTCCGCCGCGCCGAGGCGCTCTCGACCGAAGACAATCGCCTCGGATTCCGTGCAGCGCACACCCTCCTGCGGCTGGCGGTGGCCGACCGCGTCGGGGTTCCGCCGACGCAGCTCACCATCGACTTCGCGTGTGCGCGCTGCAGCGAACAGCACGGTCCGCCGCGCATCCTCGCCGGGCCGGGGGCGGGGATGGGCCTCTCGCTCACCCGCTCGAGTGGACTCATCGCGGTGGCCCTGCTGGCCCCCGAGGCAGCCGGCCGCGAGGTGCGCGTCGGCATCGACATCGACCGTGTCGACGCGGTCGGGTTCGGGGGCTTCGACGAGGTGGCGCTGAGCCCCGCCGAGAGCGCTGCGCTCGCTCCCGGCGACCTGCCGGCGCGGGCGACGCTCTGGGCGCGCAAGGAGGCGGTGGCGAAGGCGCTCGGCTCCGGCCTCCGCCGCGACCCGCGGCAGATCGAGGTGCTCTCAGCCGACGGGTGCGGCCGGGGCGAGGCCGTCGTCGGTGGGAGGAGGGTCGCCTGGTGCGACGTTCCCCTCGGCCGCGCCGGCTTCGCTGCGGCCGCGGCGGTCTGCGGCAGCGCAGCCGGCACGGGCATCCGCGTCACCCTCAGCGACGCCGCCACGCTCTTCTGACGGGTCGGCGGGAGGACGCGGGTCAGGCGAAGAGGCTCGCCACCGGGCTGTCGTCGAGGTCGGCGAGAAGGGCCGCCACGTCGTCGTAGACCGCGACCGCGCCGGCCTCGCGCAACTCGAGCGCCCCGATGCCCCCGCTCAGCACACCGATACAGCGCACGCCGGCGCGTGACGCGGCCTGGATGTCCCACACCGTGTCGCCCACCATGATCGCGTGCGAGGCGTCGATGCCGCCCTTCGACAGGGCCACCTTCACCACGTCGGGCTCGGGTTTGGCCGTCTCCACGTCTTCCGACGACGTGACGGCATAGAGCGAATCCTCGGCGTCGAGGGCGTCACGGAGCTTCTCGAGTTCGTCGGCGGGCGCCGATGTCGCCAGAACGACCCGCACCCCCCGCTCGGCGCAGGCGGCGAGCAGGTCGCGAGCCCCGGCGAACGGACGCAACTCGCCCGAGAGCTCCTCGTAGCGCGCGCTGTGCGCATCCGAAGCCCGCTCGCCGAGCTCATCGGCATCGTCGCCGAGCAGTCGCTCTTTGAGCTTCGACGAGTCCATGCCGATCGCGGCATGTATGCGCCAGTCGTCCACCCGGTGGCCCACATCATTGAGGGCCATGCTCCAGGCGAACACGTGCAGGTAGTTCGAGTCGACGAGCGTTCCGTCGATGTCGAACAGGATGGCCGTCGGCTCACCGGAGCGAGCCGGCGCCTCGCTCACAGCAGTCTGCTGACGGTGACGGGGGTGACGGCGGACGAGAAGCACTCGACGGCGTGCTCGAGGTCGGTGAAGTACAGCAACTGGCGGGGCGAGGAGAGCTTCATCACTTCGTAGAAGTCCCCGGTCTTCTCGACATAGCCGAGAACGGATTCAGCGTTCGTGTCCGGAACGCGGCGATCGCAGATGCGCCATTCGTGGTCGGAGAGGATCGAGATTCGAATGTCTGCGGCGAGTGGCGGTGCACTGGTGATCAGAGTCACATCAACCTCCTTCGGTGGGTGCTTGACCTTATGCAAGCAGTGGCCTCCACCCTCCAACAAGGGATTGACACCCGGCTGTGAATGAGCATCGAGAAGGGGAAGACCGCGTCATACTGGGGATGTGGACACCGTTGATGCGATCGTCGTCGGCTCCGGCCCGAATGGGCTCGCGGCCGCCGTCACCCTGGCCCGCGCCGGGCTGAGCGTTCGCGTCTACGAGCGGGAGAGCACCATCGGTGGGGGAGCGCGAACGGCCGAACTGACGCTGCCCGGCTTTCGGCACGACATATGCTCCGCCGTGCATCCGATGGCCCTCGCTTCGGAGTTCTTCCGCCGCTTCGATCTCGTTTCGCGCATACAGCTGCGCCAGCCCGAGGTCGCGTACGGGCATCCTCTCGACGACGGCAGGGCCGGCATCGCCTACCCCAGCCTCGACGAGACGGCGCGTGGCCTCGGCATCGACGGCCCCGCCTGGCACCGGATGCTGCAGCCGCTCGTCTCGGAATGGCGGGGCCTCACCTCCTACACGGGCGGCTCCCTGCTGCGGGTTCCGCAGAACCCCGGGGTGCTGGCCGCGTTCGCCCTGAGGGTGCTCGAGCAGGGCAGCCCGCTGTGGGGCCTGCGCTTCGAGAGCGAGGTCGCACCCGCGATGATGAGCGGCGTCTCCGCGCACTCGATCCTGCCCCTGCCCGGGCTCGCCCCGGCGGCCGCAGGGCTCATCCTCGCCACCCTCGCCCACGGTGTCGGCTGGCCGATCCCGGTCGGCGGCAGCCAGGCGATCGTCGACGCGCTGGTGAACGACCTGCGCGCCCACGGCGGCGAGGTCGTGACCTCGACAGAGGTGACCAGCCTCGACGAGCTGCCGCCGCACCGTGCCGTGCTGTTCGACACGTCGCCGAAGGCGCTGCTGCGCATCGCCGGCGACCGCGTGCCCGCCCGCTACGGCCGCGCCCTCTCCCGCTTCCGCTACGGCAACGCCGTCGCCAAGCTCGACCTCGCGCTGAACGCCCCCGTGCCGTGGGCGAACGCCGAACTGCGAAAGGCCGGAACCGTGCACGTCGGCGGCTCGCACGCCCAGATCGCGCGCGCAGAGGCCACGGTCGCCGCCGGGAAGCACGCGACGAAGCCGTACGTGCTGGTCTCGCAGCCGGGCGTCGTCGACGACTCCCGCGCACCGGAGGGGTCACAGGTGCTGTGGGCCTACACACACGTGCCGCGCGGCTCAGACGTCGACCAGACCGAGAACATCATCGCGCAGATCGAGCGGTTCGCCCCGGGCTTTCGCGACACGATCATCACGCACGCCGGGCGCACCGCCGTCGCCGAAGAGCAGCTGAACCCGAACTACGTCGGCGGAGACATCTCGTCGGGGGCCGCGACGATCGGCCAGCTCATCCGGCGACCGACGCTGTCGCTCCACCCGTGGCAGACGCCGATGCCGGGCGTCTACCTCTGCTCCCAGTCGACGCCGCCGGGGCCCGGGGTCAACGGCTCGGCCGGCTGGCACGCGGCCCGCCGGGCGCTCGCCGTCACGTTCGGCATGCGGCGGGCGCCGTACCTCGGGCTGTAGCGGGTGGGTCGTCTGCGACCGGCTCCGGATGCCCGGGGCTCCGCGGTTCTTCGTAGACTGAGGTCATGACCCAGAACGCTCCGCCCGCACGGGTGCGTCAGCCCGCTTCGCCGCGCCGTGTCGTCGTCGCGGCCGTGCTCGACCTCGTCTTCGTGCTGCTGTTCGTGCTGATCGGGCGCGGCAACCACGGCGAGGGTTTCAGCCTCACCGGCACGCTCGAGACCTGGTGGCCGTTCCTCATCGGGCTCGCCGTGGGCTGGCTCGCGACCCGCGCGTGGCGCTACCCGTTGGCGCTGGTGCTGCCGGGCATTCCCGTCTGGCTGTTCACCGTCGCCGTCGGCATGCTCTTCCGGGTGCTGAGCGGCCAGGGCGTTGCGGTGAGCTTCGTGATCGTGGCGATCATCGTGCTCGGGGTGTTCCTGCTCGGCTGGCGTGCGGTCGCGGGTGTCGTGGTGCGGCGCCGGGAGCGCTCGGGCGGCGGCCGCGGGGGCGCGGGAGGCCGCGGCGGTGCGGCCGGCGGCTCGGCGAAGGGGTGGGATCCGGCATCCGGAGCCGGCCCGCACGGAGCGCCGACGGTGCGCCACTGATGGCGTCGATGCCGTCGACCCCCGCCGTGGCGCAGCCGCTCATCCACCAGTTCTCGGTGGTGAACGCCCTGATGGCCGGGCTGTTCGACGGCTCGTTCCCCGCGCGGGATGTGCTTGCCGCCGGTGACTTCGGGCTCGGCTGCGGGAACGCGCTGAACGGTGAGCTCGTGGTCGTCGACGGGCAGATCTTCCGCTGCACAGACGATGGGGCGGTGACACCCGGCGACCCCGACGAGCTGCTGCCCTTCGCCGAGGTGGTCGCCTTCGAGCCCACCCTCAGCCACGAGCTGGCCGGTGCTGTCGATCGCGCGGGGCTGGAGGAGCTCCTTCTGCAGCTCGTCGGCACCCCGAACCAGTTCTTCGCGATCAGGGTCGACGGCGGCTTCGAAGACATGCTGGTGCGCGAGCCCGTCCGGCAGCATCATCCGTACCGCCGACTCGCCGAGGTGATGACCGGCCAGCGCGAGATGACGCTGCCGACCACCACCGGTTCGCTCGTCGGGTTCTGGGCGCCGCCGTTCTTCCAGGGCGTGAGCGTCGCGGGGTTGCACCTGCACTACCTCAACGCGGCGCGCAGCCACGGCGGCCACACGCTGAATTACACCGTCACCGGCGGAACGCTGCGCCTGCAGCCGCTGGCGGGCATCACGGTGCGGCTGCCGCAGACGCCGGCCTACGCCGCCGCCGACCTCGCCGCGCTCGACCCCGCCGACATCCGCCGCGTCGAATCCGCCCCCGCCTCCGCC
>NZ_PSTT01000016.1 GCF_002931235.1 Subtercola sp. Z020 | reverse complement strand
CACACCAACCCCGTCGACCACCCCGGAGCCGACACCTCCCCCGCAGCCACCCGCCGTGCCGCCGGCGCCAGACGTCGAGCTCACCCCCGACCCCGACGGCCACCTCTACCCGATCGCGACGGGCCGCGCCCTCCCCGGCGCGACCGTCGAGGTCGTCGACCTCGGCCCCAGAACGGCCACCATCAGCGCGACCGGCGCCGGAGCCGTCACAGACAGCGCGAACTCCGCCGACACGAGCCGACGCCCCGCAGCCACGCCGAACGACAACAGCGGGCGGGCGCACGACGCCGGCGGGCAGGCGAGCGCCATACCGATGTCCGACCCGAGCGTGCCCGCCGACATCGTGGTCGCCGAGACCCGCGCCGACAGCCACGGGTCGTTCACCGTCTCCGACTTCGACGCCCTCGACTTCGGTGAGCACCGGCTCGCCGTGCGGCAGATCAGCGAGAACGGAGTCCGCTCTCCGACGACCGTCGAGACGTTCGTCTCGCTCTCCGCTCTCACCTTGGTGAGCCCACAGCCGACGTCGGTTCTGAGCGGCGAGCACTACATCGTGGACGCCCGTGGCGACGCCGATGCTGACTTCGAGCAGCTCCTCGACGGTCGCCCCGACCCCCGCGCGTTCACCCTCAACGCCGACGGCAACTTCAGCGGAGAGTTCGCCGCGCCCACCACCCCCGGCTCGGCCACGATCGCCATCCGCTACGCCGACCCCGACACCGGCCGCCACGGCCCCTCCGCCGCCGCCCAGGTCGCCTTCGTCGGCTGACCCCCGCACCACCCGCGTCCCCGCACGGCACGCCTTCCCACCGTCCCACCGAGCGTATGAGGCTCCACCCGCGTCCCTTCACCCGGCCGCCCGCACCCCGCATGCCTGCACCCCACCTGCCCGCTTGCCCGTTTCCCCGCGCAGGCTCACCCCGCCGGCTCGCCGCCCGCGCCCTACCGGCACCGACGTCCCGGCAGCCGCACCGCGGCCAGTCTCCGCTGCATTCCCACCCGTCCGGGCACAGCGAAACGCGGCGTGACGCAGCGTGGGGCCGGGCGACACAATTCGGCCTCACCCGGCCCCAGCGGCCCCAGCGCGGCCCCGCCTCCGCGCCGGTGCGCGTCAATGGAGGCGTAGCCCGCCGCGTGCACGCCGCCACGGCGCCGGGCGGTGCGCGGGGGTAACGCAGTGGGCGGAGTGACCGGATGAGGCGCGACTCGGGGTAAGAGGGGAGAGTCAGGCGCGGTAGGCGGTCTGGATGGGCTGCTCTGTGCGGCGCAACGCAGCGGCGGTGCACTAGACGCGGCAGGCGCGACCAGCCGGGCGGCGCGCACGCGCAGCCGCAACCGCCACAGCCACGCGCGCGGCGACCCTGGGGCGCGGCGGGCGGCGGGCAGCGGGCGCTCCCGGGTGGCAACCCTGACGGGCAGCGCGCGGCGCACGGCGGACGGCGGCCGCCGCCCCGCGGCTACGCCAGCGTCGCCTGGTGGCGGCGGTGCGACACGATCACCGATAACCAGAGCAGTGCGCCGGAGACACCGAGCAGCAGCAGGTAGGCGATCGGGAGCGACTCGAGGCCGAGGCCCCCGAGGACGATGCCGCCGAGCAGGGCGCCGCCGGCGATGCCCACGTTGAAGGCCGTGGAGTAGAAGGCGTTGGCGGTGTCGCGGATGGCCGGCGACGCCACGTGCAGCAGCCGGGCCTGCATGAGGGCGGGGATCACGCCGAGCGCCACACCCCAGATCGCGAAGGCCGGGATCGACAGCAGGGGGTTCGCCGCCCAGAGCGAGAGCACCAGCACGGAGGCGCCCGTCACGACGAGCCCGATGCCGACGCCGAACGTGGGGCGGCGGCTGAAGACGAAGCCGGCGAGGAGGAGCCCGACCGCTCCGGCGATGCCGTAGACGAAGAGCAGCGCGCCGACGTTGCCGACCGGCACGCCCATCTGCCCGACGAGGAACGGCGTCACGTACGTGTACAGGGAGTAGTGGCCGACCATCAGAAGGCCCACGACGACGCAGAGCAGAACGACGGCGGGCACGGTGGCGTCGCGCTTCTTCGCGAGGCGCGGGGCCGGCCGAGCATCCGGAGCCGACCCACCAGCAGCCGACGCACCGGCACCGGCACCAGCACCAGCACCAGCACCAGCAGCCGCAGCCGCACCCGCCCGCGGCGACGCCGCCCCCACCCGCGGCAGCGTCTTCGCGACCAGCACGGCGGCGCAGAGCGCCAGCACCGCGATCGCCGCGAACGGAACCCGCCAGCCGAACGCCTGGCCGACGATGGTCGCGAGCGGCACCCCGAGCACGAAGGCGAGCGTGCCGCCCCCGGTGGTGATGGCGACGGCTCGGGCGAGGTGCTCCCGCGGCACGAGGTGCGCGGCGTAGACGCCCACCACCGCCCAGAACAGGCCGTGCGCGGTTCCGCCGAGCACGCGGGCCACCGCGAGGAACTCGTAGCTCGGCGCGATCGCCGAGAGAAGGCCGGTGATCGCGACCACGACGAGCACCGCCACGATCAGCGTGTGCCGCGAGATGCGCCGGGTCAGTGCGGTCAGGGGCACCGCCGTCACGACGACCGCGAGCGCGAAGAGGGTGACCAGCAGGCCCACCTGCGACTCGCTGACGCCGAGGCTCGCGCTCATTTCGGGGAGCAGTCCGGTGGGCATCATCTCGGCCGTGACCGACATGAAGACGGCGGTGGCGAGCAGGAGCAGGCCGCCGTAGGGCATCCGGCCGGAGGGGGCGGGCGTCGGGATGATGGGAATACTGACGGTGTTCGTCACGGTGAAACAGACCACTTTTCGAGGGTGCGACATGCGGCGAGTACGCAACCGACCATGTTCGCGCTCGGGGCGGCACGATATCCGTCCGCCACCGTCGATTGTACCCGACAGGCGGCTCTGGATGCCCGGCAGAAGCAGGCGGCAGGCAACGGCTGCGGCGCCCACCACCCGGCGCGGAACCCCCGTCGCCCGCGCCACCCACCCGGCCCGATCGGCCCAGCCACCCCCGGTACTATTGCAGGCGTGAACACCGCCGCCAGCCCGCCCCTCCGCTTCGGGCCCAACGACGTGCTGAGGCTGCTGCTCGAGCTCTTCGCCTTCTTCTCGATCGGCCTCTGGGGCTTCCTCGCCTGGCCGCCCCTCTGGAACTGGCTGTTCGGCCTCGGTGCTCCCCTGTTCGCCATCCTGCTGTGGGGCCTGTTCCGTTCGCCGAAGGCGGTCATCAGCCTCGACGCCTTCGGCAAAGCCCTCGTCGAGATCGTGATCATGGGCTCGGCCGCCCTGGCGTGGCTGGTGATGGGCCAGTGGGTCGTCGCCGTCGCGTTCGGCCTGCTCGCCATGATCAGCGGCATCATCGCGGGTCGCAAGGAGTTCGCATGACGGTCGTCATCCATTCCGCGACGAAGGTCGACGCCGACGACAGGGTCGACGACTTCTGGCTGGCCTTCTCGGGCCAGACCCTCGCCGCGACCGGAACCGGAACCGGCTGGCACGGCTGGGCGACCGCCGAGAACGCCGAGGTCATCAACGCCGCCGGCCGCTGGATCACCCCGGGGTTCATCGACATGCACGGCCACGGTGGTGGCGGGCACTCCTTCGACAACGGCGCCGACGAGATCCGCCAGGCGCTCGAGATGCATCGGGCGCACGGCACGACCCGCTCGATCATCAGCCTGGTTGCAAACCCTGTCGAGACGCTCTGCGAGAGCCTCGGGATGATCGCCGACCTCGCCGAACGCGATCCGCGCATTCTCGGGTCGCACCTCGAGGGCCCGTTCCTCGCACGCAACCACCGCGGCGCACACAACCCCGCCCACCTGACGACGCCGACGCCCGAGATCGTCTCGGAGCTGATCAGCGCCGGCCGCGGAACGATCCGGCAGGTCACGCTCGCCCCCGAACTGCCGGGCGCGCTCGACGCGATCGACGCGTTCGTCGCCGCCGGCATCGTGGTGGGCGTCGGCCACACCGACGCCGATTTCGCTCTCACGAAGCAGGCCTTCGACCGCGGGGCGACGCTGCTGACGCATGCGTTCAACGCGATGCCCGGCATCAAGCACCGCGAGCCCGGGCCCGTGACCGCAGCACTCGGCGACCCTCGGGTAGCCCTCGAACTGATCCTCGACGGGTTCCACGTGCATCCCGAAGTCGCTCGCGTCGCCTTCTTCGCAGCGCCCATGCGCATCCTGCTGATCACCGATGCCATGGCCGCGGCCGGTTCGGTCGACGGGCACTACAAGCTGGGCGACCTCAACGTGTCGGTGACCGACGGCCGGGCCATGCTCTCGGGCACGACGACGATCGCGGGTTCCACGCTGACCCAGGATGTCGCGCTGCGCTCTGCGCTGTTCGACTCCGACATCGATCCGGTGTTGGCGGTGCGGGCCCTCACGGCGTCGCCGGCCCGCGCGCTGGGGCTCGACGACAGGCTCGGCTACCTAGCCCCGGGCTTCGCCGCCGATGTGGTGCTGCTCGACACCGACTGGTCGGTCAACCGCGTGTGGGCCGCCGGCGAACCGGCGACCCACACGAACTAGTACCGCTGCTCCTCGAGGGAGCCGAAACTACGCCAGGCGCGTCTTCAGGTTGTCGGCCAGCGTCGCGAGGAACTCCTCGGTGGTCTGGTACGGCTGGTCGGGGCCGACGAGCAGTGCGAGGTCTTTCGTCATGGCGCCCGACTCGACGGTCTTGATGACGACGTCTTCGAGGGTCTCGGCGAAGGTGTTCAGCTCGTCGTTGCCGTCGAGCTTGGCGCGGTGCGCGAGCCCCCGGGTCCACGCGTAGATCGACGCGATCGGGTTTGTCGAGGTGGGCTTGCCGGCCTGGTGCTGGCGGTAGTGGCGCGTGACCGTGCCGTGCGCAGCCTCGGCCTCGACGGTCTTGCCGTCGGGGGTGAAGAGCACGCTGGTCATGAGCCCGAGCGAGCCGAAGCCCTGCGCCACGGTGTCGCTCTGCACGTCACCGTCGTAGTTCTTCGCGGCCCACACGTAGCCACCCTCCCACTTGAGTGCCGCAGCGACCATGTCGTCGATCAGGCGGTGCTCGTAGGTGATGCCTGCCTCGGCGAAGGCCGCGGCGAACTCGTCGTCGAAGACCTCCTGGAAGAGGTCTTTGAACCGGCCGTCGTAGGCCTTCAGGATCGTGTTCTTGGTCGACAGGTAGACCGGGTACTTGCGGTTCAGGCCGTAGCTGAGCGACGCCCGGGCGAAGTCGCGGATCGACTCGTCGAGGTTGTACATGGCCATCGCGACGCCGGAACCCGGCGACTGGAAGACCTCGAACGACTGCGCTTCGCTGCCGTCTTCGGGCTGGAACGAGATCGTGAGCGTTCCCTTGCCCTCGAACCGGAAGTCGGTCGCCTTGTACTGGTCGCCGAACGCGTGGCGGCCGACGATGATCGGCTTGTTCCAGCCGGGAACGAGTCGCGGGATGTTCGAGATGATGATCGGCTCACGGAAGATGGTGCCGCCCAGGATGTTGCGGATCGTGCCGTTCGGGCTCTTCCACATCTTCTTCAGGCCGAACTCCTCGACGCGGGCCTCGTCGGGGGTGATCGTGGCGCACTTGACACCCACGCCGTGCTTCTTGATGGCGTTGGCAGCGTCGACAGTGACCTGGTCGTCGGTGGCGTCACGGTGCTCGATGCCGAGGTCGTAGTACTCGAGCTTCACGTCGAGGTACGGGTGGATGAGCGTGTCTTTGATGGACTGCCAGATGATGCGGGTCATCTCGTCGCCGTCGAGTTCGACGACCGTTCCCTCTACCTGGATCTTCGACATGCAGAACTCCTGTTCGTCTTGTTCAAATTCGCTGGCCCGAAGGCCCTCGTGTAGCCTACCCTTTCTGCGAAGTGTCTCGATATAGAGAGAGTTTCGCTCGGCGCCGGACCGGTCGGGCTGTGGCGCCCGACAGGGCCACCCACTACCCTGTCAACATGAGCGAACTGAGACTCGAAGAGCTGTCAGCCACCACCATCGTGGCTGCGAACACGCTCACGCTGAAGCCGGGCCAGGAGCAGTTCGTGGCGCCGGTTTCGCACTCGATCGCCGAAGCCTATGTGAACCCCGCCACGGCCTGGCCGCGGGTGGTGCTCGACGGTGACGACGTGGTCGGCTTCATCATGGGCAACTTCGATCCCGACAGCCCGCACGACGAGTTCCGCGGGTGCATCTGGCGCATGAACGTCGCCGCCGAATCCCAGGGCAGGGGTGTCGGCCGGTTCGCCGTCACGGCCTTGGCCGAAGAGGCTCGTTCGCGCGGGTTCGACCAGCTCACCGTCATGTTCGAGCCCGGCGAGCTCGGCCCGGAGGCCTTCTTCACGGCCGTGGGCTTCACTCCGATCGGCGAGACCCAGTACGGCGAGACGATCGCCGCCCTGAAGCTCTGAGCCAGATGGCCGGCGGCGGCAGAGTCCCGGCCGAGGCCAGCGCAGAGCACCAGGACTTCGGCGCCGCGGTGCTCGAGGTGGTCGACTCCATCCCGGCCGGCCATGTCGTGACCTACGGGGATGTCGCGGCTCTGCTCGGCTCCCGCGCAGCACGCGCCGTCGGCACGGTGCTGGCCCGCTCGGGCGGACGCCATCCGTGGTGGCGGGTGGTGCGCGCCGGCGGGCATCCACCCCGGGGCCACGAGCGGGATGCCCGGCCCCACTATGACGCTGAGAATACGCCCCTCGCCGCAGCCCCGACGGAGTGCGGCTACCGGGTCGACTACGCTATGGCGAGGTGGAACGCGAATTCGTGACCACCACGAACCTGTTCGCCCTCGACAATCAACGGGAGAAGCTGTGAAGCGTCGCTTGCTGGTTGCTCTGCCGTTGATCGCCGCGAGTGTGTCTCTGCTCTCGGGTTGCGGCGTTGCCAACGTGATTTCTCCGCCCTACGCTTCGGCGATCTATGCGACTACGGCCGACGCCGCGGGCGCAAACGCGTCCGTCGCGATTCCGGCGTGGGTTCCGGCCGACGCGACGTTCATCCGGGTGAAGACCGACCAGACGCACAACGCGTCGATCCTGATGTTCTCGCCCACGGCGACCCCGCCGACGTTCACCGGCTGCGACGCCGCATCCGACCCCGAGCTCGACCAGTCGAAGAACACCGGTGCCCTGACGGCCGAACTCGGCGAGACCTGGTGGCCCCAGCAGCTGAACGAGGGTGTCGGCATCGTCTGCAGCGGCCCGTGGCACATCTTCGCCCAGGACGGCAAGTACTACGGCTGGACTCCGTAGCAGCATCCCCCGGCAGATCGGCCGATCGCTCAGATGGCCCAAGTCACCCGGAACGGCAGTCCGCCCGGAACGGCAGACCGCTCACACCGGCCGATAGCTCAGACGAGCGACTCCCGCCACGACGCGTGCAGCTGTGAGAACCGGCCGGTTCCGCCGATCAGCTCGTCGGGCGTTCCGTCTTCGATGATGCGCCCGTTCTCCATCACCAGCACGCGGTCGGCGATGGCCACCGTCGAGAGCCGGTGCGCGATGATGATGGCGGTGCGGTCGGCGAGCAGGGTCTGCAGGGCATCCTGAACCTGCCGTTCGCTCGGGATGTCGAGTGACGCCGTCGCCTCGTCGAGAATGAGCACCGCGGGGTCGGCGAGGAACGCCCGCGCGAACGAGACGAGCTGTCGCTGGCCGGCAGACACCCGGCCGCCGCGCTTGTTGACGTCGGTCTCGTAGCCGTCGGGCAGACCATCGATGAAGGCGTGGGCCCCCACCGCCTTCGCTGCCGCCACGATCTCGTCGCGGGAGGCACCGGGCTTTCCGATCGCGATGTTGTCGGCCACGGTTCCCGAGAACAGGTATGCCTCCTGCGTGACCATGACGATGGCGCGACGGAGGTCTTTGGGGTGCAGCTGGCGCAGGTCGATGTGGTCGAGGCTCACCGCCCCGGTGCTCGGGTCGTAGAACCGGGAGATCAGCTTGGCGAGCGTCGACTTGCCTGCGCCCGTCGAGCCCACCAGGGCGATCGTCTGGCCGGCCGGGATGTGCAGGCTGAACTCGGGCAGCACGACGCGGCCGTTCTGGTACGAGAACTCAACGTCGTCGAAGTCGACCGCGCCCTTCGCCGTCCAGAGGTCGACGGGGCGCACCGGATCGGGCACACTCAGCTCTTCCTCGAGCACGCCCGAGATCTTCTCGAGGGCCGCAGCCGCCGACTGGTAGGAGTTGTAGAACATCGCCATCTCCTCCATCGGGTCGAAGAAGCGGCGCGTGTAGAGCACGGCGGCCAGCAGAACACCGACGGCCACCTGCCCGTCGACGACGCGGAACGCGCCGACGAGCAGCACGACGGCGACGGTGACGTTGCCGATCAGCACGAGCCCGGGGTCGAAGATGCCGAACAGGCGGATGACCTTGGCGTTCGAGGAACGGTACTGCTCGACCAGCCCGCCGAACTCCCGGTCGTTGCTCTTCTCGGTGCGGAACGCCTTCACGGCGCGGATGCCGGTCATCGTCTCGACGAACTTCACGATCAGCTTCGCCGACGCCGTGCGGGTGGTACGGAAGAGCTTCTGCGAGCGCAGCTGGAACCAGCGGGTGAGGATCAGCAGCGGCACGAGCGAGACGACGAGGATGATTCCGCTCGCCACATCGAGCGAGAACAGCGCGATAGCGATGAAGAGCATGTAGAGAAGGCCCTGCACCAGTTGGTTGATCCCCGAATCGAGCAGCTCGCGGATGGAGTCGAGGTCGCTGGTCTGCCGGGAGATGATGCGGCCAGAGGTGTACGTCTCGTGGAATTCGAGGCTCAGCCGCTGCGTCTGCACGAAGACCCGTTTGCGGAGGTCGAGGAGGATGGCCTGCGAGATGCGCGCGGTGAGCACGGTGAACCAGGAGATGAGCACGGCGCCGACGATGCCCGCGACGAGATAGACGGCGCCTGCCGTTGCGAGCGGCATCCAGTCGTTGTTCAGCAGGGCCGGGAGTCCGGTGTCGATGCCGTAGGCGATGAGCGCAGGGCCCGCGACCTGGGCGGCCGTACTCACGATGACGACGACCAGGCCGAGAACGAGTTTCGAGCGCTCGGGCCGCAGCAGCGAACCGAGGAGCGCCGTCGAACGCTGTCTGATCTGCTTGCTCTCGGCGCGGGTGAAGTCGTTCCGCTCCTCGCCTTCGACGCCGGTGACCGTGGTCTCGCTCATGCGCGCACCTCCTCGTCGCTCGGTTCGTTCGCCTGGTTGGACTCGTCATCGAAACTCGAGATGACGTAGCGGTAGTGATCGTTGTGCGCGATCAGGTCGGAATGCGTTCCGACCGCGGTGACGCGGCCGTTCTGCAGCAGGGCGACGCGATCCGCCAGCGCGACCGTCGAGGGACGGTGCGCCACGATGAGCGCGGTGGTCGACGCGAGCACCTTGCGGAGCGCGGCCTCCACCAGCGCCTCGGTGTCGACATCGAGGGCGGAGAGCGGATCATCCAGAACCAGCACGCGGGGCTTCGCCGCCACCGCCCTCGCCAGCGCGAGACGCTGCCGCTGGCCGCCCGAGAGACTGAGTCCTTCTTCACCCACCCGGGTGGCAAGGCCTTCGGGCAGGTCGTACACGAAACCGGCCTGCGCGATCGAGAGGGCTTCCGCCACCTCGTCGTCGCTCGCGTCGGGGCGACCGAGCACGACGTTCTCCCGCACCGAGGCGCTGAAGAGCGTTGCGTCTTCGAACGCCATCGCGATGTTCGTTCGCACGTCGGCCCTCGAAAGGTCGCGGATGTCGACTCCGTCGAGCAGCACGCGCCCGCCGGTCACGTCGTAGAGCCGGGTGGTGAGGGCCGTCAGGGTGCTCTTGCCCGAACCCGTGAGGCCGACCAGCGCCATCGTCTCGCCCGGCTCGATGTCGAGGTCGATGCCGTCGAGCAGGTCGGGAAAGTGGGCCGGCGCATCCTGGTAGCGGAAGTGCACGGCGTCGAAGGTGAGCCGGCCCTGGGGCGCGGGGATGCTCGTCGGCGCTTCGGGATCGACGATGGTGTTCTCGGAGTCGAGCACGTCGAAGAACCGTGCGGTCGCCGTCTTCGCGTCGAAGGTCATCGCGAGAAAGTAGCCCATCGACTCCACGGGGAAGAGCAGAACCGTGGCGGTGGCGAAGAACGCCACGAGCCCGCCGACCGAGGTCTGCCCGGTCGAGGCCAGCCAGACACCGACGACGAGGCAGACGGCGAACGCGACATCCGGAACCAGCAACAGCCACAGCCAGATGTTCGCGACGGCCTTCGCCTTCTCGATCTCGGTGCCGCGGAGGCGTTCGGCCTGGCGTTCGAACTTCTTCAGGGCGAACGGGCCGCGACCGAACGCCTTCAGGACGCGGATGCCGTGCACCGACTCCTCGACCGAGGTCGCGAGGTCGCCCACCTGGTCCTGCGAGCGCCGGGCGGCGTCGGAGTACTTGCCCTCGAAGACGTAGCTGTAGGCGAGAACCGGAATGGAGGCCAGCGCGAAGATGAGGCCGAGCACCCAGTTCAGGCTGATCAGGATGCCGAAGCCAATGATGATCGTCACGACGTTGACCACCATGATGACGACGCCGAACGAGAGCCAGCGGCGGATGAGGTTGAGGTCGCTCACGGCGCGGGAGAGCAGCTGGCCGCTCGGCCAGCGGTCGTGGAACTCGACGGGTAACTCCTGCAGGTGGGCGTAGAGGCTGTTGCGCATGCTCGCCTCGACGTGCGTGCCGGGCGTCAGCACCAGCACGCGGCGGAGGGCGATCAAAATGGCCTCGAGAACGCCGAGCCCTAGGATGACGAGCACGACCGGCCAGATCTGCGAGGGGTCACCCTGGGTGAGCGGGCCGTCGATCAGCACCTGCAGCACCTGCGGGATGGCGAGCGACACGAGGCTGGCCACGAGCGAGACGCCGACGGCCGCCGAGATGCGCGGCATCGCGGGGCGCGCGTAGGTGTACAGACGGCTGAGCGTGCGCAGCGTCGACTGCTCTTCTGAGGCAGACATCGTGAAGTGATCCCTTGTGAGGTGTTTTCAGGCAGCCTTGAAGGCTACACAGAGAAACGTGTGAACCGCAAGCTGGGTGTCGGCGTCAGCGCACCCGCACCGAGAGGCAGGTGACGCAGCCCTCGAGCTTCTCGTACTCGCTGATGTCGACCGAGATCACCCGGTAGCCGAGGTTCTCGATGAGTTCGGCGGTCAGGGGGGCGGAGGCCGCCATCAGCACGGTGTCGTCGGTGAGCTTCACCACGTGGGCACCACCCTCTTCGGGCACGCTGAGGAAGCGGTCGAAGATGTTCGGGTCGTCGACGAGCGGCAGGTAGCCGATGACGGTACCGTCGGGCAGTGCCGTCACCGCGCTCTTCAGGTGCAGCACCTTCGTGAGCGGAACGGCCACCACCGTATAGCCGAGCGACGACACGATGTGCCGCAGCTGGTGGATGCCCTCGGCATTGGTGCGGCCGCTCCGGCCGACGTAGACCGTGCGGCCGACCTTCAGCACGTCTCCCCCGTCGAGCGTTCCCGGCGTCACGATGTGCGCGATCCGCAGGCCGAGCTCGTGCGCCGTCGCTTCGACAGCCTCGGTCTCTGCCACCCGGTGCTCACTGCCCGGGCTCGCGATGACAGCGACGTCGCCGAAGATGACGACGGCGTCTTCGACGAACACCGAGTCGGCCAGATCGTCGGCCCTGTCGACCTCGATCGTCGTCCACCCCGCGTTCTCGAGCACGTTGACGTACGACTCCCACTGCTCGTCGGCGAGCTGCAGATCGATCTCACGCTTGTCGATGTGCGTCACCTGGCCGTCGGCGAGGGTCGCAGCGGGCCTCCGGATGATCGCGATGCGGCGCTCGTCGACGGCGGCCGCGGCATCCACACCCCCGGCGCCGGCCCAGGCATCCACACCCCCGCCGGCGACGCCGAGGTAGACACGGCGACCGGCGGTGGCCGAGGCGATCACCACCGCCAGCACGAAGACGAGGTTGATGCCGACCAGGGAGGCGACCACATCGCCGAGCACCTCGGAACCGAGCGCGCTGCCGGCTGCGAGGATCGGCACGGCCGTGCCGACGAGCGCGCCGAGGATGCCCGCCACCAGCCCGGTGAGCAGGGCGAGGTACCACGACCGGAAGCCACCGACGAACGCCAGAACGGCCACGAACAGCAGCGTGAACAGCGTCTGCGGCACGAAGAACGCATTGGCACTGCCGAACGATGCCGGCGTGAAACCACTGGCCTGGAAGAACGAGACCAGAACGACGACGTGGGCGATCGCGGCGACGACCACGGCCGAGAGCACCGTGGCGAGCAGCGAGCGAAGGGTGAACAGGGTCATGCCCCCGACCCTAGCGGCACTCGCCGGGGGCGCGCTCTGCACGTTCGTCAGTGGAAGAAGTGGCGCTCCCCCGTGAAGTACATCGTCACGCCGGCGGACTGGGCCGCCTCGATGACCTCGGGGTCGCGCACGGAGCCACCAGGCTGCACGACGGCCTTCACGCCGGCGTCGAGCAGCACCTGCAGGCCGTCGGAGAACGGGAAGAAGGCGTCGCTGGCAGCCACAGAGCCGGCCGCCCGCGCACCGGCGCGGCTGACCGCAAGGTGACAGGAGTCGACGCGGTTGACCTGGCCCATGCCGACGCCGACCGAGGCGCCGTTCGAGGCGAGCAGGATGGCGTTCGACTTCACCGAGCGGCACGCCTTCCAGGCGAAGACGAGGTCGTTCAGGGTGTCGGCGTCGGCCGGTTCGCCGGAGACGAGCTGCCAGGCGTCGGTCGTGTAGCCGGCGAAACCGTCCGACGTCTGCGCCAGAACGCCGCCGCTGATCTGCCGGAGCTCGACCGCGGGGCGCGCATAGTCGGCGGGCAGACGGAGGATGCGCAGGTTCTTCTTCGTCTGCAGGAGCTTCAGGGCATCCGGTTCGAACCCGGGAGCGACCAGCACCTCGGTGAAGATCTCCTTCACGGTCTCGGCCATGCCGAGGGTCACGGTGCGGTTGGCGGCGATGACGCCGCCGAAGGCCGACACCGGGTCGCACTCGTGCGCCCGGAGGTGTGCAGAAGCGATCGGATCGAGCGCTGTGGAGGAGGAGACCGCTATTCCACAGGGGTTTGCGTGCTTGATGATGGCCACCGCCGGCTCGGTGAAGTCCCACGCGGCGCGAACGGCCGCATCTGCGTCGACGAAGTTGTTGTACGACATCTCCTTGCCGTTGAGCTGCTCGGCCTGCGCGATGCCCCGGCCGTTCTGTTCGAGGTAGAGAGCCGCCTGCTGGTGGGAGTTCTCGCCGTAGCGCAGGGTGTGGGCGAGCGAGACGCTCCGCTCGACGAGTTTCGGGAAGCCGCTCTCGGGCAGCGGGGCCGTCGGGTCGAAGCGGCCGTCGACGGGCAGGGCGCTGGCGCCGAGCTGCTCGGCGAACCAGGTGGCGACGCCCGTGTCATAGGCGGCCGTGTGGGCGAACGCGGTCGCGGCGAGGTTCCGCCGGGTCTCGAGGGAGGTGCCGCCCGAGCCGAGCGCCTCGATCAGCAGCGGATAGGTGTTCGGCGAGACCGCGATCGCCACGTTCGCATGGTTCTTGGCGGAGGCCCGAACGAGCGCGGGGCCGCCGATGTCGATCTGCTCGATCACGTCGTCGGGCGCAGCGCCGCTCGCGACCGTCTCGCTGAACGGGTACAGGTTCACGACCACGAGCTGGAACGCCTGGATCTCGAGCTCCTGCAGCTGCGCGATGTGCGACTCGAGCCGCAGGTCGGCGAGGATGCCGGCGTGCACGGAGGGGTGCAGCGTCTTCACCCGGCCGTCGAGCGACTCGGGGAACCCGGTGATCGACGACACCTCGGTGACGGCGAAACCGGCCCCGGCGATCGTCTTCGCCGTCGACCCGGTCGAGACGATCTCGACGCCGGCTGCGCTCAGGGCGCCGGCGAGCTCGAGCAGGCCCGACTTGTCGCTCACCGAGATGAGCGCGCGCTTGATCTCGATGAGGTCGCGGTGGTGGAAGAGGGCAGGGTCGTGGCGTGGGCCGCTCATGGCGTCGTGGTGCTCCTGTTGCTGTGGTGGATGGTGTCGAGGTCGATGGTGCCGGTGGCGATGTTCCGCACGGTCTGCACCAGCAGATCGCGCTCGACCGTCTTGATGCGCTCCTGAAGCACGTGCTCGGTGTCGCCGGGGAGAACGGGAACGACCCGCTGAACGAGCGTCGGGCCGGTGTCGACACCCTCGTCGACGATGTGCACGGTGACGCCGGTCTCGCGGGCACCGGCGGCCAGGGCATCCCGCACCGCGTGGGCCCCCGGGAAAAGGGGCAGCAGGGCCGGGTGCGTGTTGATGAGCTGTGGAGACAGCGCCTCGACGAAACGGGGCGGCAGGATGCGCATGAACCCGGCGCAGACCACGAGATCGGGCGACCACTGCTGCACCTGCTGCAGCAGCTCGTCGCCCCAGTCGGCGCGGCTGGCGAAACTCGTGGGAACGACGGTGAAGCTCGGAACCCCGAACGCTTCGGCATGCGCGAGACCGTCTGCGTCGGTGTCCGACCCGACCGCGACGATGCGCGCGGGGTAGTCGTCGTCGCTGGTCGCGTCGAGCAGGGCGCGAAGGTTCGATCCTCCGCCGGAGATCAGCACGACAATCGACAGCACCCCCACAGACTAACGCCTCAGCGGGTCGGCCGATTCGGGGGTGGGTGTGGGTGTGGGCTTCGCGGCGGGGGCGGCCGTGGCCGCGGGTGTGGCCTTGGCTGCTGGCGCCGACGCCGCGCCCCGACCGGCGGGTGCCGTCACCCGCGCAGCCCGGCCCGGCAGGCGCACCCCGCTCGTCAGGAGCCCGACCGACGCCGAGAGCCCGAGCACCAGGAACGCCCAGAGCCAGACGGCCCCCGGCTCCGGCCCCACCACGGCGAGACGCCCCGGCCCCGCCGCACCGCCCGACCACGCCGCGAGCAGGGCGAGGATGCTCGCGCCGACGACGCCCACGCCGAGACCGGTGCCGATCATCCGGCCCGCCCACACGCCCGTCGAGACCGATGGCATCCGCACCAGCCGGGCCCGCAGCGCGACCCCCGTCACGAACGCGAGGGCCACCGGAACGACCAGTACCGCGTAGCCGAGGGGCGACGACTCGGGCAGGGCACCGAAGAGGGGCAGCGAGGGCAGAAGGCCCACCTGCGTGCCGAGGGGCGAGATCGACGACCCGGCGCCGAGCGCAAACCCCGGCCCCACGAACCAACTCGCCGCCCAGATGGCCGCGTTCGGCAGCAGCGCGAGCTGGCCGAGCGTGAGCGCCGCTCCCCCGCCGATGCCCGACTGCAGCGACTCGTAGAGGGAGATGACCGTCGAGTAGTGCACCACGAGGCCGGCTGTCGTCGCGAGCGCCCCGACGGCGAGCATCCCGGCCGCCACGATCGCCCCGCCCCGAAGCGCGACCGCCACGAGCGGGCGGGCGGTGGCGGGCAGCCGGTCGAACAGCGCAAGAACACCGCCGGCGATCGGATGCTCGGACCTGACGAGGCTCGCCGCCGCGCCGACGACGACGCCGAGACCGTAGACGGCCGGCACCAGAAGCACCGCCTGCCCGAACGTCGGCTCCGCTCCCGGCAGCTGGGCGCTGACCCAGACGAGTGCGGCGAGCGCGGCAACGGTCACGACGCCGATCACCAGGCCGAGAACGGGATGCGGAGAGAGCCCCAGCCGCAGCCCCGAGCGGCGGCCGAGCAGCAGGGTCAGCAGCGCGAATCCGAGGGGGGCGATGCTGACCACGAACGGCGTCGCCGCCCCCTCGAGGGCGAGCCGCGTCGCGGTCGTCGGGGCGAGGGCGAGCTGCAGGTCGACGCCGTTGCCGAGCATCCACAGGTCGACCGAGGCGCGCCAGAAGACCGTCCAGTCGACGGCGAGGTCGAACTGGGTCGCCCAGAGGATGGTCAGCATGACGAGCGGGATGCCGATGCCGATCGCCGTGGCGATCAGGGCGTCGAGCGCGGCGAGCAGGGCGGTGGTGGGGCGGTTCATGTGCGTGGGGCCATCTCGGGTGGGTTTCTCAGTGGAACACGATCTTCAGCAGGATGACGACCAGGCCGAGCAGGCCGGTCAGAAACCCCGCGAGCAGTTTGGCGTGCCAGGCGCCGCCACGATCGGCGATGGCGAACCAGCCGAGCGCTCCCAGCAGGAACACCGGAACCAGCAGGGAGAGCGCGTACGCGTCGCCCTCCTCCATCGCGCCGACCGCGCCGAGCACGAGCAGGCCGCACGGGATGATGCCCGCGTAGAGCAGGCCCGAGGAGTGCCGGACGCTGAACCGCACGGCCTGGCGCATCGTGAGGCGCTGGTGGCCGTTCCGACCGTAGTGGGCGATGGCTTCGGCGAAGACGTGGGCGACCCAGAACACGAGCAGCGTCGGAACGGTCGTGCCGAGGATCTCGAGGTCGGTGTCGCCGTCTTCGGAGGTGCCGATGATCGCACTGACGAGCAGGGTGCCGTAGATCGCGGGCGGCGTGACGAGCCGGTGCCGGATGCTCTGCCACCGGCTCGGGGCGGCCTGCTCCGTCGCGGCGGCGGCGGTGCTGTCGTCGCCGCTCGTCGGCGCGGCCGTCGCGGCTGTGGCCGTCGCGGTGCCGTCGGGTGCGGCGGTGTCGGTCACGGTGCCGTCGGGTGCGGTGCCGGCGGTCGTCGTCGCAGTGCCAACAGTCACGGGGGCGTCGGTCGCGGCGTTGTTGGTCACCGGGTGTGCAGCAGCGCGCGTAGCGTCGCTGATCACGTCGTCACCACTCGTCTGGGGCTCACTCGTCACCCGTCAGGCTCCCTCCCGTTCGGCTGCTTAAACGTAACCGACGGACGCCCCCGTGACTGTTGGCACTGCGACGACGACCGCCGGCACCGCACCCGACGGCACCGTGACCGACACCGCCGCACC
>NZ_PSTT01000023.1 GCF_002931235.1 Subtercola sp. Z020 | reverse complement strand
GCTCGCGCTCGGCGAGCCACGGCGACTCGAACGGCAGCTCGCCCCAGCGTTCGTCGAGGCGCTGCCAGAGCCCCTCGGCGCTGAGGTCGGGCGACTCGTCGGCCGTGACCTCCTCCATGACCGAGTGCAGGAGCGTGCCGATGCCGGCCGGGAGCCCCATCGTCGCCCCGGAGACCTTGTCGATGAACCAGGCGAGCGGCGACTTCTCGAAGGTCTCGAGCTTCGAGGGCGACACCTCGACGACGTTCTCGGGAACGTCGAGGTCGACGAGCGGCTCGGTGGTCGACGGTTCGAGCAGCCCGTACCACGAGGCCGTGTCGGCGCCCGGCACCCCCTCCCGGGCCAACAGGGCGAGCGCTGCAGCCGCGTCGGGGTCGCCGGTCTCGACGAGGCGCCGCCGCAGGCTGCCCGCGAGCGCGCGGAGGGACAGTGGATGCTCGGCAGCCGCCCGCGCGAACTCCGACGACGGCGCGGCGGCAGGGCCGCCACCCGGCGCGCCACCCGCGCCTGCGCCCGCATCCTCGCCTGCGACCGCACCCGCACCCGTTCCTGCCGCACTCCCCCCGCCGCCGCCCTCCGGCGCCTCCGGCACCAACCGCACGAACGGCGACGGCTGCTCGTCGTCGCTCGACACGCTCGTCAGCACGACCTGGGTCGTCGCCCGCGAGACCGCGAGCACGAACATCCGCAGTTCGTCGCCGAGCACCTCTGCACGTTCGTCGACGACACCGGGCTCCCGCCCCGCGACGAGGTCGCCGAGCAGATCGGGGTGCAGCAGCGAACCCCGGAGGCGCAGGTTCGGCCACACCGACTCCTGCAGCCCGGCCACGACGACCACGTCGAACTCCGCGCCGATCACGCCGTTCGGCGTCGACACGACGACGGCTTCGCCTGCAGAGCGGGGCGAGAGCGAGTCTTCGGGCACCTCCGACTGCAGCAGCTCGACCAGGAAGTCGGTGGCGGGCCGGTGCGGGCTCCGCTCGACGAACCGCTTCGCCGAGGTGAAGACCCCGACCACACCGTCGAGGTTGCGGTTCGCCTCGTCGGCGAGAATGCCCGACCCAGCCGCCTGCTTCTGCCACTCCGCAGCGAGGGAACTGCGACTCCAGAGTTCCCAGAGCAGTTCCTCGATCGACGCTCCCGACGCATGCAGCGCCCGTACGGCGGCGAGCGCCTCGGCGAGACGACTGGCCCGCCTGGCCGGTGCCGAGTCGATGGTCGACAGGCGCCCGGGCTCGGCGAGGCTCTCGCGAACCAGGGCCGCGGCCGGCCGGTTGCCGCCGCCCGCGAGCTCCTCCTGCCGGAGGGCCAGCCGCAGGCGCCGCAGACCCACCGCATCGAGCCCGCCGAACGGGCCGAGCAGCAGTTCGGCGGCCACGTCGTCGTCGAACGGGCCGGCACCGATCGCCGTGGCCACAGCGACGGCCAGGTGCCGCGCCGCGTAGTCGTCGCGGAGGGCCCGCCCACCGGTCTGCGTGCGCGTCGGCACCTCGGCGACGGCGAGGCCCCGCACCAGCGACGAGATGAGGGCGCCCGATCGCACCACCACCGCCATGCGGCTCCACGGAACCCCCCGCAGCAGATGGTGTTCCCGCAGGAGGTGCACGATCGCCGCGAGCTCCGCCGCCGGTGAGGCCGATTCGATGCGGCGCACCGCCGGCACGCCCGACGCCTCGTGCTCCGCCTCGGCGGCCAGCGCGTCGCCGGCCACCCGCGCCGCACGCTGGCGCCCGGCCGCAGCCGCGCCCACGCGCGCCGTCGACCGGTCGACGAGGCTCCGGATGCCCGGACCGTGCCGGTAGACCGTCGACAGGTAGAGCGGGGCCCCCACCTCGACCCGCTCGCCCAGCACGCTGCCGAGCCGCCCGAGCGTGTCTTTCTCCCCGCCCCGGAACGAGGTCGTCGCCACATCGGGGTCGCCGAACGCGAGCACGGCGACCCCGCGCCTGGCCAGGGTGGAGAGGAACGTCACGGCGCCGCGGCTGAGCTCCTGAACGTCGTCGACGACCACGAGCCGCACGCCCGCGAGCCCGACAGCCGACCCGCGGGCGCCGGAACCGCCCGCAGCACCCCCGCCCCGAACCAGCTGCAGCCGGGCCTCGGCGATGAGCTCTGCCGAATCGAGCGACGCATCACGGAAGCTCGCGACCACCTCCTGGTACTCGCGGGCGAACTCCCCCGCCGACACCCACTCCGCCACACCGTGCCGCCGGCCGAGGGCCGCGAGTTGCTCGGGCGAGACCCCCGCCTCCGTGGCGCGCATCATCAGCTCGCGGAGTTCTGTGCGGAACCCGCGAAGCGCCCGCACGTCGGCCGTCAGCGGCTCGGGCCACTCTGGGCCGAGGCCCTCGACGATGTGCCCGTCGAGCAGCTCGGCGATGATGCGATCCTGTTCGGCGCCGGTCAGGAGCGTGGGCGGCTCGGCGCCCTCGAGTGCCCGCGCCGCCTGCACCAGCTGGAACGCCAGGGAGTTCACCGTGCGGGCGAGCGGACCGTTCGTCGGCACGCCGAGACGGAGCGCCAGCCGGTCGCGGAGCCGGGTCGCGCTCTGCCGCGTCGGCGTCAGCGCCAGCACCTCGGATGCGGCATAGCCCCGCCCCTCGATGCGTTCGGCGACGGTCTCGATCAGCGTGAGTGTCTTGCCCGACCCCGGCGCGCCGATCACCGCCCCGCTCATGCCGTCGGCGATCGCCAGCACGGCCAGCTGCGACGCATCGAGCGGCACCGCAGGAACGAACGAGCCGTCGAAGAGCGATTCGGCGAGCAGCGGTTCGGCGAGCAGCGGTTCGGCGAGCAGCGACCTGGCACGCAGCGACTCCGCACCCACCGAGGCGGCGCGCATCTCTTCGGAACGCTGCGACGGCACTCGGGACGATGACGGGGAGGTGGGCACAGCACCACGCTAACCCGCACCGCCGACATCGGCCGTGTTCGCTCACGGCGAGTGCCGAGCGCCCCCCAATCGGCAGGCCGGGCATCCGTTCTACCGTAATCTGGGCTGGTGGATCTGGTCACAGACCACGACAATTCGAAAGGCTTACCTGGTGGACATTCGTATCGGCATCACTAACTCCCCCCGCGAACTCAGCTTCGAGACCAACGAGTCCCCGGCCGAGATCGAGCAGACGGTGTCGCAGGCGCTGACCAGCGGAAGCGGTCACCTCTCGCTGAAGGACAACAAGGGCAAGCTCTACCTGGTTCCCGTGGCTGGCGTCGCGTACATCGAGATCGGCACCGAAGAGTCGCGCCGTATCGGCTTCGTCGGCTAGTACCGCCCGCCCATGGAACTCCTCTTCGTCGTTCTGGCCGGCATCATCATCGGCCTGCTGGGCCGGTACCTCTTCCCGCTCCGTGACACCCACGGCGCGCTGCTGGTGCCGGCGCTCGGTGCCGGCTCGGCGGCGATCCTCTGGGAGGTGCTCACCTGGGCCGGCCTGCCGTACGACGGTGGGTGGATCTGGGTCATCACCCTGGTGCTGACCGCCGCGATCGTCGCCGTGGTCACGCCCCTGCTCGGGCGTCGACGCCGCGACCGCGACCGCGCCCAGCTGAGCGCGCTGCTGAGCCCCAAAGCGCGCACGAACTAGCGGCTTCCGGATGCCCGCTCCCGACCGCTTCGACCACTTCGTCGAACGGGCCGAACACCTCGACCACGTCGACCCGCTCGCCGGTCGGCGCGACCTGTTCGCCGCTCCGGCAGAGGCAGCTGCGGGCGGGGCAGACGCCGACCCTGCCGCGGCCGTCGTCTCGTACCTCGACGGCAACTCGCTCGGCCGCCCCCTCCTCACCACAGCCGCCACCCTCTCCTCCTTCGTCTCCGACTCCTGGGGCGAGCGCCTCATCCGCGGCTGGGACGAGGGGTGGATGCTGTTGCCGACGCAGATCGGCGACGAACTCGCCCAGGCGACCCTCGGCGCCGCCCCCGGCCAGACGGTCATCGGCGACTCGACCACGGTGCTGCTCTACAAGGCCATCAGGGCCGCCGTCGACGCGCGGCCCGGCCGCTCGGAGATCGTGGTCGACAGCGACAACTTCCCGACCGACCGCTACCTGGTCGAGGGAATCGCGGCCGAGCGCGGGCTCACCGTGCGCTGGGTCGAGACCTCCCGGCGATCGGGCCTCAACGCCGACCTGCTCGAAGCGGCAGTCGGCAGCCAGACGGCGGTCGTGGTTGCCAGCCAGGTGGCCTACCGCTCGGGCCACCTCGCCGATGTCGAAGCGCTCACCCGCATCGCGCACGACGCCGGCGCCCTCGTCGTGTGGGATCTCTGCCACTCTGTCGGCAGCGTGCCGATACGGCTCGACGAGTGGGGGGTCGACCTCGCAGTCGGCTGCACCTACAAGTACCTCAACGGTGGTCCCGGTTCGCCCGCCTTCGTCTACGCACGCGCCGGGCTGCACGACGAACTGCGACAGCCGATCTGGGGCTGGTTCGGTCACGCCGACCCCTTTGCGATGGGCCCGGGCTACACGCCGGCCCCGGGCATCCAGAGCTTCATCAGCGGTACGCCGCCCGTGATCGGGATGCTCGCGATGCGCGACATGGTCGCGCTCATCGGCGAGGTCGGCATCGATGCCGTGCGTGCGAAGTCCGTCGCGCTCACCGAGTTCACCATCGAGCTGGCGGATGCCTGGCTGCTGCCCCTCGGGGTGACCGTGGCGTCGCCCCGCGACAGCGCCGCCCGGGGCAGCCACGTGACGCTCGACCACCCGCGCTTCCGTGAGGTCGTCGCGCAGCTCTGGCAGGGCGGGGTGATCCCCGACTTCCGAGCGCCCGAAGGGCTGCGTGTGGGCCTGTCGCCGCTCAGTACGAGCTTCGCCGAGGTCGTCGCCGGTCTCGCCGCCGTGCACCGCGAACTGGACCGGCCCTGACGACAGGCGCGAGAGCGTCAGGCCGTGAGGCCGAGCCCGTCCATGCGGCGGCTGTGCTTCGCGATCAGCTCGGTGAACACCGGCTCGATACGCTCCTCGTCGGTTCGCGCATTGTCGGTGTGGTGGATGGCCGACCGGGCCACCAGCAGCGTGTCGCCGACGAGGCGCCGGCCCCAGAGCGCCAGCCGCGAACCGAGGCCGGCGTCTTCGCCGATCGCGTCATTCAGCAGGCCCACGATCGCCTCCCTGCTCGCCTCGCCATCGACGATCTGGGCCGCGCGCGGGCCGATCTCGCCCTCGAGCCCGGTGGCGAGGAGCACGAAGAAGTCGTCGAGAATACCCGCCGTCAGGTAGATGCTGGCGAGCGATTCGTACCAGTCCGACCCGCGAACGACCGCTGCATAGGAGTCGATGGCCGGAGCGAAGGCGGCCATGACGCTCGACGGGTCGTCGACCCGGCGCTTCAGTTCGGCGACGAGCTTCTGGTGCTTCGTGAGTGCCTCGCCGGCGGCGGGCCCGAGCGCCTCTTTGGCACGCACCGTGGGTGAGAGCATGACCGCGCGGGCGATCGCCTCGAAGATGGCGAGTTGGATGTACGCCGCCTGCCCGAGGTAGGGCAGCACCTCGGGCGTCAGTTCCGCCAGGTTGACCTTCGGGAGGGCATTCGGCGTTCGACGCGGACGCAGCCGCGGAACGTCGATGCGCACCGTCGGGCGCCGGAGGAATTCGAACACCCGCTTACTCTAGCGGAGGGCAGCAGGCCGCCGATCGGGGGGTGCGCGGCGCTACATGCTCCGGGCGGCATACGACTGTTCGCCTGCAGCACGCACACGATCGCCCTCTCCTGCGCGCCGAACAGCGGGTGCACAGCCCCGTGCCGCTAAACTGGGAGCCGACCCTGACACGAATCGGGGCCTCTACGCCGCCGCCCGGCGCCATCGCCGGCCACTACGCTCCCCCGTTCACTCCTGCATCGACTGCAGACTGCACCGACCACAGAGTGCGCCGGGCGCCCGCGACGTACCCACTGACCTGACAGGGCCCACGCACCGTGACTCTCACCGAACCCTCCTTTCCCGAAGACCTGAACGCACCCGTCGAGGTGATCGACGTGATCGCGCCCGACCCCCTGGTCGGCGACGCCTTCCTCACCAACACCACCTTCACCGACCTGAAGATCGAGCCCGACCTCGTCGACGCCCTCGCGTCGAAGGGCATCCTGCACCCGTTCCCGATCCAGACGCAGACCATCCCGCTCGGCCTCGAGGGCCAGGACATCATCGGCCAGGCCAAGACCGGCACCGGCAAGACCTTCGGCTTCGGCCTCCCCCTGCTGCAGCGGCTGGGCGCCGACCCCGAGCCGGGTGTACAGGCCCTCGTCGTGGTTCCGACCCGCGAGCTCGCGGTGCAGGTCACCGAAGACCTCCAGCTCGCCGCCTCCAACCGGCCCACCACCGTGATCGCGATCTACGGCGGCAAGTCGTACGAAGGCCAGATCGAGCAGCTGAAGGCGGGCGCGCAGGTCGTCGTCGGCACACCCGGTCGCCTGCTCGACCTCGCCGGGCAGCGTCTGCTCTCGCTGGCCAACGTCAAGGTGATGGTGCTCGACGAGGCCGACAAGATGCTCGACCTCGGCTTCCTCGCCGACGTCGAGAAGCTCTTCTCGCAGACCCCCGCCGGCCGGCACACGATGCTCTTCTCGGCCACGATGCCGGGCCCGGTCGTGGCTCTCGCCCGCCGGTTCATGAACCGGCCCATCCACATCCGCGCGACCGACCCCGACGAGGGCCTGACGCAGGCGAACATCAAGCACGTCGTCTACCGCGCCCACAACCTCGACAAAGACGAGGTCATAGCGCGCATCCTGCAGGCCGAGGGCCGCGGCAAGACCGTCATCTTCACGCGCACCAAGCGTGCGGCGGCCCGGCTCGTCGAAGAACTCGGCGACCGCGGCTTCAACGCCGCTGCCGTGCACGGCGACCTGAACCAGGAACAGCGCGAGCGCGCCATGGCCGCCTTCAAGGCCGGCAAGCGCGACGTGCTGATCGCCACGGATGTCGCCGCCCGCGGCATCGACGTGAACGATGTCACGCACGTGATCAACCACACCATCCCCGAAGACGAGAAGACCTACCTGCACCGCGCGGGCCGCACCGGCCGCGCCGGCAAGACCGGCATCGCTGTGACGTTCGTCGACTGGGACGACCTGCACAAGTGGGCGCTGATCAACCGGGCCCTCGACATGGGCCAGCCCGAGCCGGTCGAGACCTACTCCTCGTCACCGCACCTCTACACCGACCTCGACATCCCCGCGGGCGTCAAGGGCCGCCTGAAGCCGACCCCGCCCGCCAAGGGTGCAGAGGCCGCCGCCAGCCGCCCGCCCCGCGAGGGCGGCCAGGGTGGCGGCTCCGGTTCGCGTGACGGCGGCCGGCCGCCGCGTGAGGGCGGCCGCGGTGGCCGCGATACCGCGGGCAGCAGCCGGGGCTCCCGCGACGGAGCGAGCGGCCGGGGCTCCCGCGACGGCGCAGCGACCGCATCCGGCAGCGTCGACAGCGGTGCCCGCAGCGGCGGCGCCAGCACGGAAACCGAGAGCGGTGACAACCGCGGAATCCGTGGAACCGGTCGCGGCACCCGCGACACCACGCGGGTCGGCGTCTCGAACGAACCCGTCTCCGCCCTCGAGGGCGCCCAGCGGCCGCCCCGCATCCCCCGCGAGGCCCCCGAGACCGACCGTGACGGCAGTGGTGACCGCCCCGCGCGTTCGCGCAACCGTCGCCGCGGCGGAGCGGGCGCAGCAGGCACCGGCGCATCGACCACCGGCGCATCGACCACAGACGCGGTCGGCAGCCGGATGCGCGGCGAGACCACCGCGGTGAGCTTCACCGGCTCGGGCGACGCCGACGCTCCCTCGGCGGATGCCGCGGCATCCGCAGCAGGCGGCCACGCCTCTGCAGCCGGCCACGAGCACCACGACGGCAACAGCGCCCCGCGCCGCCGCAGTCGCTCCCGCGGCCGCGCGCCCCGCGCCGAGTAGAACGGGCCGTTCCCTGGCCTCCGGCAGCCGGCGCGCACGCCGGGCGACCCTCGTCACGCTCACCCCCGCCGACACGGCCAAGCTCCTCGCGCTGAAACGCATGAAGCTCCTGGCGACGGGGCTGCTCGTGATCATGGCCGTGATCTTCGCGGTCTCGTTCGCCCTGCAGGGCCGCTACCCGTGGCTCGAGTACGTGCGGGCGGCCAGCGAGGGCGGCATGGTCGGTGCGCTGGCGGACTGGTTCGCCGTGTCGGCGCTGTTCCGGCATCCACTCGGCCTGAAGATTCCGCACACGGCGATCATCCCGACCCGCAAGAACGAGATCGGGGCGAGCCTCGGCGAGTTCGTGGAGGAGAACTTCCTCTCAGAAGCGGTCGTGCGTGACAAGCTGGCCTCCGTCGGCGTCTCCCGCGTGGTCGGTGGCTGGCTGGCCAGGCCCGCGAACGCGAAGCGGCTCACCGGCGAACTGTCGGCCGGGCTGACCGGGGCCATGGCCTTTCTGAGCGACGACGACATCCGCGGGGTCATCGAGGGCCTCGCCCGCAAGCACGTCGTCGGCCGCGACTGGTCACCGGCCCTCGGTGTGCTCACCGGCAAGATCGTCGCCTCTGGCCAGCACCACCAGGCCGTCGACCTGCTGATCGACAAGGCCGAAGAGTGGCTCGTGGCGAACCCCGATTCGTTCGGCGAGGTCGTCTCGAAACGTCTGCCGACCTGGTTGCCGTCGTTCGTCGACAGGGTGGTGGATGATCGGGTCTACCGCGAGGCGCTGAGATTCGTGCAGGCGGTGCAGGCCGACCCCGAGCACCGGCTGCGGCTCGCCCTCGACGACTACCTGCGAAAACTCGCCGGGGAGCTGCAGCACGACCCCCTCATGCGGCTGCGCGTCGAGGGTGTGAAGGAGCAGTTGCTCGACGACCCCCGCATCCGCGAGCTCGCCGCGACCGCCTGGCAGTCGATCAAAGACGCCCTGTTGGCCGCGCTGGCCGACCCGGCGAGCCCCCTGCGGCTGACCATCGAGCAGACGGTCATCGACATCGGCGAGCGACTCGGTACAGACACCGTGCTGGCCACGAAGGTCGATGCCTGGGTCGAGAACGCGGCGGCACACCTGCTCTCGAGCTACCGTCACGACATCGCCGCCGTCATCTCCGAGACCGTCGAGGGCTGGGACGGCGAGGAGACCAGCCAGAAGATCGAGCTGCAGGTCGGCAAAGACCTGCAGTTCATCCGCATCAACGGCACCGTGGTGGGCTCGCTCGCCGGCCTGGCGATCTTCACCGTCGCCCAGGCGCTGGTCTCACTCGCCGGCTGACGCTCGCGCGATCAGGCCGGGGGCAGCAGGCTCGCGAAGGTGAGCTCCATGATGGGCTCGAGGCTCTCGGCGTACACCGAGGTCAGGTGCAGTGAGTCGGCCCGGATGGTGGTGACGCCCGCGAACGGCGGGCACGCCCCCTTCGCCGAACAGAACCAGGCGCTGGTGTCGACGACCTGAACCGGCTGGGCGCTGGTGGCCGTGACCGCCTGGGCCGCATCCTGTTGCACCTTCAGCAGTTTCAGCCAGGTGTTGCTCACCGGCTCGACACAGTCGCCCGGGTGGTTCAACCGGGTCGCGCAGGCGCTCAGCACGACGGTCTGCGGGGGCCCGGCCAGCACGACGATCGGCGCCCCGATCGGCGCGATCTTCGTGAGCGAATCGGTCAGACCGGTCTTCATCGCGGCAAAACGCTGGTCGTCGCCGGTGACGACCATGGCGCCGATCTCGCTCTCGGCATCCGTCATGACGATCAGGTCGGGCTTCATCTCGAGGGCCCTGTCGATGGACCACTGCCGGTCGGAGTCGCACACCTCCGGGAACCCGGGCGCGGCCTGGCCGTCTGCCGACTGGCCGAGCACCTGCACGTTCGCGAAGCTGCACTGCGCGTGGGTCAGCACCTGGATGCGGTAGCCCAGGCCGTTCAGCGCGGGCTCGAGGCCGGGCAGGTAGCTGATCGCCGCGGAATCCCCCAGCAGCACCGCGGTCTTCGGCAGCGATGCGTCGCCGTAGACGCAGCGGTCGATGTTCTCCTCGTTCACGTCGAGGCAGCCGTCACGGGTCCACTGCGGTGCGTAGGCGGCCATGCCCAGATCGTCGAGGCCGGGAGTCAGCCCGGCCGGCCAGTCCGCGGTGTCGAGGCCGACCGTGATCGCGTCGGCGAGGCGCTTCTTCTCGGTGTCGATCGGGGTGTCGATCGGGGTGTCGATCGGGCTGCCTGTCGGGCTATCGATCGCCGTGCCGGTCGCACCCGCCGTGCCGGTCGCATCCGTCGCCGTCGATGCGCCACCGGGGTCGACGACAGAGGCGACGGGCAGCGAGGCGACCTGCGTTCTCGGCGCCAGCGCGATCACCGTGACCAGGGCGATCGCCACCGCGACGCCCGTCGAGATGAACCCGATGCGGAGCCGCTGCGCACGCTCGCGCGGGGTGCTGCGCCGCGAGCGACGGCTGCGACGCTCGAGCCACCTCGAGTGCCGGATCGGCTCTTCGACGAAGTGGGTGGTCAGCGCGGCAGCGACGAGTGCCAGCGGCAGGGCTCCGAACAGGTAGGGCAGAGACTCCCTGCCGAACAGTACGCCGACGACGAGGAAGACGGGCCAGTGCCAGAGGTAGCCGGTGTACGAGATTCTGCCGAGGTACCGTGCGACGGGATTCGTCGTGACGACGAGGTGGCTCGGGCCGCCGATGCCCGCGACGATGATGAGCGCGGCGCCGGCGACAGGTGCCAGGCACCAGAAGCCGGGGTAGTGCAGCGCCGGGCTGTAGGTGAACGTGCAGACGATGATGACGGCGAAGCCCAGCCAGGCGAGAACGGGGCGCCCGGCCTGCGGAATCCTCTGGAAGAGCGCCGTACCGAAGCAGAGCAGCGCCCCGGCAGCGAGCTCCCAGGCGCGGGTGAGCGTCGAGAGGTAGGCGACCTGCGGGTCGAGGTCGGACTGCACGACGCCCCAGGCGAACGAGAGCACGCCGATCACGGCGATGCCGGCGACGACGGGCCGAAGACTCTGGGCCGTCACGGCCCGCCGCGCGCCCACGCCGAGCAGGAGCAGACCGAGCATGATGGCTGGCCAGAACAGGTAGAACTGCTCTTCGACGCTCAGCGACCAGAAGTGCAGCAGCGGGCTCTGCGGCAGCGAGGTCGCGAAGTAGTCGGTGCCGTTCAGGGCGAAGTTGACGTTGCTGACGAGGAGCACCGACCAGAGCGCGTCCCACAGGGTCGAGAGGGCGCGTGACGCGATGAACACGAAGAGGGCCGTGAGGCAGGTCACGACCAGCACGAGCAGGGCGCTCGGCAGGAGGCGACGGATGCGGCGACGGTAGAACGCCGACAGCGAGATCGTGCCGGTCAGCCGGTACTCCCGCAGCAGCAGGCCGGTGATGAGATACCCCGAGAGAACGAAGAAGACGTCGAGAGCGACGAAACCGCCCGTCGGCCACTCGATGAGGTGGGTCAGCAGAATGATCACGAGTGCGATGCCCCGGATGCCCTCCAGATCCTCCCGGAATGCCGATGCTCTCCGCGGCGCGCTCATGCTCTCCTCGTTCTCCCCCTCGGTCGAAAACCTATCCCGCGGTTCTCGTGCACGCGGCCGTGGCTCCCCCGAATGACGGAACGCCCGTGCGGGCACGCGGCGGCAGGCGGCGGGCACACGGCTGGCACGCGGCGGGCACACGTCGGGCACCGCTGTCGAGCACCGCTGTCGAGCACCGTGCAGGCGACGTCTGGGAGTCGCTCAGCGACCGCTCAGGGCCCTCTCGAAGGCGTCGGCGATGCGCTGGTTGCCTGCGGGCGTCGGGTGGATGCCGTCACCGTCGATGGCGGGGTCGAGCAGGCTCGGCCGGTCGGGGTCGCTCAGCAGGGCATCCGCGTCGATGACGGTGAACAGGCCCGAGGTGTCGGCCCTCAGCGAGGCGTTCCAGAGCACGCGGTTCGCCTCGAGGGGGCCCGTGAGGCCGCGGCCCGGCTCCGTCATGGCGAACAGCCGGGCATCCGGCCACCGCTCCTGCGCTCGCCCGAGCGCCGCCAGCCACGCCGACCGCAGCACGTCGATGCTCTGGCCGCCTGCGAGGTCGTTCGAGGCCGACCAGAGCACGAAAGCGTCGGGCTGCAGCCCGTCGTAGAGCTCCCACTTCGGCGAGTCGGGCGGAAAGTTCGTCGTCCACGAACCCGGCGCAGACAGGGATGCCGCGAGGCCGTCGTTCTCGTTCGCCCACAGCTGGTGCCAGGCACTGTTCTCCCCCGCATGCGGATGCTCTGCCGCAGCCGAGTTCGCACCCGAGTTGAGGGAGTGCCCGGCGACCACGACGAGCTTCTCGTCACTGGTCAGCGTGTACTCCAGCCAGATGTCGAGGAACGACGCATCCATCGAGTAGTCGCCGACCGACGACTCGCGCGTCACCAGCGCAGGTTCCGCGCTCCCGGCCCGCCAGGCGACGCTGCCCGCGGCTCCGAGCTCGACCCCGGCGGGCGCCGAGATTCCGAGCGACAGGATGAACGGCACGCCGTTCTCGAACCCGATCGATGAGGCATCCAGCCAGTCGCTGACGTACTCCTCGCCATCGGTGAGCGTCGATCCGGGGCTGACGAGCAGAGGGGCCTCCGCGAACGCGCTGGACTCCCCCGGGATCTCCGCCGACGCGGCCCGGCCGAGGGCGATGCCCGAGATGTCGATCGCGCCGGGGATCGGCCGGTCGCCGATGTAGTCCCAGTTGCGCACGTGCAGCCGCAGGCTCGTCACGTCTGCACCCAGGCGGAACGGCAGGCGTTCGGTGAGTTCGGTGGGTGCTCCCGGCCCGTTCGGGGCGACAACGGCGGCGGTGTGGCCGAAGGTGTAGTCCGCGAGCCTTTCACCGGGTGGCGGCGTGGCCGAACCGCTGCCGGCGCCGGCGCCAGGCGGCTCGGCGGCCGGCGGCGCCCCGGCGGTCGGAGCCCCGGCGGTCGGAGCACCCGGCGCGCGGAGGTTCGACACGACGAGCGCGACCACCAGCACAGCGGCGATGCCGGCGACGAGCATCGCGATGGCGGATCCGACGATCAGGAGGGTGGCTGCGGGTCGCTTCACGGTTGCTCAGGGGTGAGGGTCGGGATGGGAGGGGTCGGATTCAGAGGGGTCGGAGTGGGAGGTCGGCGGCTCAGAGGGTGCGCGTGACCGCGCCGTAGACCGGCTGCCAGCCCGATGCCCGTTCGATGAGCGCTTCGAGCACTTCGGGCCGCGTCGTGTTCTCGCCAAGACGGTTCGCCTTGCCCTCGCCGTGGTAGTCGCTCGAGCCGGTGATCGCCAGCCCGAACGTCGCTGCGAGCTCGCGCAGGCGCTGCTTGCCCTCCGGCGAATTCTGGCGGTGGTCGATCTCGAGGCCGAACAGCCCGGCATCCACGAGGGCGGCGAGGTTCTTCTCCGGAATGACTCGCTCACGCGGGCCGATACCCGGGTGGGCCAGCACCGGCACTCCCCCGGCCGCGACCACGAGTTCCACCCCGCGGAGCGGTGTCGGCGCGTAGTGCGGCTGGAAGTAGCCGGCCCGCCAGTGCAGGATTCCCTCGAACGCATCGCTGCGGGTGGGCACGTACCCCTTCGCGACGAGCGCATCGGCGATGTGCGGGCGGCCGACCGTGGCGCCCTCCTCCGTCTGCGCCACCACGTCTTCCCAGGTGAGGTCGTAGTCGGCGGAGATGCGGTCGACGATCTGGCGTGCACGGGTGAGCCGGGCATCCCGGATCTTCTCCGTCTCGGCGAGCAGCGCAGCATCGACGGGGTCGAAGAGATACGAGAGCAGGTGAACGCTCGTGTACTCGAGCCGGGTGCTCATCTCCATGCCGGGGATGAGGGTGAGCTCGTAGTCGCGCGCCGCTTCGGAAGCCGAGGGCCAACCCGCGGTCGAGTCGTGGTCGGTCAGCGCCAGCGTGCCGAGGCCCGCCTCGCTCGCCGAACGCACGACGTTGTAGGGCGTCTCCGTGCCGTCTGACGCGCTCGAGTGCGTGTGCAGATCGATGGGTCCGCGGAACGCAGCAGCAACTTCGGGCATATGCCCATCGTATGCTTCGCGAACACGCTCCCTGACCCTAGAGTGGGCGGATGCTCGCGCGAATCATCCTCGGCATCATCGGCCTGGCGGCGCTGGTCACGCTCGTCGTTCTGGCCTGGCCACAGGCTTTCGGCCTCGAACACCTGCAGGGGGTGGCCCAGCTCGTCGCCTTCCGCGCCGCCCTCGCCGCCGGCGCCGTGGTGCTGGCGGTTCTGCTGCTGTTCGGCATGCTGGTGGCGCGGAGACTGCGCCGGTTCCTCGGGTTCCTGACCGTCGTGCTGCTGCTCTTCGCGGGGGGCAATGCGGCGGTGCTGGCGTCGCGCGGGTTCTCGCCCGGGTCGGGGCACGCGGGCACCACCCCGGTGGCCGCCGAGGCCGACGTCGTCGTGCTGAGCTGGAACACCCTCGGTGGCGCGGTGGATGCCCGCACGATCGCCGCGCTCGCCCTCCGACTCGGTGCCGATGTGGTGACTCTGCCCGAGACCACCGCAGAGACCGCCACCGCCGTCGCGGGGCTGATGGCCACCGCGGGGCGCCCGATGTGGGCGCAGACCGCGTCGCACGGCAGCTACCCCGGCAACTCGACCTCCATCCTCGTCTCAGCCGCACTCGGCGAGTACGCAGCGATCGACCGCTTCGGCGACACCAGCATCCCGCCGAGCCTCGTGGTGGCACCGGTGAACGGTGAGGGTCCGACGCTCGCCGCCGTGCATCCGGTCGCCCCCACTCCGGGCAACCTCGACGACTGGCGGAACGACCTCGCCTTCGTCGACACGCTCTGCAGCACCCCGAACACCATCGTCGCCGGCGACTTCAACGCGACCCTCGACCACCTCGGGGGCGACCCGGCCGACGCCGGCGACGCGGGATGCACCGACGCCGCCCTCGTCGGCGGCACCGCGGCGGTCGGCACCTGGCCCGCCTGGCTGCCCGCTCTGGTCGGCACGCAGATCGACCATGTGCTGGCGACGACCGGGTGGAAGGTCGTCTCGGCCGAGGTGATCCAGACGGAAGACGACGCGGGCAGCGACCATCGGCCCATCACCGCCACCCTGACGCGCAGCTGAACCCTCTGCCGCCACACGCCCTCGATTCTGCGCACCCGCCGCCGGCCGGACTGCGCGAGAATGGAGGCATGGCTGACACCACAGAAACCGCCCCCCGCGCCACCTCGAACCGCTCGACCACGCCCGGCTCGGACTCGTTCAAGCAGTACATCTCCAGCCAGTGGGCCGAGCGCACCGACGTGCTGCCGCCCGCTCGCGACGAGGCCGCCTACGCCGCATCACGCCGCGAGCGCCTGTCGGCGAAGTACCCCGGCAAGCGCCTGGTGATCCCGGCCGGCCGGCTCAAGCAGCGTTCGAACGACACCGACTACCCCTTCCGTGCCAGCACGGCGTTCACATACCTGACCGGCTGGGGCAGCGACTCCGAGCCCGGGTCGGTCCTCGTGCTCGAGCCCTCCGCGAGCGGCGGCCATGACGCGGCCCTGTACTTTCGCGAGCGCGCCGGGCGCGACTCCGACGAGTTCTACGCGAATCCCGAGATCGGCGAGTTCTGGATCGGGCCGCGCCCGTCCCTCGCCCAGGTGGCGAGCGACCTCGCGCTGACGACGCACGGCATTGCGGCTCTGGATGCTGTGCTGCACACGAGCGACGAGAACACGCTGCTCGTGCGCGACGCCGACCCCGACCTCACCACGCTCTTCGACGAGGCCGTGCGGAAGGCGGCCATCGAGGAGGAGGACGAGGCGGCGCTCCCCACGATCGCCTTCTCGACCGAGCCCGAGCAGGCCGAGAACGCCGCCGGCTCCGCGTCGCTCGAGCAGGAGCTCGCGGAGATGCGGCTGGTGAAAGACGAGTACGAGATCGCCCAGATGCGGCTCGCCGTGGCCGCCACCGCCCGCGGGTTCGACGACATCATCGCCGACCTGCCCCGGAGCTCGGCCCACGAGCGCGGCGAGCGCCTGGTCGAAGGCGTGTTCAACTCGCGCGCCCGGCTCGACGGCAACACGGTCGGCTACGACACGATCGCCGCATCCGGCCCGCACGCCTGCATTCTGCACTGGACCCGGAACGACGGCCCCGTGCTGCCGGGCGACCTGATCCTCGTCGATGCGGGCGTCGAGCTCGACTCGTACTACACGGCCGACATCACGCGCACGCTGCCGGTCAGCGGGCGGTTCAGCGACGAGCAGCGGATGATCTACGAAGCCGTTCGCGAGGCAGCCGACGCCGCCTTCGCCATCGCGCGGCCGGGCATCCGGTTCCGCGAGATCCACCAGACGGCGATGGGCGTCATCGCGGCGAAGACGGCGGAGTGGGGGCTGCTGCCGGTGACCGCAGAGGAGGCGATCGAGCCCGAGAACCAGCAGCACCGCCGCTACATGGTGCACGGCACGAGCCACCACCTCGGGCTCGACGTGCACGACTGCGCGAAGGCCCGCCGCGAGATGTACCTCGACGGGGTGCTGGAGGCGGGCATGGTGTTCACGATCGAGCCGGGCCTCTACTTCCAGCCCGACGATCTGACGGTGCCGGAGTCGTTCCGCGGCATCGGTGTGCGCATCGAAGACGACATCCTCGTCACCGCGACCGGCGCCGAGAACCTGTCGGCCGGCATCCCGCGCACCGCAGACGAGGTCGAGGCCTGGGTGAGCGCGGCGGGCGCATCCGGCAACTGAGGTGGACGGTTGCGGGCGACACCGTCAGGCAGACCTGACCGTCTCGCCCGCAGCTGACCGTCTCGCGGGAAGCTCGCGCGGGGAGCCAGCGAGGGAGCTGGCGCGGGGAGCTACGCGGGCTGGCCCGGCTCGGGGGCGGGCCAGCCCGCGTAGCTCCCCGCGCCAGCTCCCTCGCTGGCTCCC
>NZ_PSTT01000035.1 GCF_002931235.1 Subtercola sp. Z020 | reverse complement strand
CCGCCCGCACGGCCCGCGGGTTCCCCACCGACGATGCCACCTCCTGGTACGTGGCCGTCGCCCCGTACCAGATCGACGGCAGGTACCGCTGCACCTCCCGCCGAAATCCGCTCGACAGCGACAGGTCGAGCGGCACGTCGAAGGCGCGCCGTGCACCGGCGAAGTACTCCTCGAGTTCGAACGCGACGGCGTCGAGTCGGGCCGGTGCGCGCAGGATCCGCGCGCTCACCCGCTCGGCGAGGGTCTCCAGAACCGCGTCGTGACCCTCCACGTCGTAGGCGACGCGCAACAGCCCGATCGGCGTGGCGGCGAGCAGCAGCGACCCGACGGGGGAGTCGACAGTGGTGTACGCGAGGTCGAGCAGCCGGGTATCCAGAGCCTGCTGCTCGAGCCGCCGGTGAAGCGTCGCGACCGACGCGTCGAGCTCCTGCCGCTCAGCGTCACTCGGAGCGAAAACGAACGAGGGAGGGGTGTGCACAGTCATCGGTCGAGACCTTCCGTGTGGAGGAGTGGATGCCCGGCGGCGCCAGCTGCGGCAGCGCCGTTCGGGGTGCTCTCAGCAGCGTCCGCGTAATTCGCCCGCAGTGCCCTGACGCCGTCGGACGAGGCCCGTCGCGCCGCCTCGACGCTGCCCCCGATGAGGCCGGCGACGTCGGCGAAGGCGAGCCCGCCGAGGTAGTGGTACGCGACGGCGAGGCGCTGCTTCTCGGGCAGGGCGCCGACCGCCCGCCAGAGGTCGATCGCGTCGTCGTGGTCGGGGTGCCCGGGTTGCGAGCGCGCGGGGCGGTGCGACAGGTTGGGCGAGTTGCCCCCAGCGGTCGCGTCGCCAGCGGCCCGGCCGGCCCGCCCGTTGCGGACCGCGCCGCCCGCCCCGGCACCGGATGCTCGTTCCTGCAGGCCCTCGATCGCGACCACGGTGAACGGTCGCCGCTGGCGCGCCCGCACCACATCGATGGCCTTCCGGTGCGCGATCGTCACCAGCCAGGCCTCGGCATTCGCTCCGTCGGGGAGGTCGGGCCATGCCCCGAGCGCGGCGAGGAACGTCTCCGACCACGCGTCGTCGGCATCGTGCTCACCCACGACGGCGCGGCAGACGCGCAAGACCGTCGCGCCGTGCTCGGCGACCACCTTCTCGAAGGGCTGTTTCATGTTCATCACTGTGTAGACGTTCGGCGCGGCCGAAACGTGAGGTGCACGTGCGAACAGTTTTGCAGGCCGCGGCCCGCCGTGAGGCTACTTCTGCTGCTCGATGCCGAGCGCGTTGCCGTCGGGGTCGAGGATCCACGCCGACCACGCCGTGCCCCGGTCGGCGATGCCGTCGACGGTCTTCAGCTCGTCGGAGTCGTACTCCTGGGGCGCGACGCCGCGCGTCTCGAGCCAGTTGAGCTCGGCCCGCAGGTCGTCGACCTGCCACGAGGCCTTCGTCTGCTCATCCTTGCTGCCGACATCGCTCGCGGTCACGGTGAGGCGCGTGCCGCCCGACTCGTACGTGATCGCGGAGTCGTTCTCCTCGAGAACGGTCAGCTGCAGGGTGTCGGCGTAGAACTCCCGCGACTTCGCGAGGTTCTGCGACAGCAGCACGACGCCGATCGGTTTGGTGCTCAGCATGGGCGGCTCCTTCGTTCGTTCGTGCGCTCGCCCGCGGGCGAATGGATGATCTGCCCTCCAGTATCGGGCGCGCCGCCGCCCGCGGCGCGGGGCTTGCCCGGCCGCGCCGCGCGGGTGTACGCGGCCCCGCCCCGCCCACCGCCCGCGGCCCGCCCTGGAGCGTAACCGAGGATCACGGCTGCGTTGGCGGCCATGTGGACGCATCGTGCGCGTCGTCCTCGTTTGGGCGTCAGTCGGAGGGCCCGGGCCGGGTCGCGTCGGTCGACGTTGCGGGCGCGGGAGAGGGCGGCGGCGGGGCGGCGCGTGGGTCGCGGTCGCGGCGAGCCGTGAGGTAGAGGCGGTGCGCGGTGATGACGAGCGCCAGCCAGGCGGCGCCGAGCACCCAGCCGGCGAGCACGTCGGTGAACCAGTGGTGGCCGAGGAAGACGCGGCTGAGCCCGACCGTCAGCGCGAAGAGCGCAGCGGCCGAGATGATCAGCACGCGGCCGTGCACCGTCTCGCGCCGGAGGATCAGCAGGTAGGCGATGATGCCGGCCACGACGATGGCGTTCAGGGTGTGCCCACTCGGGAACGACGGCGAGTACTCGTAGGGCGGAACCGCGTCGGCGAGCGGCGGCCGGGTGCGTCCGATCAGGTCTTTTCCGGCGATCGTCATCAGCACTGAGCCGCCGCCGGCTGCGACGATGAGGATGACCGGAGTCCACGAGTGTCGCTTGATGGCCAGCACCAGCAGCACGCCGACCGCGATGATCGGCATGCCGATCGGTCCGGCGATGGTGGTGTACCCCGTCGCCAGCGCGTCGAACCAAGGGGACCGCATGGTCATCGCAGCGTTCAACATCGGCTCGTCGAAACCGGCGACGCCATCGTCGTCGGTGACCGCGTCGTAGATCTGCACGCCGGCGGCGCTGAGTCCGAACGCGATGAGCAGTCCGATGACGAGCGTGAGGATCAGCGCCCCGTTCGGCCCGAGCCGGGTGGTGACGGCCTCGGTCGAGCGCACGAGCACGCGGCCGGCGGGGGTGTACCAGTGCGTGAGGTCGCGGCCGCCGACGTATCGGTCGATGCGCACTTCGCCGGTCGGCCCTTTGTCGGGGCCGTCGGCGGGATTCGGGCGGTCGGTTCGCGCGGCGCGAGAGGGGCGGGCTTCGCGGTCGCCTGCTTCGGGATGCCCGGAGCCAGCGCCCGGGGCGGGATCGCCCGTCTCGGCGCGGGGGTCGGAATTCGGTGGCCTCGACGTCATTCGGGTAACGCTGTCAGCACTGGCGGCCGGGAGCGCAGCGTGAAAGGGCGGCGGTGCGGCAGTGCGGGCAGCGGGGTGGCGCCGCGGTGCGGAAGCGCGGCACGGCGGACGTCGCAGGTCGGATCGCCGCGCGCAGCCGTCGCGCGGGTTCGGGTGCGATACTGCGAGACATGCCGTTTGCATCGCACACCGACCCCGACGAGGGCGCCCGGCGCGAGTTCCCCGATCCGCCGATCGCGGTGCGGCCGGGCGGACGCACGGGCCTCGCCGTCTTCATCGCGGCGTGGGGTGTGCTGATTGTGTCGGTGCCGCTCTACGCGGCATTCCTGCTGGGTAGCCTGCCCGAGGTGCTGGTGATGGTGTCGAACCTGCAGGCGTCGGCGGCGCAACGGAAGGCCGAGCGGCTCGAGCGCCGCGGCCTCTGAGCACAGGGCGTCAGCCGCAGGGCCTCAACCGCTAAGCCTCAACCGCCGAGCCTCAGCCGCTGAGCCTCAGCCACCGAGCGGACCCGAGCCCGGCGTGCGGGTGTCGTGCGCGAGGCCGGAGACGATCGCCGCGAGGGCGTCGGTCGACGAAACCGTCGGCTGCCAGTCGAGCAGATCGCGGGCTCGGTCTGTCGACATGACCGGCACGTAGGCGGCGATGTCCACCCAGCCGGGCGGCGTCGGTTGGATGCGCAGCCGCCACGTCAGCCAGACGAGGAACTTCACCGCGACCAGGCGCACCGGCACCGCGCGCCGGGCGCCGAGCACATCGGCGATCACCTGCGGGTCGAGCACCGGTTCGGCGGCGATGTTGAAGGCTCCGGATGCCCGCCTGTCGATTGCGCGCCAGAACGCGTCGCCGACATCCGTGGCGTGGATCGCCTGGAAGACCATCTCGACCGGGAGCGGGAGCACCGGAGGGCGCACGAACTTCAGCCACCCCATCGGCAGCTTGCCGAGGAACAGCCCGCTGATCTCGTGGCCCGCCCCCTCCTGGAAGACGAGCCCGGGCCGGAACCGGGTGAGCAGAATGCCTGGATGCTCCCGCTCGAACCTGTCGAACGCGCGCTCGTTGACCGCCTTGTGCCGCGCATAGTGCGATGTGGGGATGCCGCCGGTGGGCCAGCTCTCGGCGACCCGGGTGTGCTTCGGCCCCACGCTGTAGGCGCCGACCGACGATGCGACGAGCACGTGGCCGACACCGGCTGCAGCCGCGGCAGCGAGAACGTTCGCCGTACCCGTCACGTTCGTGCGCCACATGGCCGGCTCATCGTGGCTCGGCTGCAGGGCCCAGGCGAGGTGGATGATCGCATCCGCCCCCTCGAAGGCACGCGTCAGTTCGAGCACTGCGCCGTCGGCACCGACGTCGATGCCGTGCCACTCGACGTCGGAGTAGGGGGCCACTGCTTCATCGGGGGTGCGCCGCGCAACCCCGACGATCTCGATGTCAGCCGTGGCCCGCGCCTCGTGGAGGCGCCGGAGGTTGGCTGTGCCGAGGTTTCCGGTTGCTCCGACGACGACGATCCGCATGCTGCACCTCACCACTGCGGCACCGGTGGCCGCTCATCCGATGTTCGCACCCGGGGCTCGCCCCATCAACTTGCGCCCGGGGGGTTGCGCCGCCCCGACCGGCACACTTCTGCCCGCCGACCGGCGGCCCTGCCCGCCGACCGGCGGCGCGTCAGGCGGTCGCGGCGGTGGAGCCGAGCCGCCCTGCGACCTCGCGCGCCGCTTCGTGCGCGGCCGCGAGCTCGGCGGTGCTGCGGTCGAGCTGCGCCGCGAGGGCTGCGACGCTGTCGGCCAGGGTCAGGCTCGTCGTGATCACTGTGATCTCCATGCCGAGTGCGTTGCCGAGGATCAGGCTGATCGCCGGCACTTCGTGGTCCCAGTCGGCGGTGCGAGTACCGGCATCGTAGGACGCGCCGCGGCTGGAGAGGATCACGGCGGGCCGGCCCTTCATGGGCTGCGTGTCGACGTCGAACGGCGCGGTCACCGCGGGCACGTGGATGTAGTCGATCCACGCCTTCAGCGTCGACGGCAGCGAGTAGTTGTAGAGCGGAGCGCCGACCACGACCGCGTCGGCGGCGACGAGCTCCTCGATCAGCTCCCTCTGCAGCTCCTCGGCCTCGACGGGCGGGTGGGAACCGGCCGGGCGCAGGCGCGGCGGCCAGTGCAACGACGGATCAGCCAGGTGCGGCAGCGGATCGACGTGCAGGTCTCGGTGCGTGATTGTGTTCGACGGGTCTGCGGCGAGCCAGGCAGCGTCGAAGGTGCGACCGATGGAACGCGAACGCGAGCGGTCGAGGTCGGCCGAGGAATCCAAATGCAGAAGGTGAGCCATGACCACACGTTACCGCCGCTGCCCGCCCCCCTGCCTACCCCCTCATGATCGCGAAGACGACGCCCTGCGGGTCGGCCAGCACCGCCATGCGCCCCACCCCTTCGATCGAGTACGGCGCCTCGACCACCCTGCCGCCGAGCGCTTCGGCCTGCGCCGCAGAGGCGTCGACGTCGTCGACACCGAAGTAGACGAGCCAGTCCGTCGGCTGCGCCTCATCCTGCTTCGGCATGATGCCGGCGGCCGGCTTACCCTCGGCCGTCAGGCTGATGTAGTCGAACTCGCCCATGCTCGTGACCTCACGGCCATCGCCCGTCAGTGACTCGTAGAACGTCGCCGCGGCGGGCGCGTCACCGGACTGCAGCTCGTGCCAGATCGGAGCCCCCGCCTCGTTGACGGCGGCCGAGCCGATGTGGCCCTGCGCCTGCCAGAGGCCGAACACTGCGCCGCCCGCATCGACGGCGATCGTCATTCGCCCCGACCCCGGGATCTCGGCGAGCGGCAGGAGCACCGTACCGCCGAGTTCGGGGATGCGAGCCGCCGAGGCTTCAGCGTCGTCGACGGCGAAGTAGGTGCGCCAGCTCGGGGCGCCGGCGCCCGCCTCCGGCGCCTGCATCAGGCCGGCGGCGTTCCGCCCGCCCAGCGCAGCCATGTAGTAGTACGCCGTCTCGCCCGATTCCATGGGCATCGGGCGCGCGTCGTACTCCCAGCCGAACAGCTCGCCATAGAAGGTGCGCGTTGCCTCGACATCGGGTGTGAGGAGGTCGACCCAGCAGGGCACTCCCTGGTGGTAGCTCTCGACTGTGCTCATGGCGCCTGCCTCTCGGTCTGCCCGGCGCCTGTCGCCGGTTCGCCCAAAGTACCGTTCCGGTCAGAGCGTCGACAAGACCGCAGCGCAAAATTGTGGACAGCGTTCACAACGGGGCGCCTGGGGAGGAGAGGATCAGTTGACGATGTGCTCGAACACGATGCTGGTGCGGGTCGAGGCGACGGCCGGGTGTGCCGAAAGGTTCGACACCACGAACTCTCTCAGATGATCGCTGTCGCGCGTCGCGACGTGAAGCACGAAGTCTTCAGCACCCCCGAGAAAGAACAGTTCGACGACTTCGGGCCGCGCGCGCAGGTCGCTGCTGAACGACGACAGGTTGTGCCGGGCCCCCGACTTGATGCTGACGCTGATCAGCGCCTGCAACGTGAGTCCGAGCGCCGACGGCGAGATGCGGGCGGAGTACCCCGTGATCACCCCGCGCTCCTCAAGGGAACGCACGCGGGCGATGCAGGTCGACTGCGCAATACCGGTCAGTTCCGCCAATCGGCTGTTGGGCATCCGTGCGCTCGAACGCAGCAGCTCGACGAGACGGCTGTCGACCTCGTCGAGCGGGCCGGACGACCGTGGATTGTTCGAGGTAACCATCAGCTTCTGCCTCCTGAACCGAAGATACTGCGCCAGCACACCGAAATGTCATCATTCCTTCGGATTTCACACACTCGAAACGCGGTATTCGCAGACTTGTCAGACATCGACGACGAGAGGTAGGCGATCATGCGCGTAGGCATTCCGAGCGAGGTCAAGAACAACGAAGAGCGGGTCGCCATCACGCCGGCCGGCGTGCACGAGCTCGCCCGCCGGGGTCACGATGTGGTCGTGCAGGGCGGGGCGGGCCTCGGTTCGCGCATAACCGACGCCGACTTCGAAGCCGCGGGGGCGCGCATCCTCGACACGGCAGACGAGGTCTGGTCGCAGGCCGACCTGCTGCTGAAGGTCAAGGAGCCGATCGCCGAGGAATACGGTCGTCTCAGAAAGGGCCAGGTGCTCTTCACCTACCTGCACCTCGCCGCCAGCCGGGCGTGCACCGATGCCTTGCTCGCCAGCGGCACGACCGCCATCGCCTATGAGACGGTGCAACTCGACAACCGCTCACTGCCGCTGCTCTCGCCGATGAGCGAGGTCGCCGGCCGCCTCTCTGTGCAGGTCGGCGGATACCACCTGATGAGCGCAGCGGGCGGGCGCGGCGTACTGCTCGGTGGTGTGCCCGGCACCCGCAAGGCGAAGGTCGTCGTCATCGGTGGCGGCGTCGCCGGCGAGCACGCCGCGGCGAACGCGCTCGGCATGGGGGCGGATGTGACGGTCATCGACCTCTCGCTGCCCCGCCTGCGGCAACTGGAGGTGCAGTTCGGCGGGCGCATCCAGACCCGTGCCTCGTCGGCGTACGAGATCGCGGCGCAGGTGCGCGACGCCGATCTCGTGGTCGGCTCCGTGCTCATCCCGGGCGCCGCGGCGCCGAAGCTGGTCACCGACGAGATGGTGGCGGCCATGAAGCCGGGCTCCGTGCTCGTCGACATCGCGATCGACCAGGGCGGCTGTTTCGAGGGATCCCGGCCGACCACCCACGACGACCCCATCTTCCCTGTGCACAACAGCGTCTTCTACTGCGTCGCGAACATGCCGGGCGCCGTTCCCGAGACCTCGACCACGGCCCTCACCAACGCCACGCTGCCCTACGTTCTGACGCTCGCCGACAAGGGCTGGCAGAGGGCGCTCGCCGACGACGCTGCCCTCGCGCGCGGCCTGAATGTTCACGATGGCGCCGTGACGAACGCGCTCGTCGCGTCGGCCCTCGGCCTGCCCTTCACCCCGCTCGGTGAGCTCGCGGCCTGAGCTGTCGGCGCCTCAGGCCGCGAACGGGAACCAGGCCGGCAGCAGCTGCGCGTACGCGCTGAGGAATGCGTCGACGCTCCGCGGCGCGGGGGAGCGCAGCCACGCCAGAATCGCGCCGACCGAGCCGTCGGCCACCATGCGCGTCGCCATCTCGGCGACCAGCGCGTCAGGCAGCGCGCCCACGCCCACGCTGTCGAAGGTGATGGTGTGCTGGGCGAGCAGCAGGCGAATGGATGCCTCGAAGTGCGATGAGAGCATCGGGTGCAGGCTCGCAGGCCCGCTGTTCTCATCGAGCCCCAAGAGGTAGATCGCTCGGTGCTGCTCCGCGTGCTCGAGCACGGAGCGGGTGACCCCCGCGATCGCGGCAGCGGCGTCGCCGGCGGATGCCCCGCTCAGGAACTCCTCGCGCAGTGCGTCGAGCTCCTCCCGCAGCACGTCTTCGAGCAGGGCGGTCGGCGACGCGGCGTGGTCGTAGAACGTGGAGCGGTTCACTCCGGCAGCGGCCGCCACCTCGGAGGCGAGGATGCCGCTGGCCGCGGTGTCGGCGGCGAGCGAGAGGATGGCACGCCGGAGGTTGTCGCGGCTTCGGCGCTGTCGGGCATCCATTCGTCCAGACTAACCGACATCTGTTGGATAAAAGTGGCAGACTGGATGTACTCGTTCACCCCGAACGTCGTCCTCACGAAGGAAGCACGAAGATCATGGCAACATACGATGTCGCAGACCGCTCAGCGATCGTCACCGGAGCAGGCTCGGGAATCGGGCGCGCGATCGCCCTGGAACTCGCCGCGAGCGGTGCTTCGGTGCTGGTGACCGACCTCAACGAGAAGGGTGCGAACGCCGTCGTCGAGGAGATCCGTGCCGCAGGTGGAACCGCTGAGTCGCTCGTCGGCGACGTCTCCGACCCCGAGTTCTCGAAGGCTGCCGTCGACGCGGCCAACGCTCTCGCGCCCCTGAAGATCGCCGTGAACAATGCCGGCATCGGCGGAGAGGCCGCGACCATCGCCGACTACAGCCTCGACGGCTGGCGCAAGGTCATCGAGATCAACCTCAACGCCGTCTTCTACGGGCTGCAGGCGCAGCTGCCCGCGATGGCCGCGAACGGCGGCGGGTCGATCATCAACATGGCCTCGGTGCTCGGCAGCGTCGGCATCGCGCAGTCCTCGGCGTACGTGACCGCCAAGCACGGTCTGGTCGGTCTCACGAAGAACGCGGCCCTGGAGTACGGCGACGCGAAGGTGCGCACGAACGCGGTGGGGCCGGGCTTCATCCACACCCCGCTGGTCGACGCCAACCTCACCGACGAGGCGCAGTCCGCGCTCGCCGCGAAGCACGCGCTGGGTCGCCTGGGGCAGCCCGAGGAGGTCGCGGCGCTGGTCGCGTTCCTGGCGAGCGACGGCGCATCGTTCATCACCGGGAGCTACCACCTCGTCGACGGTGGCTACGCGGCGCAGTAGCGGCGTTGCGCACCCCCGGCCTGTGGTAAAGTCATCTCTTGTGTGATTTGCGCCCGTAGCTCAGCTGGATAGAGCGTCTGACTACGGATCAGAAGGCCGGGGGTTCGAATCCCTCCGGGCGCACCATTACAACCCTGCAACTGCAAGCAAGCGCAGGAACCCAGACTAAGGTTCCGGCTCGATGGATATCCAAACCGATAGCCATCCAGCCGGGGCCTTGGTCTTTTTTTTGCCCGAATTTACTCACTGTTAACGTCCGGGAGGGTGTGTCGATTCGCTCCGAAAAATGTCGAGGCATACCTTGTAGTCCTCACGAGATTGTTGAGTCTGGCTACTCGCCATCGGACTCCAATTTCACAGGCAGACTGCGGATAGTCCGCACGCCCCTCACGCACTTTGACGTGCGTTCACGCTGGGAATGCCTGCAAGAAGAGTGGAGCATCACGTATGTAAACGTTAGAAACGCGGTCACCATTGACGACGCGGGCTATCGTCTCTCGGTGTCGAGGTCAACTGTCTATCGCCTGATCCAGGCGAAGAGACTTCGCACCATCCACATCGGTTCAAGCGTGCGAATCCCTATCGATGCGATTGAAGATCTAATCAAGGAGTCACCATCCGGGCGTACTGAGATGCGAGCGGAGGTGTCTCGATGAGCGCAGCTACCACATCGAAAGCTAACGGGACGGTCTTCAAAGACGGTCGGGGCAAGTGGATCGCAGCGGTTGACATGGGTACGACCGCCGAAGGGAAACGGAATCGCAAGCGCCGGGTTTGTCGTACCGAGAGGGAAGCAAAAACGGCTCTTCGCCAGCTTTGCGCGGATCGTGACTCGATGAAGTTGAGGGACAAACAGTCGTTAACGGTCGGTGAACTCGCCGCTTCGTGGCTTGAGTTCGGGCTGAAAGACACAATCCGCGAGAGCACAAAGCAGAGTTACCAATACCATTGGCGCTCCCACATCGAGGCAACCTTTGCGGAAAAGCTAGCTTCGGAAGTCAGCCCCCAGGACGTAAACCAGTGGGTGTCAGGCTTGCGGCAGAGGAACCTCAGCACCAGCACCGTGAAGGCGGCTCGCCAAGTGCTCGGTGCCGTATTCAGATTTGCGCTCGCTGAGGGAATGGTCGTATCCAACCCTGTCGCCCGGTCGCGAACTGTTGGCAGGAGGGAGGGCGAAATCACACAAGTAAAGGAGCCGTACACGCTCCCCGAAGCCCGGAAACTTATCGCCGCAGCGGGGCGCGATTCATACCTTGAGAGCGTATTGCTACTCGCCGTGCATTTGGGATTACGCCGGGGGGAGGCGCTGGGGCTTCGGTGGAGTTCGATTGACCTGGATTCGGGTTCCCTGCGAGTTGAAGTGTCACTCGCCGAGAAGCGGGTGCAAAGAACAAACGGCACGAGCGGAGTCTCGCTTCAACTCAGTTCGCCGAAGACCGAAAGCAGCCTTCGTCGGTTGCAACTTTCGGGTTTTGTAGTGGACGCTCTCCGTCGCCAAAAGCACAGGCAGGCCATCCAGAGGATTGAAGCAGGTCAGCACTGGGATGACAGCGGCCTCGTATTCACGAACGAATATGGCGGACCGCTCTATCCCAGCACCGTCGGCAAACAAGTCAAGCGGGTCGAGAGGATGGCGGGCCTGCGCGAAATTCGATTCCACGACCTGCGCCACACAGCCGCACGAATAATGCTCGAACAGGGCGCTCGGGTAGAACACGTCAGCAAGGCGTTCGGTCATAGTTCTATCGCCGTCACGATGGATGTGTATGGAAAATACGCCACGTCCCTCGCTGATGGCGCTACAAGTGCCCTGAGCGCAGCCTGGTAGACGTAGACGTGGACTGAGTTTCAAACTCCGCACATTCGGTCGGTACGGCTGGTAAAATTGAAGTGCGCCCCATTGCGACGGGCGGGTATCTATCATCGGACAATGCCTAGGCCGGTTCGGATGAAGACAGGAAGCACAGCGGCTCAACCGCTGAATTTATTCGCCTTCCTGAAAGCCCTTCGTTCATGCCCGCAATCACTCTTTCACCTGTCCATATATCAAAAGACGTAAGAAGTCTTCCCCCCGAAGCCTTGAGGGTAAGAAGACCTCAATGGTCTGTTCAGCAGGATGCTGCTCTAACTGCCCTTTACAAGAACACCCGATACTGCAAGTCAGGCATGAGGGTGGTCAGCGCCGCAGGCGAGAGCTACCGGGTGCGTTGCGGCAACTCTTGGGTATGCCCGACTTGTACTCAGATATGCCTACGGAGATTCGCCGATAAAGTTCAGCGGTGTATTGAACTTTCTCCCTCGACGCTCTTCGCTACTTTCACCCTGCGTCATGAAGCAGGGCAACCGCTCATAACTACCCTTGTGGGCCTGAAAGCTTCAATGAAGCGGTTCACTAGCGGGAGGGGCTGGGTGAAGTTTCGTGAAACCCACAACATCGGCGGATACGGCTGGGTTATTGAACTTACCTATTCCGAAGAGGTCGGTTGGCATCCGCACCTTCACCTGTACTTCTTTTCTGGAAACGACTTCGACAAAGTCTCGGCGCTCCCTGTCTCAAACGCGCTTGCTGAAAGGTGGATCGCATCGGCCGCATCGGCAGGGATTGAGGCGGCTTCTACCGGCCAGAACGTGAGGCTGATCGACCCAGCGACCTCAAGGCAATCGACCAGATATGTGATGAAAGATAGTCCCCGGTTCACCTCTAACCAATCGGGCTTTCACTGTGCTGGGGATCTTCTCGCTGCCGCTCGGGCGGGCGAAGTTGAGGCAGTTGAACTGTGGGATGAGTTTCAACGAGCGACTCGTGGGCAGCGACGCTACCAGTTTTCGAACTCTCTTGAAGACAAACTCCGCAGTGCTCAATAGGTTGCCTAGCTATCTCGCCTCGGCGTGGCCACTACGCCAGCCAGGCCACGGGCCGGGTCGGTGCCCTGTGCGAAAAACTCGCCTCGCATGATCGCGGCATGGTGCCGAAAGCAAGCGGCGTACGTTACCCGCATGGGGGAAAATGACACGTCGAATGCATGTTCGGCAGTCTCGTTGCAACCGTTGACCACGCACTCCACAGGAACGCCTCTCATAGGCCACCAGGTTCACGCTGAGTTAATTTCAGCGTGGATTGTAGTATGCCTCCATCTGGCATATTCATGGTCTCAGAGCGCCACACGCGGCTTGAGGCAAATTTGTAGCCGCTACGCGTATTACTGGGGGATGGCCCATTCCCAGCCTGATTTGTCTTGACCCCGGACGTATGAAGGACTCCATCCGACTGAGGCAGCAGAGGGATCGAGGTCAAGCACAAACTTTCCCGTCGAAGTTGTTCCTGCCGGTATATCGAGAGGCATCGATTCGTCTCGGGCGAAACAGGTAAGACCGTTCGGCCCGTTCTCAACGACCGTCCCGGTAGCTGAATATCCTTTCCAGTCCTGCCAGAACAGCCGCAGTGGCTCACCGCCCGACATGACCTTCAAGTAGTCCGCACTGGTCGTGATTTCGAAAGTTAGCGCCACGAACTCTCCGTTCTTAGACGGAACCTTGAACGATCCATCGCCCGTACAGTCCGGGTTTACCTCGATGTTTGTCACCTTGAAGGTGAATGCGTTCTCTTCTCCACCAGCGAAGACGACCGCTCCATCTTCGCCAATGGCCTTTTCAAGGTTGCCATTGGTGTTTGTGGCGGGCAGAGTCTTCGTAGGTTCTGCTGATGGGGCCGCTATCTCGGATTGCCTAGGTGCGGCATTGGGGGGCGGGGTCGCGGTTGCCGCTCCGCAGCCTGCGAGTCCGATTCCCAGAGCGGTGGTCATGAGCAGGGTGAGGGCAATTTTGCTGCGTTGCATGTCTAGCTCCTAGTGCACTGTGCTGGTTAGCCATATTGTGCTGGTTAGCCATAACAAAGACAAATCCGTCTTCAATTCGAATCGTAGGGTGACTCATGCCCCTTCTTCCGAACAGCCAAACTTCGATGCACTCCGCCGTTCACTGGCTCGATTGCGTCATGATCGCGGGTGGTCTTACGACGAACTCGCCGCTCGTTCAGGAGTAGGCAGAGCATCTCTCGTCGCCATCGAGTCGGGGAAGCGTCGCCGGGATCGGATAGACCTCGCCCCATCGCGGGGAAACCTGCTGACGTGGTTCCGACTGGCAGCAGCGTTCGAGATGCCTCTCGGCGAGATCTTGTCGCCGCTCTACGAGGAGAATGAGGAATCGTAAGAGCCTCTCTATTGTACCAACCTTTGTAGCAAAGTTGTGATATACTTGTATTACGGGATGATTCGAGACGAATCCGACTTCTCGTAACGCGACCACCGGCGAGACAGGTGAGCCGAATGGTTCGGCAAGCTGATGTGGGTCAGCATCTTTGGGCGGGGGTCGCCATGATTCATGAAACCAAGCTCGGGCGAAAGTGCAGTATCTGCACTTCTCGGGACAGTCGAGCAATCGACAACCTGCTCGCGCAGGGCGATTCGCTAGTGTCGATCTCATCGATTTTTGACGTGTCGGTGTCGGCGTTGTCCCGACACGCAAATGCCCATCTGTCGAAACAACTTCGAGCGGGCGCGCTATTCACCTCCGCCGCACCGCCGTCGCTCCTGACCCGTCTAGTGGACCTTGCCGACAGCGCTAGGGAGACACGTCTCATCGCGCGCCAGACAGGTACCACCTCTGTCGAAATCCGGGCAGCCGATTCAGAAGCGAAGATCGTTCTCGCTCTGCTCTCGCAAATGGGAATCGATGATGCCGCAATCGTCGAACTCATCGCGGATTCCAACACCGTCGTTCGAGCAGTCGCATCATTCGTCTCCCGTCACGAATCGGGAAGAGACCTCATCGCCGAGATGGAAAAGCACGAATTCAGCGATCTGGGATTCATCGAGAACCTCAACGCGCTAGTCCATTGACCACTCAACAGCCCAGGAAGGGGCATCTCATGACCGCAGGAACCAAGACCACCGTTATCAAGCCGGGCGATCAGATTCACATTCTCGCGACAGGAGTGACACTGTCCACCGGCGACTTCTTCCCTTCGTACATCGGTCGTCGCGGGGACACCTTGACCGTGACGGAAGCCTTGATCGAAGCGTCTCGGGATCGGAATGGCGAATCGTGGCTCGATGCTGTGGTGACAGGCGACGATCAAAGAATTGGATTCGGTCCGTTCCCGTCTGACGTACCCGTATTGCTCCCCGGCTCGCTCGAATTCCAAGCAGAACGTGAACGTAGGAGAGATCAGGCGTGGCGCATTCCGACGACCGCTGAGCGTGACCTGGCTCTCGCACAGGTGTACGCGGAGTTTGGTCCTCTGGGGCCGACCGGAAGCTCTATTTCGTTCAAAACCCAGTAGGAGCTTGCCGTTGACGTGATGGGCACACTTCAACGTGCAGGATACGAGGCCACCCCGGAGCGATCTCTCAGGGGTGGCCTCAATATCGATTCTTCTGTTAGTGCTCAGAAACCCCTTCCCTTGGAGCGGTCGGTTGATAGCGAAATTCTCGAAATAGTCGGTCTTCTCTGCATAGATGGCTGGCAGTTTCACCACCCGTTGCGGCGAGGCAACCGCCACTAGACGTTTGACACCGCCACGATTCGTCTATGACTTGGATGTTCTTGAATGAAGGGGTGGCGCTGGATCGAGCGAGCGACCAACTTGACGGTGTGCTCCAAGAATTGGAGGCGCGGCTCTATCGGCTCAGTGTCGATGCGGAGATCGCTGCGTCGCTCTACCTGATGTTCATCGAAGCCGCGGACCAGCGAGTCAGTAATTTGTTTGCCGATCCATCCGTCGTGGGAGGGTTTCAAACTGAGCGCTACTGGCACATTCGAGCCATGGGTCTAGAGACGCAACGGCCCATACCTCTCATTGAGAGTGAGGTGAGATTCCAATTAAATCGATTGTCTAAAATCTCTGCTCAAATGAAGCACTATCGCAGACTCCTTCACCTCGATGAGAACGAGTCTGCCCTTCTCCTCGATACGAATGTGTTGATACACGGACGGATGTTCAACGAAGTGCCCTGGCAGGAGCTAGCGTCCGCGAAACGGGCAAAGATATTGCTGCCACTGGTAGTTCTCGACGAACTCGACAACCTTAAGGATCGCGACAATGACTTTGCGAAGCGTGCTCGGGCTGTCATCCGGATGCTTGATCCCTACCTATCGGGAGCCGCGGTCTCGTCGGCCCACAAAGTGAGACAAGAAGTGACAGTTCAATTCCTCGATGAGCCAACCGGCCACCAGCGGTTGGGTCGTGTAGACGACGAGATAGTAAGGCAGTCCGTCTACTTCGCGTCGAGTTCCCCCGAACGTTTCACGATTGTCTCGCAGGACCGGGGGATGCGAATACGTGCTAACGGCGTTGGCTTGAGGTCTACTCTCCTTCCCTCTCCTTTCTTGACCGACAAAGCTCAGAAGCGAGCCGCCGAATGACCGACTTGAGTGTGATGACTCGTGTTCCTCTCGGCGAGAGCGGCCGCCGTGAGATCTTGGCCAACAAGCCGCCTCTCTGGGAGTTCCTCTACCTCGCCGCTTGTCTTCGAATCAATATGGCGGCCTACGAAGATCTTTGGCGGGACTATCACTTCGGGTACAGCATGGATGTTGGCGAGTCTTACACGGCCGTCGAATTCCTGGACTACGCGAGCGAGCGGCTCACGAAGATATCCACAATCGTGTCTCGAATCCCGAAGATCATTAGCCCTCGCTCGTTTGAAATGGCGATTGGTGCGCCGGGTGAAGCGGGGGATTCGTCCCTGATTCACCACCTGTCGCGACGATTTGCAGCGACATATGCTCAGATGTTGCAGTGGACCGACGAGATTCGGGCAGTTCAACTAGGTGATGAAACAGACTCGGCTCGCGAGGCGCTCGTTGCGCTTGCGGATCAGCCGATTGAGGCGTGCCGCGAGTTCGTCACCACGTTCACGTCGCGAGTCGAAGCAGCCTGCGAGCAGAGATCACATGGTGCGGATCTCCCTATCGATCTCGACTTCGCAGTCGAATTCTTCGTTGATCCTGCTCTTGTTGACGAGTTTGTGAGTCTGGTAAAAGTTTCGGTTAGTAGTGACGAAGCGCTTGAGTAGAAGCATTCCCTGAAACGGGGGTATTGCAAACGATGGTTTCTATTACATCTCGACAGGTGCAAGGCAACGCCGAGAACAAGCCGAACAAATTTCTCGAATCTCGTGTACTTATTCAATGTCACACAAGCAACGTTTGCGTTACATTCAAACAATGACAATTAGGCGAATTGGTTACGGGCGAGTCAGCACGTCGGATCAGAACCTCCGCGCACAGCACGATGCGCTTGCTATGGCCGAGGTGGACAAATTGTTTGTCGAGAAGGCATCGGGCACGAAGGCAAGCAGGCCCGAATGGGATCGGTGTCGAGATGCTCTCCGCCACGGCGACACGCTAGTGGTAACCAGACTCGACCGGCTCGGTCGCTCTGCGAAAGATTTGCTCGCCGTAGCTGACTGGCTCAAGGAAGAGGGGGTGGTCCTTGAGGTCATTGAGCAGCGAATCGATACCGCGACAATCGAGGGGCGACTTTTCTTCACAATGGTGTCCGCGTTCGCGGAGTTCGAGCGCGAGATGATGGTTTCGAGGACCAAAGACGGGCTGGCTGCCGCGCGCGCACGGGGACGAACCGGAGGGCGCAAGCCAAAAATGACCCCGGCAAGGATTGCCGAGGCAAAAAAACTGTATGCATCAGGCGAACACACTGTGCAGCAGATCGCCGACCTTTTCTCGGTTAGCCGTCCGACGATCTACCGCGCGCTAGGTGTACTCGGCCATGACGTTGGTGACAGTCGGGGCTTGATTTGAGGAGGACCTCCGGGGCTTAGTGGAGGTATCTGACATCTCTTCAGGCCACGGAGGTC
>NZ_PSTT01000087.1 GCF_002931235.1 Subtercola sp. Z020 | reverse complement strand
TCGCCCCGGCGAACAGCGGCACCTGGATGACGGCATAGGCGAACAGGAAGCCCTCGAGACCGTCGGCGACGACGGTCGTGCCGTTCCAGAGCGCGTGCAGCAGCATCGCGCAGAACAGCCCGAGCAGGAAGAGCCCGGCGGCCGGCCAGAAACCCCGCCTGCGTGAGGCCAGGCCGAGCGCGATACCCGTGCAGGCCGTGAACATGACGTGCGCGAACGGCCCCATGATGCCCCGGAGCGCGAACGTCACCCCGAGCGAGACGCCGCCGCCCTCGACGAGGGACGAGCCGAAGTAGAGGATGTTCTCGGTGAACGCGAACCCGCCGGCGACCGTCGCCGCGTAGACGAGCCCGTCGACCGGCCCGTCGAACGTGCGTCGCAGCACGAGGAAGATCAGCAGCACCCCGAGCCCCTTCGCCGACTCTTCGACGAGCGGCGCCTGCACGACTGCGCCGAACGTGTCGCTCGGCAGGGCCTGCCCGTCGCTGGCGGCGTAGACGAACAGTTGCACCCCGGCGTCGACGAGGAGCGCGAGGGTGACGGAGGCCGCGGCACCCCAGAGGAGGGCGAACCAGAGGGCTCCACGCGGCTCCGGCTCCCACCGGTCGATCAGCCGCACGACGAGCAGAACCGCCGTCAGCGGAACGAGCGCGAGAAGACCACAGATGAGGGCGGCAGCCGGCCCGACCGAGAGCACCACGTAGCCGATCACCAGGAGAAACAGGAAGCTGAGCACGCAGATCGCGACCACGCCGAGAACGAAAGCCGTGCTGACCGGCCTGCGTCGCGCACCGGCTTCGGGCGTGGCAGCGTAGACGGGCGTGGCAGCCTGCGGGTGGTCGGGCTGCGGGCGATCGGGCTGCGGGCGATCGGGCTGCGGGCGATCGGGCCGGGGCTGGTCGGGCTGTGCGGGAAGACCTGTCGTCATGATGATTCCTCAGATGGGCGGCGGTTCCACTCTAGCCGGGTACGGCCGGGCGCACGAGCCGTCGACCGAGCGCGAGACCTCCACATCAACTGTTCCCGGGTAAAATTCCTGCATGAGCGATTCCGAGGGCCGCGCGCCCGGCGCACCCGAGCCGGAGAAGGAACGGCTCGAACGCAACTGGAGCGAGATCCTGCAGGAGCTGCGCGTCATCCAGACCGGCACCCAGATTCTCACCGGGTTTCTGCTCACTCTTCCGTTCCAGGCGCGGTTCGCCGACCTGACGGCCTTCCAGACCGGCCTCTACCTCGCGCTCGTCGTCGGCGCGGCCCTGGCCACCGCCCTCGCCCTGGCCCCGGTCAGCGTGCACCGCGCCCTCTTTCGTCTCGGGGCGAAGAAACAGATCGTCACCATCGGCAACCGCCTGGCCATCGTGACCCTGGCGGTGGTCTCGCTCGTGCTGACCGGAACCGTGGTCTTCGTCTTCGACGTCGTCGGCGGCGACACGGTCGGGCTGCTCGTCGGCATCGTCGCGCTGGTCGTGCTGGCCGCCCTCTGGGTAGCCCTGCCGCTCGCGGTGCGCCGACGCAGCGCGCGGGAGGCCCGCGGCGGCCGCCCGACGGAGACGGCCGACCGGTGACGGCAGACGACGAGACGCTCAACCCTCTCGCCGGCATCGCGAACCCGGGCCTCCGGCACCGCAGCAGCCATGCCGAATACCGCGAACTCGACCGCCGGGCCCTCTTCTATGCGGCCCGTCGCACCTATCACGGCTTCTTCCGCCACCGCGGCATCGACTCGGGCGCCGCCCTCACGTTCTATGCGGCGCTCGCCGTCTTCCCCTCCGTACTGGCGGTCGTGTCTGTCGTCTCACTCCTCGACCCCCGCGGCGACGTCGTCAAGGTGATTCTCAGTGTGATCGACTCGTTCATTCCGCAGGCGACACTCGACACGACGAGGCTCGCTCTCGAACAGTTCACCCAGATGCCCGATCCGGTGATCACGCTGGTCGCCGGCTCCGCCCTGACCCTCTGGACCGTCGGCAGCTACGCCACGGCGTTCGGCCGGATGGTGAACTCGGTCTACGAGATCGAGGAGGGCCGGCGCTTCTTCAAGCTGCGCCTGCTGATGCTGATCGAGGCCCTCGCGCTGATCGTGATGCTCTTCGCCATCACCGTCACGATCATCATCACCCCCAGCATCGCCGGCACCATCGTCTCGTCGATGCACTGGCCGCCGATCGCGGCCGATGTGTGGAACGTGCTCAAGTGGCCGGTGCTCGCCCTGCTGGCCGTCTTCTCGGTGGTGGTGCTCTACTACGGCACCCCGAACATCCGCCGGCCGCGCGTGCGCTGGCTCTCGCTCGGCGCGACGTTCTCGATCGCGGCCTGGGCCCTCACCACGGCCGGGTACTCGATCTACGTCTCGAACTTCGCCGCGTACGACCAGTTCTACGGTCTGCTCGGCGGTGCCATTTTGACGCTGATCTGGCTGTTCCTGTCGAACCTGGTGCTGGTGATCGGCGTCGAGGTGGATGCGGAGCTCACGCGGGCGCGTGAACTCCTCAAGGGCGTCGAGGCCGAGCAGAGCATCCCGATCGTTCCGCGCGACCTGCAGCGGAACGTCATTCTCGAACGGCGGCTCGACCACGACATCAGCGAGGGCAGGGAGATCCGCACTCGGGCGGTGGAGCTGGCCGACCCCGACTACGAGATCTGAGCCACGCGCCGCCCGGGCAGGCTTCTCGGGTCAGTCGAGGTCGGGCTCGCCCGGGTTCAGCACGGCTTCGGCATCGGCGCTGACCACCGACGGCCCGGCCTCGCCGCCCTGCGCGAGAGCGATGTCGGCCGCTCCCACGATCGGTATCGAGCTCGTGATCGTCTCGAGGCCGGAGAGCCGCGCCGGGGAGAGCAGTTTGGTGACGCGTTCCCGGGTCATCAGGTCGGCCTCCACCACCAGGTCGGCGATGTTCCGCCCAGTCAGCAGCGCCGTCTTCGCGAGCGCCGACGACGCTGAGTAGCCGATGTACGGCGTCAGTGCCGTCACCACACCGACCGAGGTCGACACGAGCCGGTCGAGCCGCTCGACGTTCGCCGTGATGCCGTCGATGCAGTTGACCCGCAGCGTGTAGCAGCCCTGGGTCAGCCAGGCGAGGCTCTGCAGCAGGGAGTGGGCGATCACCGGCTCGAAGGCGTTCAGCTGCAGTTGGCCGCCCTCGGCCGCCATCGTCACGGTGACGTCGGCGCCCGCGACCGAGAACGCGATCTGGTTGACGACCTCGGGGATCACCGGGTTGACCTTGCCCGGCATGATGCTCGACCCGGCCTGCCGGGGCGGCAGGTTGATCTCGCCGAACCCGGCCTGGGGGCCGCTGGAGAGCAGGCGCAGGTCGTTGCAGATCTTCGAGAGCTTGATCGCCGACCGCTTCAGGATGCCCGACAGCTGCATGAACACACCGGCGTCGCTCGTGGCCTCGATGAGGTCGGGCGCCGTCACGTACTCGAAGCCCGTCAGCTCACGGAGGTGCCGCCGCACCGAATCGGCGTAGCGTGGATCGGCTGTGATGCCCGTGCCGATGGCGGTGGCTCCGAGGTTGATCTCCCAGAGCAGCGGTACCGTCTCCTCCATGCGGTCGTTGTCTTCGCCGAGGGTGGTGGCGAAGCCGTGGAACTCCTGGCCGAGCGTCATCGGCACCGCATCCTGCAGCTGGGTGCGGCCGATCTTCAGCACGTCGTTGAACTCCACGCCCTTCCGCCCGAAACTCTGCCGCAGGAGGTCGTGTTCGACGAGCAGGTCGTTCAGGCCGAAGCACAGCGCCAGTTTGACCGCGGTGGGGTACACGTCGTTCGTGCTCTGGCTGCGGTTCACGTCGTCGAGGGGATGCAGCAGGTCGTAGCGGCCCTTGGCCTCCCCCATCAGTTCCAGGCCGATGTTGGCGAGTACCTCGTTGGCGTTCATGTTCGTCGAGGTGCCGGCACCGCCCTGGATCACGCCGACGACGAACTGGTCGTGGTACGCCCCGTTCCGCACGAGCTTGCACGCCTCGTCGATGACGCGGGCCTTCTCGGGCTCCAGCACGCCGATCTCGGCGTTCGCGCGCGCCGCAGCCTGCTTGACGATCACGAGCGCGTCGACGAGGTCGGAGTACACCGAGATGGGTCTGCGGCTGATCGGGAAGTTCTCGAGCGCCCGGGCAGTGTGGATGCCCCAGTAGGCGTCGAACGGGATCTCGGCCGACCCGATCGAGTCCGTCTCGGTTCTCGTCAGGGGTGTGTCGGCAGGGGTCGTGTCGGTGTCGGTGTCGGTGTCGGTGTCGGAAGGGATGGTCGCGTCGTCGGGGTCGGTCTTCAGCACCCCCATGACGTTACTCGCCTCGTGCCCATCTCTGAGGATTCCACGGATGAACGCATCTTTCTTCTGCGTGAAGGGTGGTTACACGGAGATCAGCTGCGCCGGGCGAAGTCGATCCTGCGCCCGATGGGCCGCTTGGCCTCATACGTCGGCCAGCCGGCATCCGGAACCCCTTCGCGGGCGAAGCGCGCCCACTGCCGCTGCACGACGACCCCGAAGGCTTCGAGGTCTGACCAGGCCGTACCGCCGAGCATCGGCGAACCGCGCCAGAACCGCTCGTCGGCCCAGACGAAAGGCAGGTCGATGCAGTGGCAGGCACCCCACGGCGTACCCTTCGGGCGCCAGTCGAAGCGGTAGGTGTACACCGTGCCTCCGCTCTCGGCCAGCAGTTTCGCGAGCGCGAGCGCGGGGGCGCCGAAGACGCGCCGGGTGAGCTCGGCGGCCACTGGCACGGTCGCCGGGCGGAGGATCGCGGATTCCTGCGCCCTGCGGAGGGCGGGCACCGACTCGAAGAACGGGGTGAAGTCGTCTCGGGCGTAGCCGATCAGCACCTCGACCTCTGCGGCGCGTTTCGCCAATCGCTCCGACCGGTCGGCCGTCGACGCCACGGGCCAGACGCCGGGCGTCGGGGCGTAGGGCATCCCCACGCTCAGGCGGTCGCCGGTGATGCCGCCCGTGGCTTCGAGTTGCGCCGCGATCAGCTGCTCCTCGGTCGCCGTCGCCGGCGTCACCCCCGGCTCGAGCGCCGCGAGAACGTTCCGGCCGAGCTGTTCCGCGATGGCCTCCCGCCCCTTGTCGAGACCGAGCGGCGCACTCTGCACGATCACGCGCGTATACAGGTGGTCGGCCTCCGGCATCGCCAGCAACTGCACGATCGAGTCGGCGCCGGCCGACTGGCCGAACAGGGTGACCCGCTCAGGGTCGCCGCCGAACGAGGCGATGTTGTCGTGCACCCACTGCAGCGCCATCAGCTGGTCGCGCACCCCGAGGTTGGCCTCTGCGACCCCCGGGAGCGGCAGGTAGCCGAAGACGCCGAGCCGGTAGTTGATGCCGACCACGATGACGTCGCCGTTCCGAACGAGACGGGAGGGGTCGTAGATCTCTCCCCCGCCCGACCCGTTGACGTACGAGCCGCCGTGGATCCAGACCATGACCGGCTTCGGCGCGTCGGGTGTCGCGTCGGCCGGGGCCGTGATGTTCAGAAAGTGGCAGTTCTCGCTCATCGGCGGGATGCGCTTGGGCTGGGCGAGGATCACCATCCCGAATCGGGGCTGCGGGCACGTCGGCCCCTCGACCAGTGCCTCGCGCACCCCGGTCCACGCCGGCTCGGCCACCGGAGGGGCGAACCGGTCGGCGCTCGCGTAGCGGATGCCCCGGAAGCGGAGCAGGTCGCCCTCTGCCGACCCCCGCAGGGTTCCGTTCGGCGTCTCGACGTCGACGCGCGGCCCGGCGCCGGGCGCGCGCAGATACAGTTCGGTGGCCTCGTCGGTCATCGACCCGCCAGAACGTCTTCGAGGGTGCGGGCCGGATGCCCGGTCAGCCGTTCCACGTCGCCGGTCACCTTCTCGAGCTCGCCGTCCCGCACCCCGGTGTAGGTGCTGACCCACGCGTCGACCATGAAGGCCGGCGCGCCGAAGTGCGCGCGGGAGGCGTACGCCTCCTCCACCGTCTCGTCGACGAAGGTGAGCGGCCGGCCGGTCACCGCCCGGGCGCGCCTCGCGACGTCGCCGAAACTGATCGCCTCGCGACCGGTCAGTTCGTAGACGGCGCCCCGGTGGGCCGCCGGATTCTGCAGAACGAGCGCCGCGACATCCGCCACATCGTCGCGGGCCACCGCGGCCATGCGCCCCTCACCGGCCGGCCCGCGGATGACGCCGTCGGCGTCGGCCCACTGCGGCAGCAGATCGAGGTAGAAGTTGTCGCGCAGGAAGGTGTAGTCGACCCCGCTGGCGCGGATGACCTCTTCGGTCTCCCCGTGGTCGCGAGCGAGGGTGAACGAGGCGTGCGGCCCCGCCCCCACGAACGAGGTGTAGACGATGTGGCCGACCCCCGCCTCGATGGCCGACTGCACGAACTGCACGTGTTCCGCCACCCGGTCCGCTGACTCGGCGGCCGACACCATGAAGAGAACGTCGACACCCTCGAGCGCAGCGCGGGCGGCGTGGGGGTCGCGGTATTCGGTCACCCCGACGGTCACGTCGAGCGAGTCGAACGTGGGCGCCCGGGAGGCGTCACGCACGATCATCCGGAAGGCCCGCCCCACGGCGTCGAGACGGGATGCCACGCCCCCACCGATGCGGCCTGTCGCACCGGTCACCCCGATCGTCAGGGCGGGGGTCTCGGGCGTCGGGCTGTCTGTCAGAGTGTTTCCTGTCATCCCAGAAACCCTACGCCGTGCGCTGCAGCTCCTCGCTGCGGCGGATCTCCTCGATGAGCCGCAGCACATCGAGGGCGTCGCGCGGGTCGACCGGCAGGGGCTCCCCCGAGACGAGCGCCGCGGCCAGCTGGCGGTAGAAGCCGCCGTAGTCACCCCGGGCGGGTTCCACAGGCACCAGACCGCCCTGCTGCCCGTCGACGCCGAGCACTCCCCACGCCTCACGGGGTTCGACGCCGAAGCCCTCGTCGGTCGGCAGCGCCCCACCCTTCAGCGCAGCCTCCTGCCCGTCGAGCCCCCACTTCGTATAGGCGCTCTCACGACCGAGCACGTGGAAGCGCGCTCCCTTCTGGGCGGCGAGCGAGTTCATCCAGAGGTGGCTGGTCACCCCCGAACGGTGCTGCAGCGCAACGAAGGCGTCGTCTTCTGCGGAGGATCGCGGATGCCGGGTCGCGAGCTCGGCGGTGACGCGATCGACGGGGCCGAACAGCCGGAGCGCCTGGTCGAGCAGGTGTGTGCCGAGATCGAACAGGATGCCGCCGCCCTCTGCCGTCGTCGCCTCCGCCTTCCACGACCGCGCTCCCTCAGGCTTGAACCACTCGAACCGCGACTCGAACCGGAACACGTCGCCAAGGGAACCGTCGCCCAGCTCGCTGTCGCCGATGATCGCCTGCAGGGTGAGGAAGTCGGCATCCCACCGTCGGTTCTGGAACACGGTCAGGGGCACCCCGCGCTCGGCGGCGAGTGCCACCACCTCTTCGCCCTCGGTCGACGAGACGGCGAAGGGTTTGTCGACCACGACCGCGAGACCCGCCTCGATCGCCCTGACGGCGAGATCGCGGTGGGTCGCCGGCGGAGTGCCGATCACCACGAGGTCGAGGTCGAGCGACCCCTCGGCGACGGCGGCGAATACCTGCCCGGCAGAGTCGACCACGCGGGCGCCCGGGTGCAGGCGCCGGGCCTCGGCCTGCCGACCGGCGTCACCGGTGACGATAACGCTGAGCTCGAAACTGTCGTCTGCAGCGAGGAAGGGGGCGTGGAAGACCCGGCCCGACAGCCCGAATCCGAGCACAGCCGTGCGGATCGGGGCCTCAGCAGGGGGTGGGGTGTAGTTCATTCAGCAACACTAACGAATTCGGAATACTCCCACAGAGCTCACGGTTGCCCCCAAGGTGACTGATCCCGAAAACCGCCCTTCGGGCATCCTGACCGCGCGCGAGAAGAAGCGGCTCACCCGCCCCGAGAACGAACGGGCCATCATCTTCACCCTGGCCTTCACCGGTCTCATCGCCGCTTTCATGCAGACCCTCGTCACGCCCATCGTGCCGCAACTCCCCCAGCTGCTGAACACCAGCCCCTCCGACGCGACCTGGGTGCTCACGGCGACACTGCTCGCCGCCGCCATCTCGACGCCGATCAGCGGGCGCCTCGGCGACATGTACGGCAAGCGCCGCATCGTCATGGTGCTGCTCGTGCTGCTCCTGGTCGGCTCGGTCATCTCTGCGCTGTCGAACGAGATCCTGCCGATGATCCTCGGACGGGTGCTGCAGGGCACCGGGCTCGGCGTGATCGCGCTCGGCGTGAGCATCCTCCGCGATGTGCTGCACCCGAAACGCCTCGGCGGCGCGGTCGCCCTGGTCAGTGCGACGCTCGGCATCGGCGGCGCCGTCGGTCTCCCCATCTCCGCCCTCATCGCGCAGAACCTCGACTGGCACGTGCTGTTCTGGCTGGCGACGGCCCTCGCGGCCCTGGCGCTGGTCCTCGTCTACACCGTCGTGCCGGTCAGCACCCTCCGTACCGGCGGTTCGTTCGACTACCCCGGGGCGGTGCTCTTCGCGATCGGCCTGGTGGGCATCCTGCTCGCCGTGTCGAAGGGCAGCGAGTGGGGCTGGGGCAGCCTGCTGACACTCGGGATGCTCGTGGGCGGCGCCGTGGTGCTCGTTCTGTGGGGCGTGTACGAACTGCGCACCGAGAACCCGCTCGTCGACCTGCGGATCGCGGCGCGACGAGCCGTTCTGCTCACCAACCTGGCGTCGATCACCGTCGGATTCGCTTTCTTCGCCAGCGCCGCCGTACTGCCGCAGCTGCTCGAAGCGCCCACGACCACGGGCGTCGGCCTCGGCCAGACGCTGCTCGTCGCGAGCCTCGCCCTCACGCCGAGCGGCCTGGTGATGTTCTTCCTCTCCCCGGTCGCGGCCCGCCTGAGTGCCGCACGCGGCCCGCGCACGAGCCTGGTGATCGGCGGCGTCTTCATCGTCATCGCCTACGCACTGGCGATCGGCCTGATGACCGAGGTGTGGCACGCCGTTCTGATCGCCACGGTGGTGGGAATCGGCGTCGGTTTCGCCTACGCCGCCATGCCGACGCTCATCATGCGCGCGGTGCCGGCCAGCGAGACGGCGGCGGCGAACGGACTGAACTCCGTGATGCGGAGCCTCGGCTCCACCGTGGCTGCTGCGGTGCTCGGCCTGGTGCTCGCGTCGAGCACCGTCGTCTCGAACGGCCACGCCATCCCGACGGCCTCGGCCTTCCAACTGTGCTTCCTCATCGCGGCGGTCGTCGCTCTCGCCGGCACCGTTCTGGCCTTCCTGATCCCGCGGCACGAGCCGGCCTCCTCGACGGCCAGCATCCCGGTGGTGCAGAAGTCGTCGGAGCCCGTCGCTGTCAACTGACTCCCCCGACCCCGACCTGCTGCGTAGGGTGGTGAAACATGGAAACCCCTGAGCTGCTGCTCATTCTGGCGGGGTCGCTCGTCGTGAGCGCCTTCGCCCGCTGGCGCGGCTGGCCCGCTCCGCTGCTGGTCGTCGCTGTGGCGCTCGGGGTGTCGTTCATCCCCGGCGTTCCCGTCGTCGAGATCGACTCCGAGATCGTTCTGACGGTCATCCTGCCGCCGCTGCTCTTCTCGGCGGCGCTCGACGTCTCGTTCCAGAACTTCACGCAGAGCCTCCGGCAGATCCGCCGGCTCGGCATCGGCCTCGTCATCGTGACCGCCCTCGTGGTGGGGCTCGTGGCGTGGTGGATCGTGCCGGCCCTCACCCTGCCGGGCGCCCTGCTGCTCGGGGCCGTGGTCTCGCCGCCCGACGCCGTCTCTGCATCGTCGATCGGCCGCCGGCTCGGCCTGCCCCGCCGGGTGATGACGGTGCTCTCGGGCGAGAGCCTCATCAACGACGCCGCCTCGCTCACCCTGTTCAAGGTGTTCGTCGCGATACTCGCCGGTTCGGCGATCAGCTTCGGTGGTGTGCTCTGGATGTTCGTGGTCGCCGTTGTGGTGGGCCTCGCGGTCGGTCTGGTGATCGGCATCGTCGTGCAGTTCGTGCGCACCCGCCTCGGCGACTCCCTCGTCGGCACCACCATGGGCCTGCTCGTTCCGTTCGCCGCGTACGCCGCCGGGGAGGCGCTGGGTGGATCGGGCGTGCTCGCCGTCGTCGCCGCCGGGCTCTACATCGGGTACAACTCGCCGAAGACCGGCTACCAGACCCGCTTGCAGGAGCGACCCGTGTGGGCCTCGATCGACCTGCTGCTGGAGGGTTTCGTCTTCGCGCTGATCGGCCTGCAGGTAGCCGATGTTGTGACAGACGTGGCGTCGAGCGACCTGGGGCTAACGCGCTCCGCGGTTCTCGCCGGCGCGGTGTTCCTGGTCGTGATCCTGGTGCGGCCCGCATATGTGTTCGCGACCTACTACCGCACGAAGGGGCAGCGGCGCCTGCTCAAGCGGCTGCCGGGCATCCGGAACCTGCCCGTCATCCGCAGGGAGGCCGACCGGCTGCAACCGCAGTTCAGCCGGAGCGAACTCATCGTGGTCTCGTGGACGGGGATGCGCGGAGTGGTCACCCTCGCTGCGGCGGCCGCTGTGCCGTCGATGATCGCGTCGGGTGAATTTCCCGGGCGGGAGACGATCAAGCTCGTGGCGTTCGTCGTCACGGTCGGAACCCTTCTGCTGCAGGGACTCACGCTGCCCTGGGTCATCCGGCGCCTCGGAGTCATCGACGACGAGCAGGAGGAACGCGACGGTGAGCAGGAGGTGCGCATCTTCGAGCTCACCGTTCGCCAGACGAACGACTACATCGACCAGCACCGCGAGCAGTGGGGCAAGCGCTACGGCTTCGATGAGCTCGACGAGTCGATCGCCATCGTGAAGCGGCAGTACGAGCGGCAGGTGACCGTGCTGCTCGAAGAGAACGACCTCGACCAGCTCGACATCGACGCACCCGACCTCGACACGGCAGAGGTGGAGAAGCCGCACTTGAGCGGGCCGCAGCTGACCGAGTTGCGGCGTGAACTCATCGACTACCGGCGGAGCATCGTGCTGCAGCAGCGGAATGCCGGTGAACTCGACGAGGAGGTCATGCGGAGCGTTCTGCAGGGGCTCGACGCCGAAGAGCTCGCCCTCGACACGTCGACGGTCACGCGGAACCGTTCCTGACGCCGACCCCGACGGTGCCGGAGCGCGGTATCGTGGGCCTCGATGAGTGCTGAGGCAGGGCAGGGCGGCGAGCCGCGGCGCGCGAGCGCGGCCTCGTGGGCGATCGAGCACGTGCCCTTCACGCGTGGGCTCTACACGGCCAGGCGACCCTCCGGCCTCACCGCCGACGAGCCCATGCTGGCGGCACCGCTCGACGCGGTACGCCTGCGTCACGTGCGCCAGAAGAGTGCCGCCGGTGACGAGTCGCTCCCCCTCGTCGTGTTCTTCCCGGATGCCCGCACCGTCGCCCAGCGCGGCCGGCGGAGCGGCGACGGGCTGGCCTCCACCCTCGCCGCCCGGCTCCCCCTCGGCGTCACGACGGTGCAGATCCCGGAGTCGGTGATCGACGACAGGGAGGCGGCCTGGCAGGCCTACCTGGCGGCGGTGGCCGAGCATCCGACACTGAAGATCGCGATGCTGGGGGTCGGCACCGGTGGGGCGCTCGCTGCGCGCACCGCGATGCGGGCACGCGACGAGCCGCCGCCCGGTGTGCCGCCGCTTCTGCGGCAGGCGCTCATCTCCCCCGACTTCAACCTGCTCGTGGGGCCGCCGGCCACCACCTCCGCCCTCCGCACATCGCTCGTCGCGCTCGTCGCCGAGCTGCCCGCCACGCTCGTGCAGCAGTACGGTGCGCGGGGCGCCAGCCGGCTCGACCCGTCACAGAACCTGCCCGAACTGCTCCGCGAGGCGGGTGTCGCGGTGCGTTCGATCGAGTACCCGCCCTCGCGGCTCGACTGGACGGAGTACCCGCGAGCGGTACGCAGCGCGCCGCGGGCCCTCGACGACCTCGTGGCGTTCTTCGAGCGGGGTATTGTGGCCGATGGTTTCGATGTCGTTCCTGCGTGGAACCTGCACTGACCGAGCCGGAGGAATCCTGTGACCGACACCAGCACTGCCGGCACCGCCGGCACCGCCGGCACCGCCCGCACTACCGACGCCACCGGCACCACCGGGACCACCGGCACCACCGACTCCGACTCCGAGCCGGCCCATCACGTCGTCGCCGACCCGGCTGAACGCCGCGGCGGCCGCGTGCGGCAGTGGCTGCTGCAGGGCCTGGTCGACCAGTCCGGCCGCTACCAGGGCTCGTACGGGGTGAAGGTCGAGAAGACGCACTCCTGGTGGCGCGTCATGTGCCTCACCGGCGTGGACTACTTCTCGACCCTGGGCTACCAGCCGGCCATCGCAGCCCTGGCCGCAGGCCTGCTCTCCCCGTTCGCCACCATCGTGCTTCTGCTCCTCACCCTCTTCGGCGCCCTGCCGGTCTACCGCAGGGTCGCCCGCGAAAGCTTCAAGGGCGAGGGCTCCATCGCGATGCTCGAACGGCTGCTGCCCTGGTGGGGCGGCAAGCTCTTCGTTCTGGTGCTGCTCGGCTTCGCCGCCACCGACTTCATGATCACGATCACGCTCTCGGCTGCGGATGCTGCGGCACACGCCATCGAGAATCCGTTCGCCCCGAGCTGGTTCCACGGCAACGAAGTGCTCATCACCCTCGTCCTCGTCGCGCTGCTGGGTGCGGTGTTCATCCGCGGATTCAAAGAGGCCATCGGCATCGCGACCGTGCTGGTGGCGGTGTACCTCGTGCTGAACTTCGTGGTGGTCCTGGTGTCGATCATGCACGTGTTCGAGAACACCGTCGTGATCACGAACTGGTGGGAGGCGCTGAACGCGCAGCACGGCAACCCCCTCGTCATGGTCGGGATCGCGCTGATCGTCTTCCCGAAACTCGCCCTCGGGCTCTCGGGCTTCGAGACCGGGGTCGCGGTGATGCCCCAGATCACCGGCAGCCCCTCAGACACTCCCGAGCAGCCGACCGGTCGCATCCGGGGCACCTGGCGGCTGCTGACGACCGCGGCGCTCATCATGAGCACCTTCCTCATCACGTCGAGTTTCGTGACGACGCTGCTGATTCCGCAGGCCGAGTTCCAGCCCGGCGGCGAGGCCAACGGCCGGGCGCTCGCCTACCTGGCCCACGAATACCTCGGCAGCGCCTTCGGCACCGCCTACGACATCTCGACCATCGCCATCCTGTGGTTCGCGGGCGCGTCGGCGATGGCCGGCCTGCTGAACCTGGTGCCCCGGTACCTGCCGCGGTACGGCATGGCTCCGCAGTGGGTGCGCGCCGTACGCCCGCTGGTGCTGGTGTTCACGGGGATCGCGTTCATCATCACGCTGGCCTTCAAGGCGAACGTCGACGCTCAGGGCGGCGCCTACGCGACGGGTGTCCTGGTGCTCATCACGTCGGCCTCTGTCGCCGTGACCCTGTCTGCCCGGCGCCAGCGCCAGCGCAAGCGCACGATCGGCTTCGGCATCGTCGCCCTCGTCTTTCTCTACACGACGGTCGCCAACGTGTTCGAACGGCCCGACGGTGTGCGCATCGCTGCGCTGTTCATCCTGGCGATCCTCGTGGTGTCGCTGGTGTCCCGCGTGCAGCGGTCGTTCCAGCTGCGGGCGACCTCCGTCACGCTCGACGAGACGGCGCTCGGCTTTCTGCGGGACGATGCCGAGCGGAAGACCATCCATCTCATCGCCAACGAGCCCGACGACGGCAGCGCGCTCGAATACCGCATCAAGAACAAGGAAGAACGCCACGACAGCCACATCCCGAACTCGGCGAAGATCATCTTCATCGAGGTGTACCCCGCCGACTCGTCGAACTTCGAAGAAGACCTGGTGGTGCGGGGCGTCACGAAGCACGGCTACCGCGTGCTGGAGGTGCGGAGCGGCAACGTGCCGAACACTCTCGCGGTCGTGCTGCTGACCATCCGCGACGAGACCGGTGTCGTTCCCGAGATCTACTTCGAGTGGACAGAGGGCAACCCGGTGTCGAACATGCTGCGCTTCCTGATCACGGGCAGCGGAGAAGTGGCGCCGGTGACCCGGGAGGTTCTGCGCGAGGCCGAGAAAGACGTGAAGCTCCGGCCTGCGGTGCATGTGAGCTGAGCGTAGGATTTCTGCATGAGCGACACGAACACCGACAACGTTTCCGAGAACACCGATGTGCCCGAGAGCAGCGACAAAATCGAGGAGCAGGAGGACCGGCGCGAACAGGCCCAGGTCGACGAATCCCTCGAAGACGCCGGGCTGCTGCCCGTGCCCGAGGCGACCCCGGCCGACGGCCAGGCGCCGGGCGCGTAGGGCTACGCCCCGGGCACCCACTTCTTCGCGGCCCTGAACTGGCCGCGGGCGCGGGCGTAGTCCTCGATGGCGTAGTCCGCCCGCTGCTGTTCCAGGGCGTGCAGGCGGCCGTACCCGAAGGTGTTCTCACCCTGGGCGAACGCCGTCTCCGAGCTGGTCACGAGCAGGGCCTGCAACAGGATGCTGTCGCGGTACTCCCCGAGGGCATCCTGCACCTTCTCCGCCGCGGCGGCCAGGCGCTGGGCCTTCTCGCCGAAGATCGCGGTGTCGCCCGAGCTGACGGCCTCGACGCCGAACCGGAGCCTCCGCGCGGCCTTCCGCACCCGGTGGATGCGCTCATTCCACTCCTCGGCGTTCGCTGCGTCGTTGACGGCCGCCATGCGCTTCTTGACGCGCGCGAAGTCGTGCGCGATCGGCTTGGCCAGCACCTTCGACGCGCGGCCGTCGGCGCGGGGGCCGAAAGCGACGGTCTCGCTGAACGCCTCCAGGGCATCCAGAAGCCGGAAGTAGCGAGGGCTCGACAAGATGCGGTGCAGGTAGCCGAGTGAGCGGTGGTACTCCGCATCCTTCTGGGCCACCAGCCGGTCGAGAACGGCTTCGTGCATGCGCTTCTTCGCCTGGGAGCGCACGAGGTTGCGGGCGCGATCGTGCATGACCTGCGGGTCGCGGGCATCTCCCAGCACCGTGCCGAGCGCGCGCAGCTCGCGTTCGAGGCGCTGGGCCTCGTCGGAGTCGAGCACCGAACGGTAGGTGGCCAGCACGCTCCGCAGGCGGCGAACGGATGCCCGCATCGTGTGCACCGCCCCCGCTTCGTCCTGGCGCACCAGCGGGTCGGCCTCCTTGAGGCGGGCGGTCAGCTCGGCAACGGCGGCTCTCAGCACGTCGCCCGCAGAGCTCTTGGCGCCGCTCGGCCGCCTGCGGGCCGGCTCGGCGAGGGTGTCGCGACCGAGCGCGTGGGCGAGCTTCGAGATGCTGCGGGCCGGGGTGGCGCCCGCGCTCCCGAGCGCCTTCTCGATCGCGTCGAGCAGGGCAGCGCGCTTCTTCGGCGACCCGGGAGCATCGTCGGTGAGCTCGACCTCCCACTCCCGCCAGACCCGCAGCTGGGCCGCCGCCACGTCGCCCGCCGAGACGAGGTCGTCGGCGATCTCCGCGAGCGCCACACCGTTCTCGTCGAAGAGGCAGGTGGTGGTGCGGGTCGTGGTGAGCCGGGCGACGGGCGTGAGGGGTGTGTCGCGCACGTGCACCAGCACCAGGTCGAGCACGGCATCCGGAATCGGCAGTTCGTCGCCGAGCGGCCAGTGCAGCTCGAGGCGACCCTCGTCACCCGGGAGCTTGATGTGCCAGCCCTCGTCGCTGCCGCCCTCGCGCCGGCGCAGCACGATGCGCTGGGCGCCGAGGCGCAGGTCGGCCGTGTCGTAGTAGACCGCGTTCAGGGTGGTGGTCTCGGGCTCGGAGACCGAAGCGATCGACCCGACTCCGGTGAGGTCGGGAACGGCGGCCTGGTCGCCGACCTCGTACTTGCGCTCGATCTCCACATGCACCTGGTGATTCATACCTCCACCTTTCCACATTGTGCCCGCGCGTGACTCTCTCCATAGATCGGTGCCGGTCGGGTGGCTGCGCGGGCGACCCGGCTACGGTTGAGGCATGTCGCTACAGCCCCCCGTCGCACCCACGGTTCCGTTCGAACGCACCCACCACGGCGACACCCTCGTCGACGAGTACGAATGGCTGCGCCAGAAAGACGACCCGGCTGTCATCGCCCATCTCACGGCCGAGAACGCCTACACCGAGCAGCAGACCGCCCACCTCGAACCGCTCCGCCAGTCGGTCTTCGACGAGATCAAGGCCCGAACGCAGGAGACCGACCTCTCGGTGCCGGTGCGTAACGGCGACTGGTGGTACTACACGCGAACGATCGAGGGCAAGCAGTACGGTGTGCACACCCGCGCCCCTATCAGCGGTGTCGACGACTGGACCCCGCCCCGGCTCGAAGCGGGCGTGGCCGTTGCGGGTGAGGTGATCGTGCTCGACGACAACGTCGAGGCCGAGGGCACCGACTTCTACTCGCTCGGCAGTTTCGACACCAGCGCGAACGGTTCACTGCTCGCCTACGCCGTCGACACGGTGGGCGATGAGCGCTACACCCTCCGCATCCGCGACCTGTCGACGGGGGCCGACCTCGCCGACGTCATCGAGAACACCGCGCCCGGCGCCACCTTCTCCCCCGACGGCCGGTACGTCTTCTACCCGACCGTCGACGACGCCTGGCGCCCCGACACCATCTGGCGGCACGAGGTCGGCGGGGGCGGCCCCGACGTCGCCGTCTTCACCGAGCCCGACGAGCGCTACTGGGTCGGCGTGGGGCTCACCCGCAGTCGGCGCTACCTGCAGATCGACATCGGCTCGAGCATCACCAGCGAGACCCGCCTGCTCGACGCCGCGACGCCCGAGGGTTCCTTCGCGGTCGTCTGGCCGCGCGTCGAGGGTGTGGAGTACTCGGTCGAACACGCGGTCATCGCGGGCGCAGCGGCGCCGGCCGACCGCCTGCTCATCACCCACAATGCGACCGGTGAGAACTTCGAGCTCGTCGAAGTGGCTCCGGATGCTCCGCTCGACGCCGCGCGCTGGCGCACCGTGCTGGCGCACAGCCCCGAGGTGCGCCTCGAGAGCGTCGACGCCTTCGCCACCCACCTCAGCGTGGAGTACCGCCGCGATGCCCTCAGCCGCGTCGCAGTCATCCGCCTCGACGGGGCGGCCGACGCGGAGACACCCGCAGCTACCGCGCCCGCCCTCCCCTCCGGCTACGGCCCGCTCGAAGAGCTCCCGTTCGACGAGCCGCTCTTCTCCGTCGGCACCGCCGGCAACCCGGAGTGGACGCAGCCCACCCTCCGCGTCGGCTTCACCTCTTTCGTCACGCCCTCGACCGTCTTCGACTACGTGCTCGAGACCGGCGAACTGCGCCGCTTGAAGCAGCAGCCGGTGCTGGGCGGCTACGACCCCTCGCTCTACACCCAGCGTCGCGCCTGGGCCGAAGCGCCCGCCAGCGCCCCTGCCAGCTCCCCCGCCGACTCCCC
>NZ_PSTT01000072.1 GCF_002931235.1 Subtercola sp. Z020 | reverse complement strand
GGCGAGGCTCGGTCAGTCGCGCGGTGGCGCGCGGCCAACCCGGCTCCGCTCACGGCCGCGCGCCACCGCGCGACTGACCGAGCCTCGCCACCTGCCTCCGCCACCACCGCACGTTGCGGCGGTGAAGGGACGCAAATCGTTGCAATGCCGAGGGGCGAGGACAATTTGGGCCCCCTCGCGAGCGCGGAGGGCGGGCGGGGCGGGTCAGCCGCGGGCGTAGGGGGTGGAGCGGTCGAGGGTGAAGGTGCCGTCGGGGTGCCAGCGGGCGGAGAGGGCGATCGCGGGGTTCAGGGCGCCCGTCGCCGGGTCTGTGCGGTCGCGGGTGCTGATCGACGACTGCAGCCCGTGCGCGCCGACGCCGGTCGCCGTGTCGCACGAGTAGGTGTACTCCAGCGGGCTCCCGTAGACCACGAGGCAGACCATGCGCTCGGTGCTGACGGCGACGTAGACGGCTCCGGCGGTGTTCTGCCCGCCGCTCAGCAGGCGGAACGTCTCGCCGACGAGGCCGTCGGGCAGGGGCTCCGGCGGCCGGTCAGCGGCCCCCTGCTCTCGGGCGAAGATGTCGGCGTAGGAGGCGGCGCCGGTGTCGGGCGGGAAGTTCGGGTACGGGGCGGCGGTCAGCGCAGGCTCGGGCGCCCCGCCGCCGCCGTCCACGCCCCCGTCGGTCCCGGTTCCGGATGCCGCGGGGTCGCCGAGCGTGGCGCCATAGCTCGAGCCGCCGTCGCCGATGCTCCCCCCACCGCTGCCGGCACCGCTCCCGCCCGCGTCGGCACCGCTGCCGGCTGCATCCACCCCTCCCCCGTCGGCGGAGCCCGACGCGCCGCCCGCGCCGAACAGAGGGAACGCGCCTGCCGATCCGCCGGGCGCGAACACCGCGACCGCACCGAACGCCAGTGCCCCGGCGACGCAGACCGCCGCCGCGAGGCCGCCCACGAGCAAGCCGACCCTGCGGCGCTGGGCGGGTCGGGCATCCAGAACCGCCTGCGCCTCCTCGAGCGCCGCCAGCGTCTCGGAGCGATCGGCCTCGACCATGCCGCGGAACGCCTCGAGCTCCCTGAGGTTCGACACCGTGCCGCCCGGGTCGGCGTCGTTCGGCCGGGCGAACGCGGCGCGCTGCAGGTCGGCGAGCGGGGCGAGTGCGGCGGGCGCGCCCGAGGGCGCAACGGACTCCGGATGCTCGACCCACCACACGGCATCGGCGACGTCGTGCCGGCCGTCGTAGGCGTCGATCGTGGCCTGCCTGAAGGCGGCGTCGCGCTCGAAGCGGGCCCACCAGTCGGTCATCGGGCCTCCGGCCTCGTCGTCAGCCTCCATCATCGCTCCCCGGGCCCCCGGGCGCCACCCGCACCGTGCTGCTGCGGCAGGAGCACCATTGTGCCGCGACGCCGACGCGTTCGGAAGGGGTGGCAGCCGGCCGCCGTGCTTCGTAGGGTCGAGTATGACCTCCTCGCAGTCCGACCCGCAGAGCACCCCCGCCGGCCACTCGACCCCCTCCGGCAGCCCCGCCCCCGCCACGCCCGACCGCAGCCGCGCCCCGCGGCGCCAGCGCGTGCTCATCCTCGGCGGCGGATACGCCGGGCTCTACGTCGCCCTCGGGCTCGAACGGCACCGCGGCGAGACGCCGGTCGAGATCATCCTCGTCGACCGCAACGGCTACATGACCTACCAGCCGCTGCTGCCCGAGGTCGCGGGCGGCCACGTGAATCCCGCCGACGTCGCCGTGTCGCTGCGGCGCACACTACGCGGGTCGCGCATCATCCGCGGGAGCCTGGCCGGCCTCGACGTCGACGCGAAGACCGCCGAGATCACGGGGCTCGACGGTTCGAGCATCCCGCTCACCTACGACCACGTCGTTCTCGCGCTGGGGGCCGTGACCCGCGTCTTCCCGACCCCCGGGCTCGAAGAGAACGCGGTCGGCTTCAAGACCATCGAAGAGGCCGTCTACACCCACAACCGGGTGCTCGAGCAGGTGGCGCTCGCCGCCTCGACCGACGACCCGGCGCTGCGGGCGAGGGCGCTCACCTTCGTCGTCGTCGGGGGCGGGTACACGGGTGTCGAGGCGCTGTCGGAGCTCAGCGACCTCTCGAAGATCGCCGTGCGCGCGAACCCCGCGCTCGACATCGGCGAGCTGCGGTGGGTGCTGATCGAGGCTCTGGATCGGGTTGCACCGGAGGTCGGACCCGAACTGTCGAAGTTCACGCTCGCGCAGCTGCGGGAGCGCGGCATCGATGTGCGGCTGAAGACGACCATCACGTCGGCAGTCGATGGGGAACTCGAACTGAGCACGGGCGAGACGATTGCGGCGAACACGGTCATCTGGACGGCCGGAGTGCAGCCGAACCCGGCCCTCGACCTGACGAATGCGCCGCGCGGGCCGAAGGGGCACGTGGTGGCGAACGTGCGGCTGCAGGTCGTGCGGGGCGAGGATGCCGCGGCGGGGGTCGGCGGCGGGATCCGCGGTTCGGCGACCGTCGTCGAGGGTGCGTGGGCGGTCGGCGACAACGCGCAGATCCCCGACCTGACCGCGCCCGCCTCGAAGCAGCCGACGTTCTACCCGCCGAACGCGCAGAACGCTCTGCGGCAGGGCGTTCTGCTCGCCCGGAACATTCTGGCGAGCATCCGGGGCGGCGAACTGGAGGAGTACAGGCATGCGTCGCTCGGAACGGTGGCGGGCTACGGCGTGGGGCGCGGTGCGGCGCTGGTGAGGGGTGTGAAGCTGCGCGGGCTGCCGGCGTGGGCGATGCACCGGGGGTACCACGGGTTGGTGATCCCGACGGTGAACCGCAAGATCCGCGTGCTGGGCGGGTGGGTGATCGAGGCGCTGACGAGCCGGCAGACGGTGTCGCTGGCGGCGACGGAGCATCCGCGGCGCATCTTCACGGAGTCGTTCGACGCGCTGCCGGCCGCGCGCCGCGCCGCCGCGGGCGACGGCAGCGGCAGCTGAGCCGCGCGCCATCCGGCGACGCGGTCGCGAAACGGACCGTTACGGCCGAGACGGTCACGTGTGCGGGTCGGTCTCGCCCGGAAGTGACCGTCTCGCGTGATGCGGCGGCCGCTGAGCCGCACCATCCGGCCACGCGGTCGCGGCCCTCGCCGAGGCCCAACGTTCTGGACGGGCTGGCGGGTGATGGTCAGGGGTCTGACGACCGGCAGCCGGTTTGGCGGGTGACCACGGAGCTACCGCACTGCAGCGAGACCGACCGTTGCGGGCGAGACGGTCAGGTGTGCGGGTTAGTCTCGCCCGGAAGTGACCGTCTCGCGGACGTGGGTGAGGCGGGGCGGGTGGGTCAGCCGTGGCCGCCGAGGGTGGCGGCGGGCGCGGGGTCGCCGCCGGCGGTGTCTGTGCGGTGGAAGTTGAGGTGCGAGCGGGAGGCTGTCGGCCCGCGCTGGCCCTGGTACCGGGAGCCGTAGACGCCCGAACCGTAGGGATGCTCGGCAGCCGAACTGAGCTGGAAGAAGCACAGCTGCCCGATCTTCATGCCGGGCCAGAGTTTGATCGGCAGGGTCGCGACGTTCGAGAGCTCGAGCGTGACGTGCCCCGAGAAGCCAGGGTCGATGAAGCCGGCCGTGGAGTGCGTCAGCAGCCCGAGGCGACCGAGCGAACTCTTGCCCTCGAGGCGCGCCGCGATGTCGTCGGGCAGGGTGACCCGTTCGAAGGTCGAGCCGAGCACGAACTCTCCGGGGTGCAGGATGAACGGCTCATCGGCTTTCGCCTCGATGAGGCGGGTGAGCTCGGGCTGGTCTTCGGCGGGGTCGATGAACGGGTACTTGTGGTTGTCGAACAGGCGGAAGAACCGATCCAGACGCACGTCGACGCTCGACGGCTGCACCATCGCCGGGTCGTACGGGCTGAGCCCGATGCGCGCACTGCCCAACTCGGCCCTGATGTCGCGGTCGCTGAGAAGCATGCGGCCAGCCTAGTGCGGCGCGGCGAGCAGTCCGTGCGGGTCGTACTGCTGCTTCAGAGCGCTGAGGCGCGGCAGATTCGCTCCGAAATAGGCCGTCTGGGCATCCGGAACCGTCGCGTCGAGGTAGTTGACGTACGCCCAGTTCTGCCAGTGCGCGGTCATCGTCGTGCGGAACGAACGCACGTAGCTGTCGTACGGCGCGGGGTCGGCGCCGACCGCGAAGGTCGCGGTGTACTGCACGGTCATCAGCGCTCGGCGGTGCACGAACGCCGTCGCGGCAGGGTCGATGGTCGAGACGACGCCGCCGAGTGCATCCATCGAGATACCGCCCTCGGTCATGCCCGAAACGTTCTGTGCGGCCTCGACGGCCGCGATGAGGTCGGCGATTCCGTTGGAGTCGAGCGTCGCGTACGCCACATTCGACGTACCCGACGAGGGCTCGCGGGTGAGCGAGCCGTTCGACCCCGTGTTGCACTCGGCAAGAGGCGTCTTGGCGCAGCCGGCCTCTGTCATCATCGCCTCGAGGTAGGTGTGGGCGAATGACTCGTTGTCGGTCGGGTCGGCCGGCACCCCGCCGATCAACGGGGTCAGCAGGCCGGGGAGGTCACCGAGGTCGCCGGTGAACGTGCCGGAGACCGAGACGCTCGGCTGCCCGCTGTGGCTCTCGCCGCCGAGCAGTTTCAGAGTCGACCAGAGCCGGTTGTCGGCGTGCGGGGCCCAGTTCTGCCACGACTCGATGACATCGGATGCACTCGACCAGGGCCATTCGACGTACCAGGTGTTCACCTGCGGCGCCTCACGGGTGGCGAATGTCAGGCCGGTCACGACGCCGAGCTGGCCGCCGCCGCCGCCCTGGCAGGCCCAGAACAGGTCGGCGTCGGTCGTGGGGCTGGCCTGGTGCACGGCGCCGTCTGCGGTGACGATCTCGACGCCGGTGAGCTGGTCGCAGGCGAGGCCGAAGGAGCGCACCAGCACGCCGACCCCGCCGCCGAGCGCGAGGCCTGTGACGCCGACCGTCGCGCACGAGCCGCCGGCTATCGCGCGGCCCGCCGAACCGACGGCGTCGTAGACCTGAACGAGACTGGCTCCGGCGCCGACCTGGGCGGTCGACCCGTCGGTCGAGAGGGTCACGCCGGTGAGGCGGGCGGTGCTGATCACGAGGGAGGGCGCGAAGCCGGTTCCGGATGCCCCACCCGCCGATGCGCCGACATAACTGTGTCCGCCTGAACGAAGGGCGAGCGGCAGGCCGTACTTCGTGGCGAACGCCAGCCCGGCGGTGACGTCGGCCGCGCTCGACGCCTCGAGGATCGCGAGGGGCTGGGCGTCGTCGAACCGCGGGTTCTCGGTGAGCCGAGCGGTGGCGTAGTCGGCGTCGGCGGGCAGCAGGAGGGTTCCGCCGATCGCGGTGGCGAGGTCGGTCCAGACGGGCGGGCCCGCGTTCGTCGGTGCAGGCGTCGCGGTCGCGGTCGGGGAGCCGCTCGGGCCCGGGCCCGGGTCGGTGCAGGCGGCGAGCAGCGCGGTCGCCGCGGCGGCACCACCGGCTGTGAGCAGGAACTGTCGCCTCGATACGCCCGTCATGCGCCAAGAATAGTGGGCAGATCGGTTTGCGCAGCAGTGATGATTCCTCGTATTGTTGAGAGACGACAATTCTTCAACAAAGGACAGCTGATGATCCAGACTCCCTACACCGGTGCGGTGCAGTCGAAACTCAACACCCTCTCGATCGTCGCCATCATCGGCGCTTTCGTGATCCCGATCGTCGGCGTGGTGGTCGGCATCATCTCGCTGCGACAGATCAAGCAGACCGGCGAACGCGGGCACGGCCTCGCCCTGGCCGGCGTGATCATCGGCATCGCCTTCATCGTGATCTACCTGCTCGTGGCGATCATCAGCGCAGTCGCCGGAGCGGTCAGCTACAGCAGCTACTGAGGCCTGGGCGCGGCGCTCGTTACACCGCGCCGGGCCGCGGCGCTCGTTTCACCGCGCTCGGCGCGGCGCTCGCTCTACTGCGGCCGCCGGGCTACCCGTGCAGCCACGGGAAGAGGTGCTTCAGCAGCGCGAGGAGCTTGGCGGCGAGCGCCTGCAGCCACGCCGTCACCGGGTCGACCGGGGGCGTCGTGGTGGGCGGGGTCGTCGGCGACGACAGCGACAGACCCACGAGAACCGGGTCGTGGTCGCTCGAACGGTAGGCGTTCGGCTGGTAGAAGTCGGTCGCGTTGTAGTTGTTGCGGCTGTACTCGAACGCGATCGACTCGACCGAGTTGATGTTCCACTCGTCCACAGCGTGCACGCTGGCATTCGCCGCCGCGTTCGCGAAGATGTGGTCGAGCGAGCCGACCGCGCCGTCGAAGGCGTACGTCGACTTGCCGGTGCGCTGGCCGAGATCGACGTAGCCCGCCGCGACCAGAACGTCGATCGGGTCTTCCTTCAGGTAGGCGTTGAAGTCACCGCCGAGCAGCACCCGACCGATGCCCGTCGAGGCCTTCAGCGCGTCGGCGAACGCCACCAGTGCGGTGGCCTGCTTCACCCGCGAGGCATTGGATGCCCCCTGGCCGTCGCCCTGGTCGGCATCGGCACCCGTGCCCGAACCCTTCGACTTGAAGTGGTTCACGATAGCGAGGAACGACGTGGAATCGGCGGCGCCGGCCAGCTTGAACGCCTGGGCCAGGGGCTGCCGGGCGTTCGCGAAGGCGGGGTCGTCGAGGATGGTCGACCCGCCGACGGTCTGCACGAGCGCCGGCTTGTAGATGAAGGCGGTGCGGATCACGTCTTCCGAGGCCGGCAGCACTGCGGGCGACGGCACGAACGCCCACGTTCCTGCGCCGGCGGCGCCGTTCAGCGCATCGACGAGCGCCGACACCGCAGTGTCACGCGGCTTGCCGAAGCGCGCGGAGTTCTCGATCTCCTCCAACGAGACGACATCGGCGCCGAGGGAGTTGATCGCCGCGACGATCTTCGCCTGCTGCCGCGCGAGGTCGTCGGCGTTCGCTGCTCCGCGGGCGTCGCATCCGCTGTTCACCGTGTTCGGGTTGCCCTCCCGGTCGACGTAGTACGTGCATCCGGCTATCGAGTCGCCGGTCGTGGTGAAGTAGTTCAGAACGTTGAACGACGCGAGGGTGATGTCGCCGCCCACATCGGCCGGAGCGGGGGTGCGGGTGTTCGCGAACGTGAACGGCTGCACGGAGGCCGCGTTGGTCGCCGTCAACTGCTGGGTGGGCTGCAGGTTCCAGGCCCCGAAGCGGTAGTCGAGCACGACCGGCTTCGTCAGCGTCGCCTTCGCACCGATGCGCACCGGGTTCGAGGTCGACAGGTACGGGAGCGGGATCGACTGGTTCGCCGCGGTGTTGAAGTTGATGCTCGCGCCGTCGTCGAGGGTCACCGCGCGAGCGGCGTTCGACGCGACGAGCGCGGTGTAGTCGGCGCTGCCCGGTTCCGTCACTGCGGTGGGCGTGTCGAAGGGCTTCGTTCCGGGAGCCAGCACGATCGAGCCGTAGTAGTTCGTGTCGTAGTTGTCGGTGACGGTGAAGTCGCCCGAGGGGGCGAGCAGCATGCCTTCGAGCGACTCGCGCTGCAGGGCATCCGTCGGCAGAGCGTTCGTGACCGGCGCCGGTGCCGGTGCCGCGACGCTGTCGGTGAGCACGGTGAGCCCACCCGCTGCGACGCTCAGCTCGGTCAGGCCCGAGAACTCGGAGACGATGCCGGTCACCGAGACATGGCTGCCGATGGTGGCGGCCGCGACCGTCGCCGGGGAGTAGACGAAGACCGCGTCTGACGCCTTCTGCGCTGCGAGATCCCGGACGCCCCCAGTGCCGGGCGTCTGGATGAAGTAACCATTGAAGCCACCGGTCGGGTAGCTCGCGGTGACGACGCCGTCGGTGCTGACGGTCTGGCCGGCGAGAGGCGTCTGGTCGGTCTCGCCCTGGATGGCGGCGATGCTGACCGGCGTGCCCGGCGCGGGTGTGCCCGTGGGCGGCGCCGTCGGCGGCGCGGTCGTGGGTGGCGCCGTGGGCGGCACCGCGCCCCCATCCGATGCCGCGTTCTGCGGTGTCGGCATCCCTGCCACGAAGTCGGCCGCGTTGTTGTCGGTGTCGGCCGCGTTCGTGCGGCCGAGCGAGGTGGTCACGGATGCCGCCGCCGACGCCGCGCCTTCGAAGGTGTTCGACGTTCCGTAGCCGAGCAGGTCGACGACCGACGCGGTGCCGACGATCGACCCCACCGGCGGAGCGGTCAGCGCCGTCGTCTGGGCCGCGAGGAACAGCGTGCCCCCGCCGGCCGCGAACGAAGCTCCGAACGTCTGGTCGGGGGTCGGCAGCGCCGCACCGTTGGCCGCGTTCGACGACCCGCCGACGAGGTAGTGCCCGTGGGCGGCGATCGTTCCCGTCAGCGGCAGAACGCCCGTGGGGTTCGAGGTTCCGGTCGCCGAGCGGTACTGCAGCGAATACGGCGCCAGGGAGATCGCCGCATCGGTCGGGTTGTAGAGCTCCACGAACTTGTTGAGGTAGGCCGCTCCGGCGCTGCCCCCGTTCAGGTAGGCCTCGTTGATGACCACCCCCGCCCCCGATGGGCTGGCCGACGCCGAGACCGAGGCCGACACGGCCGCGAGCGGTGCGGCGACCAGCCCGAGGGCTGCGGCGACGGCGACACCGAGACGGATTCGCTGGGGGGAACGCTGGCGCATACGGGTGGACTCCTCGTGTCGGCATCGGTCGAACACGAGCAGACTATCCCCCGTTCGAGGGCCACACCAAGGGTGTCACGGTGAACGGAAGGTGTCGGGTTCCCCGTTCGTTCAGAGCTTCTTCGACGCACGGATGATCGAGGCCAGCTCGGTCATGTGCGACGCCTGCGACGCGTAGTCGAGCGCGGCCTGGTTCCACGGGTGCAGTTGCCCGGCCTGCAGGGCCTTGTCGGAGGCGAAGGTCGGCTGCGCGAGCAGGTCGTCCTTCTGGAAGCCTTCGACGTTCAGGAGGAGTACATCGCCGCTCATCACCTGGGCCGCGTTCTCCCAGCTGTAGATGTCCCAGTAGTAGTAGCCGTCGGGATTCTTGTTCGTGAAGGTCACACCGAGGCTGGCATAGAGCTCGGTCTCGGGCTCGTCGGCCGTCTTCGTGACGTAGAGCCCGTCGGCGTCGGCGTACATCTGCGTGATCTCGATGGGATTCTCGGCGGCCGCGGCGGTCAGGTCGGCGGCCGCAGCGTCGTACTTCGTCTTCGCGGCGGCGACGGTGTCTGCGCTGGCGCCGAGCGACTCGGCAAGCCTGTTCATGCTGTTGATCACGTCGAGGCCCTTGCCGCCGACCATGATCGCGACGACGGGCGCGATCTTCTCGAGCTGGGCCTGCTGCTCGGCGTCGGCGAGGCCGTAGAGCGGGCCGGCCAGGTCGAGAGTGCCTTCGCGGTCGGTCGGGTAGATGCCGGTCACGATCAGGTCGGGAGCCGTGGCGGCCAGCGCCTCGAGGTCGATCTCGCCGTAGCTGTTGCCCACGATGGCGGCCCCACTGATGTCGTAGGGCGCGAAGCGCTCGTCGGTCGCCACGTCGACCCGGCCGAAGATCGCGACGGGGTCGATGCCGTAGCTGAGCAGCCCGATCGCGTAGTCGGCGTAGCTTGCGACCGCCTCGGGGCGGTGGTCGAGCGTGACCGTCTTGCCGGTGTCGTCGGTGTAGCTCCACTCGCCGGAGGCCGCAGCGGCTCCACCCGACGAACCGGCGTCGGAGCCGGAGGAACCGGATGAGGCCGACGAACCCGTCGAGCAGCCGGTGAGGGCCGCGAGGGCGATGACAGGGGCGAGGAGGAGCGCAGATCCGCGCAGGAGAGAGGAGAGTTTCACAAAAGTTAGGTTAGCCTATCCTCACTAAAACGGCTACTCGGGATCGACAGGAACGATGAGCGGGGCACCGCTGCTCGGGTCGGGAATCACCATCGCCTCCAGCGCGAAGGCTCGCCTCAGCGTGTCGGGCGTCAGTACCTCCCACGGCGTTCCGTCGGCGATCACCCGGCCCTCCCCCACGACGACCAGCCGGTCGGAATAACGGCCGGCGAGCGTCAGGTCGTGCAGAACCATGACGACCGTCGCCCCGCGCTCGCGATTGATCGACCGGACGAGCCGCAGCACGTCGAGCTGGTGGGCGAGGTCGAGAAAGGTGGTCGGCTCGTCGAGCAGAATGGTCGGCGCCTCCTGGGCGAGAATGAGCGCGATCCACGCCCGCTGCAGCTGCCCGCCCGACAGCGACCCGGCGTCACGGTCGGCGAGCTCGGTGAGGCCGGTCGAGGCGAGCGCCGTGTCGACCACCGTCGAATCCTGCGGCGTCCACGGTCGCAGCAGGCTCTGGTGCGGGTGGCGGCCCCGCGACACCAGGTCGCGCACCGTCGTGGCGGAGGGTGTGAGCGGCTTCTGCGGCAGAATCGCGAGCCGACGCGCGACCTCCCGCGTGGCCAGCGACTTCATCGGTCGGCCACCGAGCTCGACCGACCCTGCGCTCGGGGCGAGCAGCCTGCCGAACGCCTTCAACAGGGTCGACTTGCCGCTGCCGTTCGCACCGATCAGCGTCGTCACCCTGCCCTGCTCGATCGACAGGTCGAGCCCCTCGAACACCACGGCGCGATCGTAGGCGAGGGTGACCCCGCGTGCTTCCAGAGCGGGCGGGGTCACGCCGTCGGCTCCGGATGCCGCGGCCGACGTGCTGGGCCGTGCAGCGCCCGAACGGGCGATTGTCGGTGCGTGTGCGGTCATGCGGTGCCCTCCCGGGAACTCTTGCGGGTCAGAAGCCAGATCAGGTACGGAGCCCCGACGATGGCGGTGATGATGCCCACCGGGATCTCGCCGGGGAGAACCCCGCGCACCAGGGCATCGCCGCCGGCCACGACGACGGCTCCGACGAGGGCGGAGGCGAGAAGCGGCGGTCGCCCGGTCTTCGCGAGACGCCGGGCGATCTGCGGGGCGACGAACGCCACGAACTCGATCGGCCCGCTCGCCGAGACGGCGGCAGCGGTCAGCAGGACCGCGCAGACGATCACGATGAGACGGTGTCTCTGGATGGCCACCCCGAGCCCTGTCGACATGTCATCGCCGAGCTGGCTGATGTCGAGGCTGGTCGACTGCACCAGCGCGAGGGGCGTGATGACGATGAGCGCGACGAGTACGGGCCAGACGCTCGCCCAGGAGATGCCGGAGAGACTGCCCACGAGCCACTGCGCCGCCGTCGCCGCCTCGGTGATCTGCGCCTTCGCGATGAGGTAGCTCGTGATTCCGGTCAGCGTCGCCGTCGCCCCGATGCCGATCAGGATGAGCCGGTAGCTGTCGACCCCGCCGCGCCACGACAGCCCGTAGACGATGGCGGCCGTCGTGAGGGCACCGATCGCCGCGACGGCCGGCAGGCCGAGGCTCAACAGCCCGGCAGCGACGGAGTATCCGCCGCCCGCGAGCACGATGGCCGAGACGGCGCCGAGGCTGGCGCCGGAGGTGACGCCGATGATGTCGGGCGTCGCGAGCGGATTGCGGGCGAACGTCTGGGTGAGAGCTCCGGCGAGGCCGAGGGCGGCGCCGACGAGCAGGCCGCCGACCACGCGCGGCAGCCGGAGGTCGAGCACGATGAGGTTCTGGGCGCGGGTGCCGGCACCGAGCAGCGTCTGCACGGCATCCGCGATGCTGAGCGACGAGGAGCCCGCGACGATGCCCAGGATGCCCACCAGAACGGCCGCGACGAGGCACCCGATCGTGGCGGTCACGACGCGCCCGCGCCAGAGCCTGCCGAAGAAGCGGTGGCCGTGGGGGGCGGTGCCCGGGGCGGTGCCCGGGGCGGTGCCGGATGCCTGGGTGCTGCCCGCCTGCGTCGTCACAGCGTCGCCATCTTTCCGCGGCGCACGATCGAGATGAAGACGATGCCACCGAACACGGTGAGCACGACACCGACGGAGACCTCGGCGTTGCCACCGATCATCCGGCCGATCACGTCGCAGACGAGGAGCACGCACGCCCCTACGAGGCCCGAGGCCGGCAGCAGCCAGTGGTGGTCGCCCCCGACGAAGCGCCGGGCGATGTGCGGGGCCGTCAGGCCGACGAATCCGATCGGGCCCGAGATGGCCACGGCCGCGGCGGTGAGCAGGGTGATCGCGGCGAGACCGGTGAGGCGGGCGCGCAACAGGCTCTCGCCGAGACCGCTCGCGAGCTCGGTGCCGAGCGCGAGCGTGTTCAGTGAGCGGATGTTCGCAGCGGCGAACACTAGGCCGACGGCGGCGAAGAGCAGTGCGGCATCCACCCCGTTCAGCGAGCGGCCCGAGAGCGAGCCGACCACCCAGATGCGGTAGGCAGCGAGGGTCGTCTCGTCGCTCAGCACGAGGAACGAGGTGAGCGCGACGAGGAGGGCAGACACCGCGGTGCCGGCGATCGCCAGCGGAACCGGGCTCGAGAGCCCGCGGCCAAGCGCCGCCACCGCGAAGACGACCACGCTGGCGACTGTGGCGCCGGCCAGAGCCAGCCAGAGCGTGCCGAGAACCGAGCTGGTGCCGAGCACATAGACGCCGATCACCACCGCAAAACTGGCGCCGGCAGAGACGCCGAAGAGCCCCGGATCGGCCAGCGGGTTGCGGGTCTGGCCCTGCATCACCGCGCCCGCGACGCCCAGGCAGACGCCCACCAGCAGGCCGAGCACCGTGCGCGGCACCCGCGAGCCCCAGACGACCGAACCCGCATCCTGTGCCGGATCGAACAGCCCTGTCAGCACGGCGCCCGGGCCGATCAGGTTACTGCCGAGCATCAGGCTGACGAACGTGATGGCGAGTACGGCGGCGGCGAGGCCGGCGAGAACGAGCGGGCGCTGCGCGTGCCGCGTGCGCGGTGTGCGCTGCGTTCGCTGTGTGCGCGGTGTGCGCTCCGCGGACGGCCTCGGCGCCGCGGGTCGCGCGCTGCTCAGGGTCGACGGTCGGGCCATCATGTAAGCGTAGCCTTACCTAACCCCCGAGCGAAACCGCGCTTCGCGCCGCCTTTCGAATATTTCGAATACACTGAGGCTATGACTGATGTGACCGGATCTCAGCACCGCACCACGGAGACGCACACCTACCTCCCGACGCAGGCTCGCGAGCTCCTGGAGTTCGCCCAGGCCATCAACGGCATCGACGTCTCGGCCCGGCAGTCGGGCCAGACACTCCTCGTTGGTCCTGATGGCGTCGAACGCAGCATTCCCGCAGAGTTGTTCGAGGTCCTCGAGGTGGCCGCGCATCATCTGGCGCTCGGCGATGGCGTGACCATCATGCCCAACGCGGCGAAGCTCACCACCCAGGAGGTCGCGGACTTTCTGGGCATCTCCCGGCCTACACTCGTCAAGCTGCTGGAGGCGGGTGAGATCCCTTTCGAGACGGTCGGTCGGCATCGGCGCGTCACTCTCCGAGACGTCGTCGCATACCAGGAACGCATGCGTGCGGAACGTCGTGCAGCTCTCGCTGAGCTCGCCCGGGACGGACTCACGCAACCTCACACTCCGGGAGCGCCGTCACTTCGCCGCCTCAGCGAGACGGAGGGCTGATTGGCCACCTTTCCCGCCTTTCTCGATACGAACGTTCTCTTCGGCTTCCAGCTGAACGACGTGCTCCTCGCCCTGGCTGAGCGCGGCCTGTTCAGGCCACTCTGGTCAGCAGACGTCCTCGAAGAACTTCGCCGCAACCTGGTCGCTCACGGAGTGCGCTCGACGAACGTCGAGCGCCGCATCTTCGCCATGACCCGATGGTTTCCCGATGCAGCAGTGACGGGCTACGGCTACCTGGTTCCCGCCATGACGTGCGACCCGAAAGATCGGCACGTGCTCGCCGCGGCGGTTCGTGCGAACGCCGAGGTGCTGGTCACCTTCAACGTGAAGGACTTCCCGCCGGAGAGCACTGCACCGTACGACATCGAAGTCGTCCATACGGACGCGTTTCTTCTCGACCAGCTGAACCTCTTCCCGGGCCTCACCGCCGGAGCCATTCGACAGCTCGTCGCAGACTATTCGCGCCCGGAGATGTCGGTGAGCGACGTCCTGGTCAGGCTGGCCGACGCTGGAGTGCCGCGATTCGCAGCGACGGTGCGGACTCACCTGTAGGCACGAGCGAGAAGGGGTGCGCGCCGGGCGGCGAGGCGAGAGCCCGGGGCCTCTGGGCGCTCCGCACCCGGCAGACTGGGGTCATGACTGAAGCACGGGTGGCGCGGGTGACGCGGGTCGATGCGGTGGGGCTCTGGGCGGCGCGCATCGTTGCCACGCTCGGCGCGCTGGCGTGCGTCTGGGCGGCGGTGGCGACCGGCGCGATGCTGGTGCACGGGCATCCGGCGTACCCGGTGTTGCTGGTGGGATCGTTCGTGACCTGCGTCGTGGTCGCGACCCGCGCCTGGCTGACCCGTACGGTTCGCCGGCGCCGGTTCAAGGTAGGCCGCGGTGCGCTGCTCGTCGTCGGCGTCGCCCTGCTCGCCGGCGTGGTCTGGCTGGTGCCGTCGTCGGCGGTCGAGCCGGCGCTCTCGGCGATGGTTCCGGATGCCCGGGTGAGCGTCAGCGAGACGCCGACCGAGATCGTGCTGGCGCCGGTGGGCGACCCGCAGGCGACGGGTGTCTTCTTCCAGCCGGGGGCGCGGGTGGATGCCCGGGCCTACGCCGCGGTGCTCCGACCGCTCGCGGAGGCCGGCTATCTCGTCGTGATCCCGAAGCAGCCGCTCGGCATCGCGTTCCTCGCGACCGGCGCCTTCGCCGGCGAGCGCGCCTCGTTCCCCGGCGTGACCCAGTGGATCGTCGGCGGCCACTCGCTCGGCGGCACCGTGGCGGCTCTCGATGCGAGGTCGTATGCGGTTCCGGTCGCAGAGTCGACCTCGGGGCCCGTGGGCACGGGCGGCGGCGAACCGGTCGTCGGGCTGCTGCTCTACGCCTCGTACCCCGCGAACGACATCTCGAGCATCGACGCTCCGGTGCTGTCGGTGTCGGGCTCGCTCGACGGGTTGGCGACGCCGGACGCGATCCGGGCATCCAGAGCCGACCTGCCCGCCGGCACGACCTTCGACGAGATACCGGGCGGCGTGCACGCCTTCTTCGGCGACTACGGCAGCCAGGCGGGAGATGGGGAGCCGACCATTGCGCACGACGATGCCCGCGCCGAGATCTCCGCGGCGACGCTCACCTTCGTGCAGTCGGTCGGCTGAGCCCACGCCGCCCAGCCCGGCCGCCCAGCCCGCGCCCGGCGTTTCTGTGGGAACCCATAGGCCGCCCACGGTCGCACTCAGGATGGCACCGTAGCGTCGACGTTCATGCCTGCCCAGAAGAGTAAGACGACCGGCGTTCTCGGAGCGATCGCGGGAATCGTGGGGGCGAGCGTCATCGCCGGTGTGCTGGTGACGGCCGTCGTCACGCCCGCGCTCGCCGTGACCGGGGTCGCCGTCGACAGTTCGCTGAGCGTCTTCGAGAATCTACCGAGCTACATCAAGCCCGATGCGCTGTCGCAGACGTCGAGCATCTACGCGCAGAACGCCGACGGTTCGAAGACGCTGCTCGCCTCGTTCTACGACCAGGACAGGCAGGAGGTCGGCTGGAACGCCATCTCGCCCTACGTCAAAGACGCGATCGTCTCCACCGAGGACCCCCGCTTCTACGAGCACGGCGGCATCGACGTGCAGTCGAGCGCGCGGGCGCTTCTCGCGAACACCGTCACGGGTGGCATCACGTCGGGCGCATCCACCATCTCGCAGCAGTACGTGAAGAACATCCTCGTGCAGCGGGCCGAGGCGATCAGCGACCCGACGCAGGAGGCCGCCGCGTACGCAGAGGCGACCGCGACGACGGCCGACCGCAAACTCAAGGAGGCCAAGCTCTCGATCGGCCTCGAGAAGGAATACAGCAAAGACGACATTCTGCTCGGGTACATGAACATCGCGTTGTTCGGTGGGCGCATCTACGGCATCCAGGCGGCGTCGCAGTACTACTTCGGGGTGGATGCCGCGAACCTCACCCTCGCGCAGGCCGCGAGCCTGGCCGCCATGGTCAACGAGCCCGAGGGCCTGCGCATCGACGAGCCCGGGAACATCCCCGCCAACACGGCACGCCGGAACGAAGACGTGCTCGCCTCGATGCTGAAGCACAGCGCCATCACCCAGGCGCAGTACGACGAGGCCGTTGCGACGCCGGTGACGCCGAACATCACGCAGCCGTCGACCGGCTGCCAGACGGCGACCGCCGGGGCCGGCTTCTTCTGCGACTACGTCAAGGACATCATTCTGAACGACTCCACGTTCGGTGCGACGGCGGATGACCGGCTGAACGCCCTCAACACGGGCGGGTACACGATCGTGACGACGCTCGACCCGACGCTGCAGGCCGCGGCCAACCAGGCGGTGAGCGACTACGTGCCGCAGTCGATGGAGTCGGTCGACATCGGGGGCGCCTTCGTGACCGTCGAGCCCGGCACCGGCAAGGTGCTCGCGATGGCGCAGAACAAGACGTACAGCCAGGATCCGTCGGCCGACCCCGCCACGAGCACGGCGATCAACTACAGCACCGACTCGGACTACGGCGGGTCGACCGGCTTTCAGAACGGCTCGACCGAGAAACTGTTCGTGTTGATGGACTGGCTGAAGACCGGTCATTCGCTCGGTGATTTCGTGAACGGCGCGAACAACCAGAAGTTCACGGCGGCCAACGTCACCAACAGTTGCGGCGACACGGTGACCGGCACCTACACCGCCGGCAACGACGCAGGCGAGTCGGGCGGATCCGCGACGGTGCTGAACCAGTTCGAAGACTCGGTGAACAATGCCTTCCTGAGTATGGCCACGAAGCTCGACCTCTGCGACATCAACGCGATCGCGACGGCGTTCGGGATGCACAGGGCCGACCTGAAGCCGATGGAGACCGGGCTCTACGCCACCGTGCTCGGCGGCAACGAGGTCGCGCCGCTGACCGTCGCGGCCGCCTACGCCGGAGTCGCCAACAACGGTCTCTACTGCACCCCGGTCGCGATCTCGGGCATCACCGACGCGGCGGGAGCGGCGGTGGATGTTCCGCAGACGTCGTGCACGCAGGCGATCGACCCCAAGATCGCCCAGACGGCCCTCTACGCCATGCAGGGCGTCATCCAGTCGGGCACAGCGATGCCGGCGAACCCCGCCGACGGCACAGCGCACTTCGGCAAGACCGGCACCACGGATGCCGAGAAGGATGTCTGGCTGGCCGGCGGCACCTCGAAGCTGGTGTCGGCATCCTGGGTCGGAAACGTGACGGGCAACGTGTCGATCAGGAACACGACGGTCACAGGCGGCAACGGCGTGCGGGTGGCGAGCGGACTGTCGAGGCTGTACGTGTGGAAGGAGTTCTACCACGACGCGGGGGATGCGGCGGGCGGGGCGTCGTTCCCACTGCCGGCGGGTGCGTCGATGCGTGCGACGCCCTCCCCGGCGGCCACACCCTCGGCGACCGGGACGGCTTCGCCGTCGCCCACGCCCTCGCCCTCGCCCTCGGACGACGCGACGTCGGCACCCATGCCCC
>NZ_PSTT01000126.1 GCF_002931235.1 Subtercola sp. Z020 | reverse complement strand
CACCTCCGCCGTCGCCCCCGTCGCCCGGCGGGCATCCGTCGGCAGCCGTGGCCGCTTCGGCGGCGGCAGCCGACGGATGCCCGCCGGGCGACGGGGGCGACGGCGGAGGTGGGGCCGGCGGCGGGGGCACCGAGAACAGCCTCACGATCATCCAGACCTCGGTGAACACCGGCATCGTGCCCGGCTCCGCGCCGACCACGCTCGCCGGCACCATCACCAACCACGGAACCGCCAGCACCTACATCACGACGGTCACGGTGGCGATCGAGTCGGTCACGAAGGCTTCGGGTGCGGCGCCGGGGGTCTGCGACGCCAGCGACTACGTGCTTCGGGATGCCGCGATGCCGGTCGGCGCCACCCTTGCGCCGGAGCAGGCCGCCGGGTTCAGTGGGGCATCCATCGCCTTCAGCCTGAAGGGCACCAACCAGGACGCCTGCAAGGCCGCCACCCTCACCCTGCGCTACACCAGCTCGTAGCAGGGCCGGGCGCCATAGGCGCGGCCGGCCCGCAGGGCCTCGGGGCCGGGTTCACGACGCCGGCGCCGCTCCGGCGGTCGAGTCGCGGATCGCGAGCGTGGGCTGAAAGACGACGTGCTGGCGCGGAACCTCGCCCGGCGCCTCGATCTCGGCGACCAGCAGGTCGGTGGCCGTGCGGCCCATCTCGCGCGAGGGCTGCCGCACCGAGCTGAGCGGGATGGCGGCCGACGCCGCGAAGTCGATGTCGTCGTAGCCGATCAGCGCGATGTCGTCGGGCACCCGGATTCCGGCGGCCGTGAACGCCTGCAGCACGCCGAGCGCGACGAGGTCGTTGGCGGCGAAGACGGCATCGGGTCGCTGGGCGGCCGGAAGCCGGAGCAGCTGCTCGGCGCCATTTCGACCCGCGGCCGAGTTCATCGACGGCGAGGGAATGTGGCGGAGGCCGCCCGACGACGAGCTCCCTGCGCCACCGCCGTGGGCCGCGATCGCGGCCTCGGCGCCCTCGATCCGCAGCCGCACCTGCGTGATCGCGGTCGATCCGCCCACGAAGGCGATGGCGGTTCGCCCGAGCCCGAGCAGGTGCGACGCCGCGAGCTCGCCACCGCGCCGATCGTCGACGGCGACAGAGCTGAATGCCTCGGCCTCGGTGTCTCGGTCGACGAGCACGACGGCCGAGCCGCGCTGGCGCAGCCGCTCCAACCGCGGAAGAACATCGCCCACCGGGCTGATCAGCAGGCCGGCGACGCGCTGCTCCTCGAACAGGTCGAGGTAGCCGAGCTCGCGCACGGGGTCTTCACCGCTGTTGCCGAAGATGAGCGAGCGTGTCGTGAGGGCGAGAGCGTCTTCGACCCCGCGAGCCAGGTCGGTGAAGAAGGGGTTGGCGATGTCGAGCACCATCATGCCGATGGTGCGGCTCTGGCCCACCCGCAACTGCCGGGCGGCGTCGTTGCGAACGAAGCCGAGTTGCTCGATCGCCTCGTGCACCTTCTGCGCGGTGGCGGGGGCGACCGGCCGCGAGTCGTTCAGCACGTTCGAGACGGTGCCGACCGAGACGCCGGCGAGCGCCGCCACATCCCTCACGCTCATCGCCGACATGGCCTCTCCTCCCGATCAGGTCGAGCGTAGACCACCCGGGCCGCCGGGCTCCGCGACCGCGTCGAGCAGCTCGAGCACGTGCTGGTACGCGTGGCCGGTCGCCCGCGTCATCCCGATCTCGCAGGTGCGGTTGCAGGAGGCGTGCGCGTCGGCAGGCTCCGCCGACTCCGCCGCAGCCACGACCTCGGCCGCCTCCCGCGCGGTCGCCGATGCGGTCAGTTCCGGATGCAGCATGCCGCGGTCACCGGCGAAGGCGCAGCACCCCCAGTCGTCGGGCACCACCGCGACCCGGGCGACGGCGCGCGAGAGCGTCAGGAGGTTGTCGTTGGATCCGGCGCGGGTGCTGGAGCAGGTGGGATGCACGACGAGGCGCTCGAGCCGGGCATCCGGTGCCACTGAGAGCTGCGGCAGGATGCGTGTGGCCGCGAAGTCGACAGCGTCGACGACGCGGAGCGCCTGGTAGGCGGCCGGCCGACGCGAGACGGCGGCTTCGAGGGCATGAACGAGCCCCTCGGAGCAGGAGGAGTTGTCGCAGACCACGGGCAGGGTTCCGTGCCCGCTGGCCTCCCAGAGGGCGTCGACGGTCTGGTCGATCATCGCGTGGTAGCCGTCGGTCATGCCCTTCGACTTCCAGGGGGTGCCGCAGCAGAGCGAGGCGATGTTCGCGGGGCGGGTGAGGGTGAGGCCGGCTTTGGCCGCGAGCGATTCGAGCGAGACGGCGACGCCCGGCGAGCCGTCGGCCGGGCCGAACATGGTGCCGATGCAGGCCTGGAAGTAGACGGCGTCGGCGGCACGGGTGGCGGCACCGGTGACTGCGCCGGGCGCGGGTCGGTCGGATGCCGCAGCGGCGCCGCGGGGCGCGGTGACGCCCGCGTCGCCCCGTCGGCGCGACCCCCCTGCGGGCAGGTCGCTCGACCAGAGGGGCACCGTGTCGTTACCGAGGAGCCTCCGGATGAGCCGGTTCGGCCCGGTGACCAGCGGCGCGGGAAGCGCGGCCGTCACGTCGAGCGCGACCGCCGCGATCTCGGTGACCGGCTTCCACGCCTTCCCGAGCGTCGCCCAGACGGCCGTCTCGCCGGCTCCGACGGTCTCCTTCCGCAGCCGCCGCACGAGATCGCCGGTGTTGATGTCGACCGGGCACGACGTCTGGCACATGCCGTCGACCGCGCAGGTGTCGACCACCTCGTACTGCTGCGACCGTTCGAGTTCGGCGACGAGCACGGTGTCTCCCGCAGCCGTCGCCTCGGCGATCGCCCGGCGCACGACGATGCGCTGCCGCGGCGTGAGCGTCAGGTCTTTCGAGGGGCACACCGGCTCGCAGTAGCCGCATTCGACGCACCGGTCGGCCTCGACCTCGATGGTGGGCGTCGACTTCAGATGCTTCAGGTGCAGGTCGGCGTCGCTGGTCAGCAGGGCATCCGGGTTCAGGATGCCCGCCGGGTCGAAGGCGCGCTTGATGTCGAGCATCATTCCGTAGAGCACATCGCCGTACTGCCGCCGCACGTACGGGGCCATGATGCGGCCGGTGCCGTGCTCGGCCTTGAGGGTGCCGCCGGCGGCGAGCACGAGGTCGACCATGTCGTCGGTGAACGCGCGGTAGCGCCCCAGGTTCGACTCGAGCTCGAAGTTCTCGTTGATGAGAAAGTGGATGTTGCCGTCTTTGGCGTGACCGAAGATCACGGCGTCGTCGTAGCCGTGCAGCGCGAAGAGCGCGATCAGGCCGGCACACACCTCGCTGAGCTGTGCCACGGGAACCGCGATGTCTTCGAGCAGGGCGGTGGTGCCGGCGGGCCGGGCCCCCGCGATCTGCGCATAGAGGCCCTTGCGCAGGTGCCAGAGGGCGGCGCGGATGCCCGGGTCACCCGACAGCACCGGTGTAACCGTCGTGGCGAGCGAGTCGAAGAGGTGCCGGGCGGCGGCGGTGAGACCGGCCAGTTCGGCCTCGTCGTCGGCCTGGTACTCCACCAGCAGCGCGGCGTGCGTGTCGAAGACGAGGTCGGGCAGAGTGCCCTCCGACGCCGGATCCTGCTGCACGACACGGAGAGAGGCGGCGTCGAGCAGTTCGATCGTGGCCGCGCCCGTCGCCACGAGCGCGGTGAGCGCATCCGTCGCCTCGGTCAGTGTCTCGAAGGTCAGCAGCGCGGTCGCCGCGAGCGGATGCAGCGGCACGGTGCGGAAGGTCGCCTCGGCGATGAAACCGAGCGTGCCCTCGCTGCCGACGAGCAGGTGCAGCAGAATGTCGACCGGCCGTTCGTGGTCGAGTAGCGAGTTCAGCCCGTAGCCCATGGTGTTCTTGATGCCGTACTGGCGGACGATCTCGGCCTCGAGCTCGGGGGCCGCGAGCACCTCGGCGCGCAGGCGCTCGAGGGTGCCGACCAGGGCGGGCTCGGCCGCACGAAGACGCTTGTCAGCGTCGGGCAGGGCCGTGTCGACGACGGTTCCGCTCGCCAGCACGACGACCGCGCTCTCGAGCGTGCGGTAGGTGTTCTGCGTGATGCCGCAGGCCATGCCGCTGGAGTTGTTGGCGATGACCCCGCCGATGGTGCAGGCGATCTCGCTGGCCGGGTCGGGGCCGAGCTTTCGCCCGAAGCGCCCGAGCCGGGCGTTCACCTGGCGCACGGTTGCGCCCGGCTGCACCTTCACTGCGAGGCCGTCGTCGAGAACGGTGATCTTCCGGAAGTACATGCGGGTGTCGACGAGGATTCCGCCCGTGGTCGCCTGCCCCGACAGGCTCGTACCGCCCGAGCGGAACGTCAGCGGCTCACCCGACGCGGCCGCGAAGGTGAAGAGCGCGCCGACCTCGGCGGCGTTCTTCGGTGTCACGACCGCCCGCGGCGTCAGCAGGTAGTGCGAGGCATCCGGAGCCGCCGTGACGCGGTCGAACGCTGCGGTCGTGACGGAGCCCTCCCGGGCCAGGGCCGCGCCGATGTCCCGGCCGAGCCGGGACTCCAGGCCGATGTCGCGGGCGCGCGACCCCGAGCTGGCGAGCGTCACGGGCATCTACTAGCGCAGGAACGCGGCGGCCACCCCGGCGTCGACCGGGATGTGCAGGCCGGTCGTGTGGCTGAGGTCGGAGCTGCAGAGCACGAACACCGCGTTGGCGACGTTCTCGGGCAGAACCTCACGCTTCAGCAGCGTGCGCTGCGCGTAGTAGAGGCCGAGCTCCTCTTCGGGAACCCCGTAGGTGGCGGCGCGCTTGGCACCCCAGCCGCCGGAGAAGATGCCCGAGCCGCGAACGACCCCGTCGGGGTTGATGCCGTTGACCTTCACGCCGTAGGCGCCGAGCTCGGCAGCGAGCAGGCGCACCTGGTGCGACTGGTCGGCCTTGGTCGACGAGTAGCCGATGTTGTCGGGGCCGGCGAAGATCGAGTTCTTCGACGAGATGTAGACGATGTCGCCGCCCAGCTTCTGGTCGATGAGCACGCGGGCTGCGGCCTTCGAGACGAAGAACGACCCCTTCGACATGACGTCGTGCTGAATGTCCCAGTCGGCTTCGCTGGTCTCCAGCAGAGAGCGGGCCAGCACGAGTCCGGCGTTGTTCACGACCAGGTCGAGCCCGCCGAAGGCGAGAACGGCGGCGTGCACAGAGGTGATGACCTCGGCCTCGCTGGTGACGTCGGCCTTGACGCCGATCGCGACATCCGTGTTGCCGATCTCGGCCGCTGCGGCCTGGGCCTTCCCGAGGTCGAGATCGGCGATGACGACGCACGCGCCCTCGGCTGCGAGACGGTGGGCGATGGCCTTGCCGATACCGGATGCGGCGCCGGTGACGAGGGCGATGCGGGTGGCGAGCGGCTTCGGCTTGGGCATCCGCGCCAGCTTGGCCTCTTCGAGCGCCCAGTACTCGATGCGGAACTTCTCGGCCTCGGAGATGGGCGAATAGGTCGAGAGCGCCTCGGCGCCCCGCATCGCGTTGATGGCGTTGACGAAGTACTCGCCGGCGACGCGGGCGGTCTGCTTGTTGGCGCCCCAGCTGAACATTCCGACGCCCGGAATCATCACGATCGCCGGGTCGGCGCCGCGGATCGCGGGCGAGTCGGGGGTGGCATTGCGGTCGTAGTAGGCCTGGTAGTCGACGCGGTACTGCTCACCGAGTTCGGCGAGGCGGGCGACCGCGTCTTCGATCGACGCGTCAGCCGGCAGGTCGAGCACGAGCGGCTTGACCTTCGTGCGCAGGAAGTGGTCGGGGCAGCTGGTGCCGAGCTCGGCGAGGCGCGGGTGCTCGGCCCGGCTGAGAAAGTCGAGAACCTCGGGGCTGTCGGTGAAGTGGCCGACCTGCACGCGGTCGGTGGAGACGAGCGCGCGGATGTGCGGCGCCAGCAGCGCCGCCTTCGCGCGCCGCTCCGCCTCGGGCAGAGCGTCGTAGCCGGCGAGCACGGGGCCGAACGGCTCGGCCTTTCCGTTAGCGGCGATGTACGCCTCGGCGGTGTCGACGATCCACAGGCTGTTCGCCTCGGCCTCGTCGCTCGTGTCGCCCCACGCGGTGATGCCGTGGCCGCCGAGGATGGCGCCGATGGTGCCGGGGTTCTCCGCCTTGATGCGGGCCATGTCGAGCCCGAGCTGAAAACCGGGGCGACGCCAGTCGACCCACGCGACGCGGTCGCCGAAGATCGTCTTCGTGAGCGCCTCGCCGTCGGCCGAGGTCGCGATCGCGATGCCCGAGTCGGGGTGCAGGTGGTCGACGTGGGCCGCATCCACCAGCGCGTGCATGCTGGTGTCGATCGACGGGGCAGCGCCACCCTTGCCGAACAGAACGTATTGGAACGCCTCGATCATCTCGTCTTCGCGATCGACCCCGGGGTAGACGTCGACCAGGTCGCGGAACCGGTCGAGCCGCAGCACCGAGAGCCCCGCCTCGGTGAGCGTGCCCAGGTCTCCGCCCGACCCCTTCACCCAGAGCAGTTCGACCGGCTTGCCGGAAGCCGGGTCGATCTCTGTGCCCTTTGCCGAGGTGTTGCCGCCGGCGTAGTTCGTCACGCGCGGGTCGGAACCGAGCCGATTCGATCGCGCAATGAGATCGGCTTTCGGGGTGGATGTCATGACAGGTGTCCTTCGACGCTGGAGGGTGTGGGGGCGCGGCCAATCTACGAGCAGCCAAACCGGCATGTCAAGTGGCTGGCTTGCTTTCGAAAGTCGTTTCCGTTTCGTAACCTTTCAATTGTTGACTCGACTTTTTCTTTCGGATAGGTTCTTCGAAACGACCGAGGCGCCGACGCACCGATCGTTCACCGCCACATTTCGCCGACGCAGCCGAACGGAGCACCGATGTCTGAAAACTACGACTTCGTGCGTGAAGAGGTCATCCTCCACGAGCTCACGGCCACGGGTCGGGTCATGGTGAACGACCTCGCCCGCACCCTCGGCGTCTCCACCGTCACGGTGCGCAAAGACCTCGACTCGCTCGAGAAGCGCTCCCTGCTCCGTCGGGTGCGGGGCGGCGCGGTCGCGCCCTCTGCGGGTGAAGAGGGGGCGTTCAGCGAGCGGATGCGCCGCGACGCCACCGCGAAGAGCCTGCTCGCGAAAGAGGTCGCGCAGCTGGTCGACGACGGCGACGTCATCGCGATCGACTCCTCCACCACCTCCTACTACCTCGCGCAGGAGCTGCTCGAGCGACGCGACCTCATCGTGGTCACCTACGGGCTGCGCGTCACAATGCTGCTCATGGACCACTCGACCGCGACGGTGGTCGTGCCGGGCGGCGTGCTCCGCCGGGCATCCGGTTCCCTGGTCGGCGCCTTCTCCGACGTGCTGAAGGGCCGGGGCCGCATCGACAAGGGCTTCTTCGGCCTCGCGGCCGCCTCGACCGAACTCGGGATGCTCGAACTCGTCGCCGAAGAGGCGACCTCCAAGCGCAGCCTGATGGCCTCGTGCGACGAGGTCTACGTCACCATGCCGTCGTCGAAGATCGATGGATTCGGCCTGCACTCCTACGGCATGCCGAACGAGATCACCCGGCTCTTCACCGACGAGCGGGCGAGCGACGAGTTCGTGGCGTCATGGGAGGCCGCCGGAGCCCCCGTCACGCGGGTCGAGGGCACGGGTGCCTCGCTCGACAACGGCGAACGCTCGATCGACGAGGTCGCGGCCCGTGCCCTGAAGGCGGTGGCCGAATGAGTGAGCTGATCGTGGCCGCCGTCGACCTCGGCGCAGAGAGCGGCCGCGTCGCCGCCGCCCACTTCGACGGCACCCGCATCGACCTCGAACTGGTCAACCGGTTCGCGAACACCCCGAGCGAGACCGACGGCTGGCTGCGCTGGAACACCGACTCGCTCTGGAACAACATCGCCGACGGTCTCGCCACGCTCGGCGGGCGCGCCACCGTCGCCTCCGTCGGCGTCGACACCTGGGGCCTCGACTACGGCCTCTACCGCAACGGCGAGCTGCTCGACGACCCGGTCACCTACCGCGACGCGCACCACGTCGAAGCCTTCGAGAGGGCGGTGGCCGAATTCGGCGCCGACCGGCTCTACAGCGCCACGGGCATCCAGCTCATCGAGATCAACTCGCTGTTCGGCATGCTCGCCGACGCCCACGAACGCCCCTCGCTTCTCGGCGATGCCGACCTCCTGCTGATGATGCCCGACGTCTTCCATCACCGCCTGAGCGGCGCACGCGTCACGGAGTTCTCGGCCGCCTCGACCACGGGCATGTACGACATGGCCTCGAAGGGCTGGGCGCGCGGCCTGCTCGCCGATGTCGGCCTGCCCGAACACTTTCTGCCCGAGGTCGCCGACGCGGGAACCGATGTCGGCGGCATCGCCGGCGAGCTCGCCCGGGGCGGCCTGGCGAAGACCCGCGTCATTCTGCCCTCGGCGCACGACACCTCGAGCGCCGTGCTGGCGATTCCGAACGCCGGGCCCGACACTCTCTTCATCTCGTCGGGAACGTGGTCGCTGGTGGGCGTCGTGCTCGACGAGCCGATCGTCACCCGCGAATCGCGCCTGCTCAACCTCACGAACGAGGGCGGCTACGACGGTTCCGTGCGCTTTCTCCGCAACGTGATGGGCCTCTGGGTACTGCAGGAGTGCCGCAGGCAGTGGCAGCGCGAGGGAATCGACGTCGACTATGAGACCCTCGTTCGGCTCGCGGATGCCGTGACCCCCCTCCAGACCGTGATCGACCTCAACGCGACCGAGTTCCTCGCGCCCGGCGACATGCCGGGGCGCATCCGCGCGTACTGCGCCTCCCGGGGCATCCGCGTGCCGGCCACGATGGGCGAGATGGCCCGCACGATCATCGACTCGCTCGCCCTCAGCTACCGGCTGGTGATGGAGGACATCGAACAGCTCACCGGAGTGCCGATCACCTCGGTCGCGGTCGTCGGCGGCGGTGGCCAGAACGCCCTGCTGCAGCAGGCGACCGCGTCTGCCACGGGGCTGCCGGTGGTCTGCTGGGCGAAAGAGGCGACCGCCCTCGGCAACGCCGCCGCCCAACTGCGCGCCCTCGGCGAACTCGACTCGGTCGAGCAGATCTGGGAGGTGGTGAGTGCGAGCACCCAGACGCGCTCCTTCTCACCTCTTCCCTCGAGCCGCTGGGATGACGCGGCCACACAGCTTCGGGAACTCGAACGCCGCGAGGCGGCGAGACGGGGTCTCGGGGATTCCGAGAAGGAACTCACCACAGTCCACCACCAGGCCGGGGCACAGTCGCCCCTGCCGAGATAACAAGAGAGGCAACACAGTGATCAGCAAGAAGAGAGTCTTCGCCGTCGGCGCTATCGCGCTCGCAGCCGTTCTGACCGTCTCCGGCTGCACCAGCCGTACGGCTTCGTCGGGCGACAGCACCTCGTCGGCCGCGGCCGGCGACGGCAAGGTCACCGTCGCGTTCGTTCCGAAGCTGCAGGGCATCCCGTACTTCGAGGCGATGAACGCCGGCGGCAAGAAGGCCGCCGAAGAGCTGGGCATCACCTGGCTCTACCAGGGACCGACCACCGCCGACGCGGCCGCCCAGGCCGACATCGTGCGGTCGTACATCCAGCAGAACGTCTCTGCACTCATCGTGGCCCCCAACGACCCCGACTCGATGGCTCCCCTTCTGAAGGAGGCCGCCGACAAGGGCATCAAGGTGCTGACCGCCGACACCGACGCACCCGACTCGGTGCGCGAGGTGTTCGTCAACCAGGCTTCGGTCGAGGGCATCGGCGAGGCGCTGACCGACCAGCTGATGACCGCGATGGGCGGCTCGGGCGACTACGCGATCGTCTCCTGTGGAGAGACCGCGGCCAACCTGAACGCCTGGATCGAGGTGCAGAAGGCGTACACCGCCTCGAAGTACCCGAACGCGAAGCTGACGACCATCGTCTACGCCGGTGAGGACCAGGCTGCGGCCACCTCGATGGCGACCGACCTGATGAACGCCAACCCGAACCTCAAGGGCCTCGTCGGCGAGTGCACCTCCTCGGCTCCGGGCGTCGCCCAGGCCGTGAAGGACGCCGGCAAGATCGGACAGGTCTTCACCGACGGCCTCGGAACGCCGCAGTCGATGGCGCCCTACCTGAAGGACGGCTCGTCGAGCGCCTCGATCCTGTGGGACGTGCAGAACCTCGGCTACCTCGCCGCCTGGACGGGCCAGCAGCTGGCCGAGGGCAAGACCCTCGCCGCGACCAACGATGTCAACGACGACCTGAAGGGCATCGCCTACGACTCCGCGTCGAAGGTGCTGCTGCTCGGTGACCCGCTGGTCATCACGAAGGACAACGTCGACACGTTCGACTACTAAGCACCACCCGGGGTGCGGAACAGGGTCATCCGGTTCCGCACCTCCCCCTCACTTACCCTCTTCCAGAAGGAACAACTGCCCATGAGTGCAGAGACTCCGACCGCGACAGCCACGGCGACGTATCGCCTCGAGCTGCACGACATCGTCAAGAGCTACGGTGGCGTGCGCGCCATCCGTCACGCAGACTTCGCCATCAAGCCCGGAACGGTTCACGCCCTCGTCGGCGAGAACGGTGCCGGCAAGTCGACGCTGATCAAGATCATCGCCGGTGCCGAGATTCCGGATGCCGGCACCATCGCCTTCGACGGCGCCGTGACCACCATCGGCTCCACCTCCGACTCGATCGCCCTCGGCGTGCAGACGGTGTACCAGGAACCGCAGCTGTTCCCGGAGCTGAGCGTCGCCGAGAACGTCTTCGTCGGCCGTGAGCTGAAGAAGGGCGGGCGCGTCGACTGGAAGGCCGAGGCCGACCAGATCCACGGGCTGCTCGACACCGTCGGCCTGCCCGACCGCATCGCGACGATGCCCGTCGGAACGCTCTCGATCGCCGAACAGCAGCAGGTGTCTATCGCCAAGGCACTGGCCGGCGATGCGTCGGTGCTGATCCTCGACGAGCCGTCGGCCATTCTGACGGACTCCGAGATCGAGGTGCTGTTCACGGTGATCCGCCGCCTGACGGCGACGGGCGTCTCTGTCATCTACATCTCGCACCGGCTCGACGAGCTGTTCGTCATCGCCGACGAAGTCACCGTGATGCGCGACGGTGAGACCATCACCACCCGCCCGATCGGCGAGCTCTCGGTGCGCGAGATCGCCGAGCTCATGGTCGGCGGGGTACTCGCCGAGTCCCGGCCGAAGGGGGCCGGAACCTCGGGCGAGACCGTGCTCGAACTGACGAACCTCACCCGCGCCGGCAAATTCGAGAACATCAGCTTCGCGGTGCGCGCCGGAGAGATCGTCGGGCTCTACGGCCTGGTCGGCTCCGGCGCGGGCGACATCGCCGGCGTGGTCTACGGCATGGACAAGGCGACCTCGGGAACGATGCGCCTCTCCGGCGAGGATGTCGTCGTCAAGCGCCCCTCACAGGCCAAGAAGATCGGAATCCGCCTGCTGCCGGCGAACCGTTCTGCGCAGGGCTCCTTCTCGTTCCAGAGCATCTCGCTGAACATCGTCGTCGGCGAGCTCGGGAAGCTCAGCCGCATTCCGGGCTGGGTGAGCGGTCGTGCGCAGCAGAGCATCGCGCGCGACTTCATCAAGCGCCTCGCCGTCAAGACGCCCTCGGAGAAGCAGCCGATCAGCGCGATGTCGGGCGGGAACGCACAGAAGGTGGTGCTCGCGCGCCAGCTCGTCGAGACACCGAAGCTGCTGGTGCTCGCCGAGCCCACGCAGGGCGTCGACGTCGGTGCGAAAGAAGAGATCCACCGCATCATCTCGAACCTCGCCGACGACGGATCGGCCGTGCTCGTGGTGACCAGCGACCTCGGCGAGGTGCTCCGCATCTCCGACCGCATCCTGGTCGTCAGGGCCGGCGAGATCGCCGCCGAATTCACCCCGCAGGCCACGCAGGTCGAGATTCTCGCCGCGGCGGCCGGAGACCAGACATCGGAGACACTCTCATGACCATCGACGAGCGCACCAGACCTGCGCCGGCATCCCCGCCCCGCGGCTCCGGTTCTGCGACCGCGAAGCGCATCCTCCCCCTGCCGGTCACCGGCCAGGAGTTCGTGCTGATCGGCGTGATCGTCGTGCTGTGGGTTCTGCTCGGCATCTTCACGCCCGCGTTCCTCACCGCGAACTCGATCCAGCCGCTGCTGGTGTCGGTCGCTCCGATCGCCCTGATCGGCGTCGGGATGACCTTCATCATCATCACCGCGGGCATCGACGTCTCGGTCGGCGGCGCGATCATGCTCTGCGCGGTGGTCGTGGCGAAGACCATGGTGAGCGTCGACATCCCGCTCATCGGGGCCGTCGCTCTCGCCGTCGCCCTCGGCCTCGTGCTCGGCCTCGTCAACGGCGTACTGATCGCCTACGGCAGGGTCGCCGCCATCATCATCACGTTCGGTACGGCGAACCTGTTCCAGTTCTTCGCGCTTCGCGTCTTCGGCTCATCGACGGTCAACGGCATCCCGTCGACCCTCGAGGTCTTCGGCCGAGGTGAGGCCGGTCGTACGCTCGGTGTGCCGAACAGCTTCGCGATCATGATCGTCATCGCGGCGGTGGCCTGGTGGTACCTGCGGCACGCCGCCGGCGGCCGCCACCTCTTCGCGATCGGCGGCAACACGAACGCCGCCCGCCTCGTGGGCATCAAGGTGCAGCCGCGCGTGATGCTCGCCTACGGCCTCACCGGCGCCCTCGTCGGGCTCGGCGCCTGCTTCATCCTCGCCTCGGGAACGGCCACTCTCGACCAGTCGGTCGGAGCGGGCAAGGAACTGCAGGTGATCGCCGCAGTCGTCATCGGCGGAACGTCGATCCTCGGCGGCCGCGGATCGGTGATCGGAACGGTGCTCGGCGCGATCCTCGTGCAGACCGTCACCTCCGGTGTCACCCAGCTCGGTTGGCCAAGCCAGCTCGCCAACCTGTTCGTGGGAATCTTCATCATCATTGCTGTCGGCACTGACCTGCTGCGCGAGCGCGCAAGGAGAAAAGCATGACCCTCGTCAACGAGACCACGCACATCCAGGTTCCGAAGCAGCCGAAGAAGCCGGGCGGGCGCTCCGTCGCCTCGCGCGGCCTCGAAGCCCTGCTCACCAACCGGGTCGTTCTGCTTGCCGTTCTGATCGTCATCGTGCTCGTCGTCATGACGATCCTCGATACGACCGGGCAGCTCAGTGGGCCCTACAACGCCGACTACCTCGCCTCGTCGCTGATCAGCGCTGTGCCGCTGGCCATGCTCGGCATGGCGCAGCTGCTGGTGATCCTCTCGGGCAAGGGCGGAATCGACCTGTCGGTCGGCTCGATCGTGTCGCTCACGGGCATTCTGTTCGGGCTCGCCTACGGCCCCGGCGGCTGGGACTTCATCCCCGCGCTGCTGCTGGCGGTCGTCGCCGGCGGTGTTTTCGGAGCGGTGAACGGCGTGCTCGTCGCCTACATCGGCTTTCCGCCGCTGATCGCGACCCTCGCCACGTACTACGCCTACCGTTCGCTCGCCCTGGTGATCTCGAACCAGAAGCCCGTCTCGTCGACGTCGATCCAGGACTTCTACTCGGCGGCGCAGTCGGTCGAGATCCCGCTGATCGGGGCGACCATCCCGCTCGTGCCGCTCGGCATCTTCACCTTCCTGATCCCGACGGTGATCGTGGTCTGGATCGTGCTGAACAAGACGACGTTCGGCCGGCGCCTCTACGCGATCGGCACCAACGATGTCGCCGCACAGTGGTCGGGCATCAACGTGCGCCCGAACCGCATGGCCGTCTACGCGATCTCCGGCGTCATCGCCGGCCTCGTCTCCGTGGTCACCGTTGCGCAGTTCGCGTCGGCCCGGCCCGATGCGGGAACCTCGGGCAACGGCATGGCCCTCCCCGCGATCACCATCGCCGTTCTCGGCGGCGTCGCCATCACCGGCGGCATCGGGCGGGTCAGCGGCATCGTGCTCGCCACGCTGCTCATCGTCTGGTTGAACGCGGGCATCCTGCTCGCCCTGCCCGGCAACGACGGCTCGCAGTTCCAGCTGCTGGCGCTCGGTCTCGTGCTGGTCTTCGCGTCGCTTCTCAACGGACTCACCAAACGCAAATACGGAGGAATCTAAATGGCCACGAACTGGCTGCCCGAACTCGTCAGTGACGAGCTGGTCGCGCTGACCCGCTCGCTGGGCGAACCGGCCAAAGACCTGGTCATCCTCGCCGAGGGCAACGTGTCGGAGCGTCTGCCCGACGGCCGCATCGCGATCAAGACCTCCGGTTCGTACATGGCGCAGTCCGACGCCTCGCAGTTCGTCGTCGTCGACGTCGAACCGCTCGTCGAGCTGATGATGGCCGAGAACACGACCCAGGCCGAGCTGACCGGGATGCTGGATGCCGGCGAGCACGACGGCATCCGCCGTCGCGGCTCGATCGAGACGCTGGTGCACGCGGCAGTGCAGTCGATCAGGCCGACCGCCTTCGTGGCGCACACCCACCCGACGGCGATCGTGTCGCTGCTGGCCTCGGTGCACGCGGCGACCGCCTTCGACGAGTGGGTCTACTCCGATGAGGCCGTGGTGATCGGCAAACCGCTCTTCGTGCCCTACGCCGAGCCGGGCATCCATCTCGGCCGGCTGTACCTGGCGAAGCTGCGCGAGTACGTCGAGCAGAACGGTGAACTGCCCTCACTCGTGCTGCTCGGCAACCACGGCATGGTGGCGATCGCCGGCAGCGCCCAGGCGGCCGAGGCGATCACGCTGATGGCGGTCAAGGGTGCCCGGGTGCGCCTCGAGGCGCTCTCGGTCGGCGGCGTGCAGGGCCTCGGCGGCGACACGGTGTCACACTACTTCGAGCGGGAAGACATGGCGGAGCGCCGGAAGGCGCTCGCCGGCACCGCGTGATGGGCGACCGGGGTGGGTCGTCGGCTCTGCCGGCCATCGGCGCGGTCTTCTGCGACGTCGGCGGCCCGATCTACGACGACGAGAACTTCGTGGCCGCCGTGCTGCGGGCAGCCGACGAGTTGCGCGCCGCAGACGGGCTGGGCGCCGTCGACCGGGCTCGGTTCCGGGCGATCTACGACGACGTTCGCGAGGCGCAGGGCGGGGTGTCGCTCCGCGCGTCGATCGCCCGGGAGTTTCTCGGCAGCGAGAGCCGCAAGCGCGAACTGCACGATCTGACGCGGGACTACTGGGCGCATCCGGTCGGAACGATGTACGACGATGTGCTGCCGTTCTTCGAGGCGCTCGCCGGTCGGGTGCGGATCGGAATCCTGGCGAACCAGGAGGAGTCGGTCATCCGCTCGCTCGAACGCGACGGGCTGGCACCGTACATCGACGTCTGGGGCGTGTCGGCCGTGGTCGGCTACGAGAAGCCGTCACCCGAGCTGTTCGAGTGGGCGCTGGCGGCGGCGGATGTCGCTCCGTCGCGAGCGGTGCACATCGGCAACCGGCTCGACACCGATGTGCGGCCGGCAGCCGCTCTCGGGCTCTCGACGGTCTGGGTGCTGCGCGGCGAGGCGCCGTCGTCACCGACGGCCGAGCAGCTCGCCGAGCCCGACATCGCGGTGTCGACGCTCGACGGTCTCGCCGAGCGCATCTTCACCGAGCTGCCGGTGGCGCGATGAGCGTGGTGGTGGCGCGATGAGCGTCGTGCTCGGCATCGACCTGGCGACGGGGGATGCGCGCGTGCTGGCGGTCGATGCCGAGACGGGCGAACATCTTGCCGAGCGGTCGACCGCCTTGCCGACGACCAGCACGGCGTGGCAGAACGGAGCGACCCGTGAGCAGCCGGCGGTGTACGCCGAGGCGGTGTTCGGGCTGATCCGTGCGGTCGTCGGCGCACTCGGCCCCCGCAGCGCGGACATTGCGGCCCTCTCGACGACCGGCACCTCAGGCACCGTGGTTCCGACGGACGCCGACGGCCGGCCCTCGGGCAACGCCCTGCTGTACAACGACCCGCGGGGAACGGCCGAGGCTGCCGCGCTGGCAGGCGCCGGCCTCGGCATCCGCCCCTCCGCAGCGCTCGCACGCGCGGGGTGGATGCACGCCCACACCCCGGCGGCCCGCTACCTCTTCACTCCCGATGTCGTCGCGGCGGCCCTCGCGGGCGAGGTGCTGCCGAGCGACACGTCGCACGCGCTGAAGAGCGGGATCGACCCGGTCGCCGCTTCGTGGAACGACCGCGCCGTCGAGCTGGTGCGCATCCCGCTCGCCAGCCTGCCGTCGCTGGTGGCCCCCGGCCGGGCGATCGGGGTGGTCTCGCCCGCCGTCGCTGCGTCGCTGGGGCTGCCGGCCGGTGTGCTGATCGTCTCGGGGATGACCGACGGCAGCACGGCTCAGCTCGCGACCGGCGCGGTGCGACCGGGCGACACGGTGGGCGTGCTCGGCACGACGCTGGTGCTGAAGGCGGCGTCGGCGGCCCAGCTGACCGACGGCGCCTCGGGCATCTACTCGCACGTCGCGCCCGACGGAACGTTCTGGGCGGGCGGGGCGTCGAACACGGGCGCCGGTGTGCTGCGGCACGGGCTGACGGCCGGGCTCGATGTGCGCGAGGCCGACCGTGCTGCGGTGGAGCTCGGGGTGTCGCCGGTGGTGTCGTATCCGCTGGCGGGGCGCGGCGAGCGGTTCCCGGTGGTGGATGCCGCGTTCGGTGGTTTCGACGTGAACCTGGCCGGGGCGCCGTACTCGTACGGGGCGGCCGGGGCCGGGGCCTGGGCGGAGCCGGCGGTGGTGCGCTTCCGGGCGGTGCTGGAGGGCGTGGCGTTCGTGGAGCGGCTCGGGATCGAGCGGCTCGCGGCACTGGCCGCGGCGGGTGGCGGCGCTGCGGGCGGTGGCGCTGCGGCCGGAGGGGCTGCAAGTGACGCGCACGACGCGGGCTCAGCCGGCGATGGCGGGCGGCGCGGTTTCCACCACCTCGGCGGCGGAGCGTCGGGCAGCACGGTGTGGAACACGATCCGCGCGTCGGTGCTCGGGCGGCCGGTGGTCGTGCCCGGCAACAGGTCGAGCGCGTTCGGCGCCGCGATGCTGGCGGCGGCGGGGCTGCCGGGTGAGACGTTCCAGGGCGTGATCGACCGGCTCGCCTCCCCGGGGCGGTTCGTCGACCCCGACCCGGCGCTCGTTCCGGCGCTTTCCGACCGCTATGCGCTGTTCGGTGAGACGCTCGTCGCCGAGCTGGACATCGCCCTGCCCGGCGCATCCAGAACCGACGATCACAACAGAACCGTTCTCGCCGAACCTGACCAGGAGAGGGTCGCCTGATGGCCGACTTGCAGCGCGTCTGCTTCCAGTTGCAGGTGAACCCGGCGCGACTCGTGGAGTACCGGGAGCGGCACCGCGCGGTGTGGCCCGAATTCCTCGTCGAGCTCGAGCGCACGGGATGGCAGAACTATTCGCTGTTCCTCCGCGACGACGGCTTGCTGATCGGGTATTTCGAGACGCACGACCTCGCTGCGGCGCAGGCCGGCATGGCGGCGACCGACGTGAACGAGCGGTGGCAGGCGCAGATGTCGGAGTTCTTCGAGGGGTTGGAGGGCACGCCCGACCAGGGGTTTCTGCAGCTTACCGAGATCTTCAACCTCGACGACCAGCTTCACGCCTCCGGCAGCTAGACTCGCCATATTGAATCGTTTCAACACAGCACGACCGTAGACACAGGGAGAATTCCAATGGTGCAATTCAGCGACATCGCCTCCGACCTCGAGGCCCAGGCCATCGAGCTGCCCTCGTGGGCGTTCGGCAACTCCGGCACGCGCTTCAAGGTGTTCGGCACACCCGGCACGCCCCGCACGCCCGAGGAGAAGATCGCCGACGCCGCCCAGGTCAACACCTACACCGGCCTCTCGCCGAAGGTCGCGATCCACATCCCGTGGGACAAGGTCGACGACTACGCCGCGCTCAGCGCGTTCGCGAACGACCACGGAGTCTCCCTCGGCACCGTCAACTCGAATACCTTTCAAGACGACGACTACAAGTTCGGCAGCCTGACGCACATCGACCCTGCCATTCGCCAGAAGGCGATCGACCACCACTACGAGTGCATCGACATCATGAGCGAGATCGGCTCGCAAGACCTCAAGGTGTGGCTCGCCGACGGCACCAACTACCCCGGCCAGGGCGACATGCGCGGCCGCCAGGACCGGCTCGCCGACTCCCTCGCCAAGATCTACGAGCGCATCGGCGATGGCCAGCGCCTCGTGCTGGAGTACAAGTTCTTCGAGCCGGCGTTCTACCACACCGACGTGCCCGACTGGGGAACCTCGTACGCGCAGGTGTCGGCCCTCGGCGACCGGGCGATGGTCTGCCTCGACACCGGCCACCACGCCCCCGGCACCAACATCGAGTTCATCGTGATGCAGTTGCTGCGCCTCGGCAAGCTCGGCTCGTTCGACTTCAACTCGCGGTTCTACGCGGACGACGACCTGATCGTGGGGGCGGCGGATCCGTTCCAGCTGTTCCGCATCCTCGTCGAGGTCGTGCGCGGCGGGGGCTACGGGCCCGACTCCCCTGTTGCGTTCATGCTCGACCAGTGCCACAACGTGGAGGACAAGATCCCCGGCCAGATCCGCTCGGTGCTGAACGTGCAGGAGATGACGGCACGCGCGCTGCTCGTCGACCGGCCCGCCCTCGAAGCCGCGCAGGCCGCCGGCGACGTGCTCGGCGCGAACGGCATCCTCATGGATGCGTTCTACACCGACGTGCGCCCCGACCTCGCCGCGTGGCGCGAGTCGCGCGGCCTCCCGGCCGACCCCGGCGCCGCCTACGCCGCCTCCGGCTACCAGTCCCGCATAGCCGCCGACCGCGCCACGCGGCGAGGTCGGGGCGCACGTCGGTGTAGAACGCATCCATGAGGATGCCGTTCGCCGCGGCCAAGTCGCCGGCGGCTTTAGAGGTCTGGAGGGGGCGCCGCACTAAGAA
>NZ_PSTT01000070.1 GCF_002931235.1 Subtercola sp. Z020 | reverse complement strand
GTGCGGGCGCGGGGGTCGCGCGGGCGCGGGGGTAGTGCGGGCGCGGGTCAGAGATCGGCGTGCAGCTGCCAGACCTTCTCTGCCGAGTCGCGCCAGCTGAAGGCGCGGGCGCGATCGAGGCCCACGATGCCCAGGCGCGCGGCCAGCGCGTCGTCGGAGACGACCCGCGTCATCGCCTCGGCCAGGCGGGCCGGCAGGCCCGCCGCATCCTCCCGCGGCACCACGATGCTCGCGTCGTCGGCGACCTCGACCAGCGCCGGTACGTCGGTGTGGATGACCGGGGTGCCGAAGTGCAGCGCCTCGATGACCGGCAGCCCGAAACCCTCGGCCATGCTCGGGTAGACGAACACCGTCGCCCGCGAGATGACGAGCGCCAGGTCTTCGTTGCTGATGAAGCCGAGCACGTGCACCCTGTTCTCGGGCAGGCCTGCCTCTGCGGCGACCGCAGCGACGTCGAGGCCGCCCCAGCCCTTCGGGCCGGCGATCACGAGCGGCAGGTCGGGCGCGTCGTCGCGCGCGAGCGCTTCGATGAGCGAGGTGAGGCCCTTCCGTGGCTCGAGCGTGCCCACAGCGAGCACGTACGACGTCGGCAGCCCGAGGGCGGTGGCACGGGCATCCGCATTCGCCGGCAGCTTCAGCGACGAACTCACGGCCCCGCCGATCACGCGCACGCGCTCGCCGAAGTTCACGAAGCGGGCGAGCTCCTGGGCAACGGCGTGCGTCGGCACGACGATCGCGTCGGCGTACTTGCGTGCCCGCCGCGCCATCGCCTTGTGCCACCGCACGCCGTGCGGGGTGAGGGTCTGCGGATGCGTCCACGGCACGACGTCGTGGATCGTCACGGCGATCTGCTCGCCGGGCTGGTGCAACTGGTCGTGCTTGGCCAGAGGAGCGAGCAGTGAGGTTGCATGCACCATGCCGTGGCTCTGCGAGGTGAAGAGCCCCGCCTGCCAGGCGGCAGAGAGTTCCCGGCGGCCCAGCGACGTTCTGCTGATCGAGCCGAGCCCGGGAAGGCGCGCCTTCAGGTGGTCGATCGAGACGGGCGGATGCGCCGATACGATCCCCTCGACGATGCAGTCGCGTGGCGCGGTGGTGATCAGCTCGCGGGTCAGTTCTTCGGTGTAGCGACCGATGCCACCGGGGACGGGGCTGAGAATCTGGTCAACGACCACCCGAAGCGTTGCCATCTGTCTCCAAAACTCCCGAGAGCGCTGCCGCGTGCAGCGCGTCACCCCAGCCGCGCATGGGTTCGATTCCCGCTCGGGACCACGCGTCGTGCCCGAGTACGGAGTACGCGGGACGCGGGGCGGGACGAACAAACTGCGAACTGTCTGTGGGCAGAACCCTATCAGGGTCGATGCCGACTTCTCCGAAGAGAGCCTGTGTGAAGCCGAACCACGAGGTGCTGCCGGAATTGGTGCCGTGGTATATGCCCGGTTCTGCATACGTGCCCGCGGCAGGGAGCCCGGCGGCGTCGGCGAGGCGCAGCAGCTGCGCTGCGAGGTCGGCGCTCCACGTGGGCTGGCCGAGCTGGTCGGTCACCACGCTCACGGTGTCACGACCGGCGATCGCCTTCAGCATCGTCTTCGGGAAGTTCGGCCCGTGTGCACCGTAGAGCCAGGCCGTGCGTACGACGTAGGCGCCGGCCGGGTGCCCGGCGAGAACCCGGCGCTCGCCCTCTGCCTTGGTGCGGCCGTACGCTGAGAGCGGGCTGTAGGGCGTGCCCTCCGCATAGGGCGTCGTCGCCGTTCCGTCGAAGACGTAGTCGGTGGAGACGTGGATGATGGTGGCCCCCGCTTCGCGAGCAGCCTCCGCCACCGTGCCGGCGCCGTACGCGTTCACCGCGAACGCCTCGTCTTCGTGGCCTTCGGCGTCGTCGACCTTCGTGTAGGCCGCGAGGTTCACCACCACGTCGTGCCCGGCGACAGCGGAGCGCACGGCCGAACGGTCGGTGATGTCGAGGTCGGCGCGGCCGAGGCCGGTCACGTCGGCGCCGCGGGCGTGGAGCGCCGCGGTCACATCGTGCCCGAGCATCCCGCCCGCCCCGGTGACGAGGTACCGAGGCGCGCCCGTCATCGGGCGAGCGCCGCGCGGGCCTTCAGCGGTTCCCACCACGCACGGTTGTTGCGGTACCAGGCGACGACGTCGCCGAGGCCCTGCTCGAACGGAACGAGCGGCTCGTAGCCGAGCTCGCGGGAGATCTTCGTGCAGTCGACCGAGTACCGCAGGTCGTGGCCCTTGCGGTCTTCGACGTGGTCGACGTACGACCAGTCGGTGCCGGTCGCATCGAGCAGCAGGTTGGTGAGCTCGACGTTCGAGAGCTCGGTGCCGCCGCCGATGTTGTAGATCTCGCCGGGGCGACCGCCCACCAGCACCATCGCGATGGCACGGGTGTGGTCGTCGACGTGCAGCCAGTCGCGGATGTTGGCGCCGTTGCCGTAGAGCGGCACGTGCAGCCCGTCGATGAGGTTGGTCACGAAGAGCGGGATGACCTTCTCGGGGAAGTGGTACGGCCCGTAGTTGTTCGAGCAGCGCGTGATCGACACGTTCATGCCGTGCGTGCGGTGGTAGGAACGCACGAGCAGGTCGCTGCCGGCCTTCGACGCCGAGTAGGGCGAGTTGGGTTCGAGCAGATGGTCTTCGCTCCACGAGCCCTCGGGGATCGTGCCGTAGACCTCGTCTGTCGAGACGTGCACGAAGCGCTTCAGGCCACTGCGGAGCCCGGCGTCGAGCAGCTGCTGCGTGCCGAGCACGTTCGTCTCGACGAAGATCGACGCGTTGTCGACCGAGCGGTCGACGTGCGACTCCGCGGCGAAGTGCACGACCGCCTCCACCCCCGGGAGGAGCGTGTCGAGCAGAGCCGCATCGCGGATGTCGCCCTGCACGAACGAGTACCGGTCACTGTCTGCCACAGAGGCCAGGTTCTCGGGATTGCCAGAGTAGGTGAGGGCGTCGAGCACGAGCACCTCGGCATTCTCCAGCCCCGGATAGCTGTTCTGCAGAACGCGCCGTACGAAGTTGGAACCGATGAACCCTGCACCGCCGGTAACGAGAATCTTCACGACCGCAGTCTAGGGCAGCGGCCGGAGGATAGGATTCTCCCATGCAGATTCGTGAGCTCAGCATCCCGGATTCCTACGAGATCACGCCGGTGCAGCACGCGGATGACCGAGGACTCTTCTTCGAGTGGTACCGCTTCGACCGCCTCGAGCAGACGGTGGGGCACCCCCTCACGCTCCGGCAGGCGAACGTCTCCGTGTCGCGCCGGGGTGTGGTGCGGGGCATCCACTTCGCCGACATCCCGCTCGGCCAGGCGAAGTTCGTGACCGCGATGCACGGCGCCGTTCTCGACTACGTGATCGACATCCGGGTCGGGTCGCCGACCTTCGGCCGGTGGGATGCGGTGCTGCTCGATGCCGAGCACCACCGGTCGGTGTACCTCGCTGAGGGCCTCGGCCACGCCTTCGTCGCGCTCACCGACGATGCGACCGTGAGCTATCTCGTGACCGACACCTTCAATGCCACCAGGGAGCATGCCATCAACCCCCTCGACCCCGACATCGCCCTCGCCTTCCCGCCCGAAGCCGGCGAACCGGTGCTCTCCCCGAAGGACACGGGGGCGCCCTCGCTCGCCGAGGCCGCAGCCAGCGGGCTGCTGCCGACGTGGGAGAGTGCCCGCGCGCACTACGCCTCCCTGAACGCGGTGAGCGCCTGATGCGCGGCATCATCCTCGCCGGCGGCTCGGGCACGCGACTCTGGCCGATCACCCGGGGCATCAGCAAGCAGCTCATGCCGATCTACGACAAGCCGATGATCTACTACCCCCTGTCGACCCTCATGCTGGCCGGCATCCGCGAGATTTTGATCATCACGACGCCCGAGTACTCCGACCAGTTCCGGTCGCTGCTCGGCGACGGCAGCGAACTCGGCATCCGGCTCGAGTACGCCGTGCAGGAGAACCCCGACGGCCTCGCCCAGGCGTTCCTGATCGGCGAGGAGTTCATCGGCGACGAGAACGTCGCGCTGGTGCTCGGCGACAACATCTTCTACGGCCAGGGCTTCGGCGAGTCCATGCGCGAGCACACGGAGGTCGACGGCGCGCTCATCTTCGCCGCCCACGTGTCGAACCCGCGGTCGTACGGCGTGGTCGAGTTCGACTCGTCGAACGTGGCGGTGTCGATCGAGGAGAAGCCCGAGCATCCGAAGTCCAACTTCGCCGTGCCCGGCCTCTACTTCTACGACAACTCGATCGTCGAGGTGGCGAAGTCGATCCGGCCGAGTGCCCGGGGCGAACTCGAGATCACGGCCGTCAACGAGCACTACCTCGCGGCCGGTGACCTGCGCGTGCAGGTGCTCGACCGCGGAACGGCGTGGCTCGACACCGGAACCTTCGAGTCGATGCTGCAGGCGACGGAGTTCGTGCGCGTTGTCGAAGACCGCCAGGGCTACAAGATCGGCTGCATCGAAGAGGTGGCGTGGAGCGCCGGCTGGATCAGCGACGCCGACCTCGGTCGCCTGGCCGAGCCCCTGCTGAAGAGCGGTTACGGCCGCTACCTGCTGAGCCTGCTCGACCAGTAGGTTCCGTCGCCTCAGGCGCGCCGTGAGACTAGGGCAGCGTCACCGGCGGCTGCCGGCGCGAGCCCTCCTTCAGGCGGATCTTCAGCAGGATCCAGAGGGCCTCGACCCCGTCCCACGCCGTGATCTTCTTGCCCTCTGCGCGCGTGCGCGCCTTGTACGAGATCGGCACCTCGTACGGCCGGTAGCCGCGGGCGAGGAGCTTGCCCGTGATCTCGGCCTCCATGCCGAAGCCGTTCGAGGTGATGTGCAGCGACCGGTACAGCGAGGTCGGCATCAGCTTGTAGCAGGTCTCGACGTCGCTGACGTAGGCGTTGAAGATGACATTCGTGAACAGGTTCACGCCGCGGTTGCCGATGACGTACCAGTACGAGTACGAGGTGTGGCTGCCGAAGGTGCGGGTGCCGTAGACGATTCTCGCCTCACCGTCGAGGATCGGCTGCAGGAGGCCCGGGATCTCGGAGGGCTTGTACTCCTCGTCGGCGTCGCAGATGATCAGGTGGTCACCGGTGGCGAGCGAGGCGGCCTTGCGGATCGCGGCGCCCTTGCCCTGGTTGGCGGGCTGGTGGAAGACGGTCACGCGATCGTCGGTCACCGCATCGAGGATCGCCGCCGTCTCGTCGACGCTGCCGTCGTTCACGATGACGAATTCGACCTCGACCTCGGCCTGCCACGTGATGGCGAGCACCTTGTCGAGCACCTTCTGGAGTGTTGCCTGCTCGTTGTACACGGGCATCAGCACGGAGAGTTTCACGGTTACTTCTCGTGTGTTCTGAACCAGTCGATGGTTCTGGTCAGGCCCTCCACGACATCGACGCGCGGATTCCAGGACAGGAGTGCCTGAGCCTTGGTGATGTCGGGCTGGCGACGTTCGGGGTCGTCGACAGGGCGCGGGTGGAGTTCGACAGTGGAGGGACTGCCGGTGAGGTCGATGACCAGCTCGGCGATCTCGAGCAGGCTCTGCTCGTGCGGGTTGCCGATGTTGATCGGGCCCGGCTCGCTGCTCGCGGCGAGGGCGAGGATGCCGTCGACCTGGTCGTCGATGAAGCAGAGCGAACGCGTCTGGCTGCCGTCGCCGTGCAGCGGGATCGGAGCGCCTGCGAGGGCGGCCTTCACGAAGGCGGGAACGGCGCGGCCGTCGTCGGGGTCCATGCGCGGGCCGTACGTGTTGAACAGCCGCACGATGCCCGTGTCGACGCCGAAGGTGCGCTGGAACGCGAACGTCAGCGCCTCTGCGTAGCGCTTCGCCTCGTCGTAGACGCTGCGGGGGCCGGTGGAGGAGACGTTGCCCCAGTACTCCTCGGTCTGCGGGTGCACCGACGGGTCGCCGTACACCTCGGAGGTGGAGGAGAGGATGAAGCGGGCGCCGTCGCGCTGGGCGACACGCAGCAGTGCCTCCGTCACGTTCGAGCCGGCGTGCATGGTCTCGATCGGGTGCGCGAGGTAGCGGGGAGGCGAGGCGGGCGAGGCGAAGTGCAGCACGAGGTCGAACGTGTCGTCGATGTGGCCAGCGTCTTCGGCATTCTGCTGCAGGAAGGTGAAGCGCGGGTTGTCTCGGTGGTGCGCGAGGTTGTTCTCGAAACCGGTGATCAGGTTGTCGACGACGGTGACCTGCCAGCCCTGGTCGAGCAGCCGGTCGGTCAGGTGCGAGCCGACGAAACCGGCGCCGCCGGCGATCAGGGCTTTGGAAACCATGGGGTACGGACCTTTCTCGAAGACGAATGGCGGTATCGTTTCTACGGTTCCACCAACCACCTAGAGGACTCTACCGTGCCGCCTGCCCCCTCGCGTGCTGCGATCGTGCGCACAGGGATCGTCGGGCTGGCGGCGGTGATGTCGGGAATCGGCAGCTACGTGCTGCTCGTTCTGCTGCGCGACGCGAGCGACGCGGAGTACGCGAACTTCGCCGTCTTCTGGTCGATGACGGTGACCATCGGCCTCGGCTTCTTCTACCCGCTCGAGCAGGAGACCTCCCGCTCCATCGCCGGAGCCTCGCACAGCGCCCGTGGCGGCATGATGCGGCTGGTGTTCCTGGCGGGCGGCGGAGTGGCCGTGGTGACCTCCCTCGCGGCCCTCGCGCTCTTCACGCCTCCCGGCCAGGCCTACATCGGCAGCCCGGCCCTCGTGGTGGCGCTGATCGCCTCCTTCATCGCGTACGCGGTGCAGTTCCCGGCCCGCGGCCTGCTCTCGGGCAGCCACCTCACGACCCGGTACTCCGCGATCATCGCGCTCGAGGGCGTTCTGCGGGTCGGTCTGCCCGTGCTGATCGTGGCGCTCGGCCTGGCCGGCGCGGTCTCGTTCGCCTTCGTCGTACCCGTGGCCACTCTCGTCTCGGTGCTGCCGGCCTTCGTGGGGCGTCGCGAGTCGTGGCGCGGCATCGACCGGCTGCCGGTGGGCAGGTTCCTCGGCCAGCTGGCGCGGCTGATCGGAGCGGCACTGTCGATCCAGCTGATTCTGAACAGCGGGCCGCTGATCGCGAAGGTGGTCGGTGGCGAAGACGCGATCGCGCTCACCGGCGAGATTCTGGTGTGCCTCTCGATCGCCCGCATCCCGGTCTTCGCCTACCAGGTCATGCAGATCCTCTACCTGCCGCGGGTGGCGAGCGCCTGGCGCGCCGGCGACACGAGGGCCGCCGGGCGCACGGTGGTCACGGCGGTCGGCATCGCCTGCGCGGGCGCCCTGGTGCTGGTGCTCGGGATGCTCGTGCTCGGCCCGTTCGTGCTCAACCTGTTCTTCGCGGGCAAGGTGCTCTCGTCGTTCGGCATCCTGCTCGTCTCCGCGGGCGTCGGGCTGTTCCTCATCGCGCTCGTGGTCTCCGACGGGTCTGTCGCCCTCGGCCGGCACACCCTCGTCATCCGCTCGTGGGTCATCGGTGCCGTGGCGGCCGTGGTTCCCGTGCTGTTGCTCGACGATCCCCTGCTGCGCGTGACGGGCCCGTTGATCGTCGGGTCGTTCGTCGCGGCGGTGCAGCTGGGCATCGGGCTCGCCCGCACGCTCCGCGCCAGCAGGGTCGCGCTCGCGACCGCGGCTGCCGCTGGGGCGCCGGCAGCGCGCTGACACCCGCGCGCACGGCGGCCTCAGCCCTGCTGGATGCCCTGCAGGATGTCGAGCATCGACGCGTGGATGCCCGCGGGAAGCGGAGTGAGCTCCCGGTCGTCGAGCTCGACCCAGACCACCGACCGCAGCCGCAGGTCGAGCGCCTGCATCGAGATGGTGGGGGAGCTGCCGAGCATGATGTGCGGCTTTCGCCGGGTGAGCGACTGGAAGTGGCCGATCAGTGCGCCCACCGTCACCGCCTCCCCGCTGGCGAGGATCTTCGTGACGTTGAGGGCGCCCTCAGAGGCGCGGCTCGCCAGCAGGCGTTCGACGGCGTCGCAGATGAGCTCGGCGCAGTCGTCGACGAAGATGTAGTCCCGCACGGTGTCGAGCGGCACGAAGATCGAGGCGGGCGTGGGTGAGAACTGCGCCTTGGCCAGTGTCGAGATGAGCCCCTGCATCTTGCTGAGCTTCTGCCCGGGGCCGTAGAGGTTCGCGATGCGGCCCTTCAGCACCGCGACGCCGCTGCGCCGGTGGAAGGCGTCGAGGGCCTCCTCCATCGCCAGTTTGGTCTCGCCGTAGGGCGAGAGGGGCACGGGCACCGTCCCTTCGGTGTATGGCGGGTTGCTCGACCCTCCGTAGAGCCCACCGGCCGACGAGGCGAGGAACACCGATCCGCGGGCCGCGACCCCGTGCCGGGCCGCAGCTGTCTCGACCAGGGCGAGCACCTCGGTGAACTGCGCCAGTTCGGCGGCGAACTGCGCGGGGGAGGTGCCGATGACACCGGCGCCGGCCGCCCAGATGAGGCACCACTCGTCGTCGCCCGCCAGCCCGTCGAACCACGCCTGCAACCGTGCGGAGACGACTTCGTGCACAGCCTGAGGGTCAGCCCAGTCCAGCGCGGGCGACGGCTCCCTGTGCCAGCCGCCGCGGACGGCGACGGCTCTCGTCAGGGCGCGGCCGAGCAGCCCTCCGGAGCCGATTATCCACGTGGTGAGGGTCATCCCGGGGGTCAGGCGCGACCGGAGGCCCGGGTGGTCGGCTGGGGGTGTGCGCGGCCGAGCGGGCCGAGGGCGGGGTCAGTCGTGATGAGGTAGGGCGGTTTGCCCATCGCCATGTTCACGTTGATGCCGATGTACTCGGCGATGACACCGAGCGAGAACAGCACCGCCCCTGTGCCGAGCAGCACGACGACGATCGTCGACGCCCAGCCGTCGGGAACGGTGGATGTCGTCAGCCGGGCGAAGAGGATGTACACGGCCACCAGGATCCCCACGACCGCGAAGAGCACGCCGAGAAAACTCACGATGCGAAGGCCCCGGGTGCCGCTGGTCAGCACCATGCGCCAGAAGTGGCCGAACAGTCGCCGCGCCGAATAGCCGGAGGGCCGGTCGCCTTCTGCCCGGAGGGTCACGGGGGCCGTGCTCACCGTGCCAGCGATCCAGCTCATGGCGATGTCGAGGTAGACGCCCGAGCCCGAGTACGCGGCGACACTGCGGGCGACACTGCCGAGGATCAGCCGGAAGCTCTGGAAGCTGCTGGCGTTGCCCCCGCCGGCGAGCTTGCTGAGCACGACCTTCGCGCCGACCGAGGCGGTGTTGCGCACCCAGCCGTGCGGCGGCGGGTTGACCGGCTTGGCGTAGACGACGGAGGCCTGTTCGGTGAGCGCGGTGTCGAGCAGAACGGGGATGTCGGCGGGGTCGTGCTGCCCGTCTTCGTCGAGGGTCACGATCCACTCACTGCCGGCCGAGGCCATGCCCGCGAGGGTCGCCGCGTGCTGGCCGGAGTTCTTGCTCAGCCACACGGCGCGAACGAACGGATGCTCGGCGGTGAGTTCGCGGATCACCCGGGCCGAGTCATCCGGCCCGTTGTCGAAGACCAGCAGGGCTTCGCGCACCACCCACGGATACCCGGCGGGGGAGACCTGCACGCTGGTGAGCGGAGCGATCTCGGCCATCAGCGCGGCGAGCGTTCGCTCGCCCTGGTAGACGGGAACGACGATCGAGATCTCGTGCGGCTTCTGTTCGCCCAGCTCTGTCTCGTGTCTCACGGTGGATGACTTTATCACCGTTGCCTTCTCACCCGGCGAGCAACGCTTCGACGGCCTGTTGCTCGATCGTGAGATCGGAGATGCGCACGACGGGCGGTGAGGCCGGCGTGCCGGCATCGACCGTCACCTCAACGGGCTGGTCGCCGGGCGCGACGCTCAGCGAGTGGCTGACCTGTGCCGCACCGTCGGGGCCCGCGACGATCGTCTCGGTCTGCCCGTCGGGGAACGAGACCGTCGCTGTGGCGCCGGGGGCGGTCGGCAGGGTCACGGTGAACGAGACCGTCACCTGCCGCGACTCGGCCCGATCGTTCAGCAGCGAGAACTGCGGTGAGGCGGTATCGGCCTCGCCCGCGGTCAGGTCGGAGTTCGACGTCGGGCGGAAGTCGGGCAGCAGGCTGAGGTCGACGGGGTCGGTGACGAGCGCTTCGACCTCGGCGAGCTGCTCGGGCGTGTACTCGGCGAGCAGCGCTGTGCGCTCCGGGCGCAGGTCGAAGAACTGCCAGTGGCCGTCTGAACTGACGGTGGGCTGTTCGCCGAGGGTCGTCGAGAGTTCGGCAGACAGGGCTGCACCTTTGTCGTCGAAGGCCCAGGTGTCGACGAGGATGCCCGACATGCCCGATGCGGCGGCGAGCTTCACGAGCTGCGGCCCGGGCTGCTCAGAGACGGCGTAGGGCCAGTCCGACTGCGGTCGGCCCTTGATGCCGCCGGCGCTCCAGTTGAGGGTCGTCGAGTGCAGGAACGGGATGATCTCGTCGCTCGTGACCAGCCCGTTGCTCGCGAGGTTCTCGGGGAAGGGGATGTACGGCAGCTGGAACACGTCGGAACCGGCCGGCAGTTCCTGCTGCAGGGCGGAGAAGAACGCTTCGTCGGCGTTGTAGCTCGCCGTGATGCCGGGGTAGTCGGCCGCGACGGCAGGGGTCTGGTCGTAGTAGCCGACCCCGAGCACACCGATCGAGACGACCCCGACGGTGACGAACGCGACGACCCTGGGGAACTTCAGACGCCGGAAGGCCCAGCTGAGCAGGAGCTGGAGGGCCAGCCCGAACGCGACGAGGCAGAGGGCGGCGATGACGATCGACATCCGGTTCCAGCCGCGGAGGGCGGTGGTGAAGAACGAGATCAGCGTCGACAGGCCGCCGATGGTGGAGAAGAGGAACGCGACCAGGGTGAGCAGCGAGACGTACCGGATGGTCTCGACGTGGCCGGCCGCGACGGCGGCGGGTGTGCCGGGCTCGGGTGCCGGCCGGCGGCGGGAGATGACCATGTAGGCCACCACCAGCAGCGCGATGACCAGACCGAGGGCCCCGACGAGTCCCAGGGCCGGCTGCTCCGAAGGGAGCGGGAAGGTGCGGTCGTAGAACGCCCGCAGGTCGCTGAGCGCCGTGATGCGGTTGCCGGCCCAGGGCAGCAGCAGCTGCGCCAGCTTGAGCGCGTAGACCTCCGAGTCGTCGGGGTTGCGGAAGAACCCGCCGGGGTTCGGGCCGTTGACCCAGCCGAAGATCACGTCGGGGGCCATGTTGATGAGCATCACGACGACGGTGACGAGGCCGATCGCCGCCGCCCCGGCGAAGCGGCGCCAGTCGCGGTCCCGCACGAGAACGAAGACCGCCGTGAAGACCAGCAGGATGATGAAGAACACCCCGTAGTACGTCGACGAGGTCGCCAGCAGGGCGACGGAGACCACGGCGAAGGCCCCACGGCCGGTCAGCACGCCGAGCCAGCGGTACCGGGAGGGCCGCGACATCCAGAGCCGTTCCCCCCTCAGCAGGAAGACCAGCAGGCCGAGACCGAGCGGTACGCAGTAGTACGACGCGAGGAAGAGGTGCGACTCCCCGCGGATGAAGTGGTACGGCGCCAGGGCATAGAGCACCGAGAGCGCGACCGCGATCGGCTGCCACATGCGGCAGACCCGGAAGAACCAGTACGCGGCGAGGGCGGCGAGGATGAAGCCGAGGAAGTAGTACAGGTTCAGCACGACGGGCCAGTGCCCCGAGAACAGGCCGAGCACCTTCGCCGCGATCATGTGCAGGTTGTCGGCGACCGGGAAGTCGTTGTAGTTCTGCCCGTGCGGTGCACCGAGGTTCGGGTTGTGCTCGTACCAGCCCTGCTCGAGCGTGGTCTTGAAGTGGTCGGCCGTCGCGAGAGCGTCGCCCGAGTACAGCCACGGCACGCCGATCTTCGCCCGGTCGAGGTCGAGGGCGAAGAAGGTGAACAGTGCCGTGACGCCCGCCGTGAGCAGATACCACGGGAGGGCCGACACTCTCAGCCAGCCGGTGAACGCGGCGCGCCTACTCATCGGTCGTGTTCATCCGCCGGCGCAGCCACAGGTAGGCGAAGCGCCGGATGCGTGCCATCAGCCAGGCGCGTGCGTTGCCGACGGTCACATCGGCGGCCGAGACGACCGAGGGATGCTCGGCCCGCAGCCAGCGGTGGAAGCCCGCCGCCTGGGCGGACTGCTCCTGAACGAGCCGCACGCTCCACTGCGAGTCGCTGATGCGGAACGCGGCCAGGGGCTCGGGAACCGCGCGGAAGTCGCCTTCGAGCAGTACCCGGGAGTAGGTCGTCTCGTCGATCAGGTAGGGGAACTGCGAGTCCCACAGGCCGACCTTCACCAGCGTGTCGCGCCGGAGGAGAACGCAGGCCGGCTCGCCGAAGATGTTGCTGCCGACGACGACCGTGCGTCGCACCGCCGTCGGACCGGGCACGGTGCCCGTGATGCCGGCCAGCCCCCTGCGGGGCACGACGACCACGCCGCGCGCGTCGACGATGTCTCTCGTCGACGCGACGAGAGTGACCTCCGGCGCGGCCTCGATCGCCGCGACCTGCACCTCCAGAGAGCGCGGGTACAGGATGTCGTCGCCGCACACCAGCTTGAGGTACGTGCCGCTCGCCGCCTCTGTCACCCGGTTCCAGTTGCGGAGGGCCCCGCCGCCGGACTCGGTGTCGAGCACCGTGATGCGCGCGTCGGAGGCGTAGCGCTCGATGATGGCCTTCGTGCCGTCTGTCGAGGAGTGATCGGCGATGATCAGCTCGAAGTCGGTGTACGTCTGCGCGAGGATCGACTCGATCGTGGCAGCGATGTAGTCCTCGTTGTTGTAGGCAGGGACGACGACGGAGACGGTGGGGGACATTGCAGACCAGCGTACGACAATCGGGCGCGCCCGGAGCCGAAGACGCGGCCGAGCGGTGAGTCGACCCCCTGAACGCGGCACAGGCGGTTACCCTCGACCGAGATCCACACGCCGAAGGAGACACCCCCTTGCGAGGCGCGAAACGAGAAGGGCCGACCGTCATCGACCAGACAGAACGACGCTCGAGATGGTGGATCTGGCTCATTGTCGCCGTCGTCGTGCTGGCGGCGCTCGGCGGAGCGGCCTGGTGGCTGATCGCCGGCTCCTCCGGCGCCTCGGCACCCGTGACGGCGAGCCCCACGACCACGGGTGCCATCACGCCGACGCCGACCAGAACGGCGACGGCCTCGCCCACCGCTCCTGGCACGCCGACGCCACCGCCGACGGCGACGCCGACCCCCGCACCGACCAGCACGCCCACGCCGACACCGACGCCCGAGCCCACCGTGCCGCCGATCGCGGGAGTGACCCCCTTCATCTCCTACGCCGGCTGGGATGTGCAGGCCGGCGGCATCTCGGTGAGCGCCTCGATCCCGGGCGTCGTCGAGAGCGACGGCATCTGCACGATCACCGCGACGGGCCCCGCGACCGTCTCCGCGCAGTTCCCGGCGAGCCCCTCAGCGACCACCACCGAGTGCGGCTCGAACTCGCTCCTCTCGCCCGAGCTCGTCTCGGGCAGCTACACCGTCACCGTCTCGTACTCGTCGGCTGAGTCCGCCGGATCCTCGATCGGCTCGGAGGTCGACGTTCCATGAGCGCCATGCGAAACACCGGAGCCCGCCCGCGCCTCCTCGGCCGCCCGGGTCGCCTCGGCCGTCTGCTCGCCTCGGTCGCGGCAGTGGTCGTCGTCACCGCCGGGCTGACAGCCGTCGGCCAGAGCATCCAGCCCCCGTCTGCCGAGGCGCTCAGCGGCTCGTCGTTCGATCCCGGCAACATCATCAGCGACGCCACCTTCTTCGACTCGACCACGCTCAGCGAGAGTGCGGTGCAGAGCTTTCTGACCGACCACGGGTCGAACTGCAGCGGCGCCGGTGGGTCGCCCTGCCTCAAGGACTTCACGGCGACCACCGCCTCGCGGGCGGCCACCGCCTATTGCTCGGCGTACACCGGCCGAAGCGGCGAGACGGCGGCGCAGATCATCGCGCGGGTCGGGGTGGCGTGCGACATCAACCCGCAGGTGCTGCTCGTCATGCTGCAGAAGGAGCAGGGCCTCGTCGACGCCCGCTCCACGACGGCCGGCCAGTACCGCTCGGCCCTCGGCTTCGGATGCCCGGACACGGCGGCCTGCGACTCGACCTACTACGGCTTCTTCAACCAGGTCTACTCGGCAGCCAGCCAGTTCCAGCGTTACACCAAGAACAGCACCTCGTGGAGCTACCAGCCGGGCCGGGTCAACAACATCCTCTACAACCCCAACGCCTCGTGCGGTTCGTCACCCGTGTTCATCCAGAACCAGGCGACGGCGAACCTCTACATCTACACGCCCTACCAGCCGAACGCTGCGGCTCTCGCGAACCTCGGTGGTGTGGGCGATGGATGCTCGGCCTACGGCAATCGCAACTTCTGGGTGTACTTCAGCAACTGGTTCGGCGACCCGACCGGCGGCGGGCTGCGCTCTCCCTCCTTCGAGGGCGGGTCTGCGGGCTGGGGAGCCGGCAACGGCACGGTCAACCAGGCCAGCTACCGCGACCCCTCCATCGCGCAGAACGGCTCGTGGTTCTTCGCGTCGAACACCGCCGTGCCCGGGCGCTCGATCGCGCAGGACGTGACGCGAACCGTCTCGGTCGGCGGCCAGGCCTCGGCGTCGATCTGGCTCCGGTCGGCGACCAGCGCAGCGGCCACCGGCCGGGTGGCGCTCTGGGGCCTCGGCGGGCAGACGGAGGGCGGGTCGACGGCCTACTCGGTGACGAACACGTGGCAGAAGGTGACGGTGAAGTTGCCGGTGCGGCAGTCGGCCCACCAGACCGTGCGCCTCGAGGTCTACATGGACACGACGTCGACGACGCTGTACTTCGACAACGCCACCCTCACCTTCGGCCAGGCGCCGCCCCTGAAGGAACTGCTCTCGACCCCGGGGTTCGAGAACACCCTGGGCGGCTGGGTGCCGGGCAACGGCCAGCTGAACCAGGCCATCTACAACGACCCGGCGGCCAGCCATTCCGGGTCGTGGTTCGGCGCGACCAACACCACGACACCGGGCCGCTCCCTCGCCCAGCAGGTGTCGGTGCCCGCGTCGTCGAGCGGCAGGTTCACGTTCTCGATCTGGGTGCGCTCGGCCTTCCCCGACCGGCCCTTCTCCGGGCGGCTCGCGCTCTGGGGGCTCGGTGGCGCTTCGCCCGTCGTGTCGTCGGCCGACTTCACGGCCTCGGGCTCGTGGACGCGGGTCTCAGTGACCACCGATGTGAGTTCGGGCTCGATCAGCTCCCTCAAGCCCGAGGTCTACCTGCTCTCGACCGACAACACGCTCTACCTCGACGACGGGTCGCTCAGCCGCAACATCCTGACCGCCGGTTCGTTCGAATCCGGCTCGTTCTCGGGCTGGGGCACCGGCAACGGCTCGATCAACACCGCCGTCTACAGCGCGGCGGGTTCGGGGGTGACACCGCAGAACGGGTCGTACTTCCTCGCCACCAACACCGGCACGGTCGGCAGTTCGCTGAGCCAGGATGTTCGGCGCCAGACCATCGTCGGCGACAGCTACACGGCGGAGGTGTGGCTGCGGTCGGCCGATCCGACGAAGACCTTCAGCGGCACGCTCGCGGTGTGGGGTCTCGGCGGCACCGTCGAGGTGAACACGACACCGTTCACCGTGCGGGGCGGCTGGACCCGTGTGGTCGCCACGCTTCCGTTGGCGCAGGAGCACTCCAGCCTGCGGTTCGAGATCTACGAGAACACCACAGGCAACACCCTGTGGGTCGACGGGGCGCAGCTGTACTGACATGAGCATCCATCTCCCCGCCCTTCCCCGCGGCATCGTCTCGAGTCGCCCCGCCCTCCGCCGTGGCGCCGCCGCACTCGCCGTTCTCGCCGCGGTGGGCCTGCACATCTGGCTGCAGTGGTCGTACCTGTTCGCGCAGGCCGACTTCGCCTGGAGCTCCTTTCGCAACTACTTCCCGGGCGACCAGCTCTCGTACATGTCGATGGTCACGAATGCGGCAGACGGCCGCCTCGCCGACGTCGAGCCGTTCACCAACACCGGCACCAACACCTACCCGCACCTCTACTACAACGTCATCGGCACGGTGGCCCGCCTGGTCGGCTTGAACCCGCTGCAGGCGTGGTCGATCGGCGGGTTCCTCGTGCAGGCGGTGCTCATCGCCGCCATCGCGACGGCGATCTACCTCGTCAGCCGGCGCTGGTGGTTGCCCGTGCTCGCCCCGGTTCCGTTCGTTCTCGGTACGTTCGCCAATGCGATCTCCGCCGGCGGCTGGTACACGAACATGGCGTCGCACGCTGTGCTCTGGGGGCCGTTCGGGGTGTTCTACACGCTGAACGGTGAGACGGTGGCGCTCTCGCTCGGCGCCAGCGGCATCCTGGTGGCGCTGGTCACCTTCCTCCGGGTTCGACGGCGTGGCGCGAGCGTGGCCTTCTACGCCCTGGCTGCAGCCCTGGTGGGGCTCACGGCGAACGTGCAGACCTACGGCTTTCTCGCCAGCGCCTACCTCGCGCTCTTCGCCGTGGCGGCCTTCGTGCTCTGCTCGCGCCTCCTCCTGCCCCGGCGGAGAGCCGTTCTGGTGGCGGTCTCCCTCGCGCTCATCGTGCTGGTGTTCGCCGTCGGGCCGACGATCGCCTCGACACTCGGGCCGCTGGCCACGCTCGCGTTCGGGGCCGTTCCGGCTCTGCCCGCGCTCGTGGTGCTCGTTCTGCGGTTCCGCCTGGGCGCGCTGCTGCCGCTCCTGGCGCTCGCGGCCACCGCCTCCCCGCAGATCATCGCGACCATGCTCGGCATCGTCTCGAAAGACCCTTTCCTCAGCTACCGGGTCGCCTCATCGGTCGATCTGGGTGTCGACGGGCGCGGCATCCTCGGGGCAGGGGCTGTTCTGCTGCCGCTGCTCGGAATTCTGCTGGCGGGCATCCATCGTCGCAACGCCCTCTGGGTCTCGTTCCCGCTGGCCGCCATCGCCGCCTGGGCGCTGACGTCGACGAACGACATCTGGGGCGCGAACCAGGAGCCGTACCGGTTCTGGCTCGACACGTTCTGCCTGGTCTCCTTCGTGACGGTGCCCGTCGCGACGATGGTCGCGGTGTCGTACCTCGCCAGGCGGAGGCGGGCAGTCGCCACCGCCACCGGCCCCGCCACCGCTGCCACCGCCCCCGCCGGCCCGGCGCGGCGCTCGGTCGTCTCGGTCGTCGCAGCCCTCGTCGTCGTGGCGGTCTGCGTGGTGGCGGCCGGCGTGTCGGCGATCGACTTCCACACCTTCCGCAATCTCGCCGGGCTGCACACGTTCATCGACTACAACACCCCGCGCTACCAGGCCATCGGCCAGCTCGGCCTCGAAGTGCCGAAGACCGGTGCCGGCCTCATCAACCCGGATGCCTGCATCGACGTCGAGGGCCTGAAGATCGTCTCCGACGGCGCCCCGGTCGCCACTTTCAACGAGGGCATGGCGTGGCCGACCGACTACGCAGAGGTCAGGGCGGTCAACCACGACCGCAAGAACGGTTTCCAGATCGCCTCGGATGCCGCCGCCGCCGACGTGAAGTGGGTCATCACCGACAGCTCCTGCACCCCGTTCGACTGGGGCACGTACTACGCCGACGAACTCTCCTTCGTCGACTCCCGCAGCTACCCGACAGCGACCGGCGACGCCACGGTCACCCTGTGGGCCTTCACGCCGTGAAGTACTGCCAGGTCTCGTCGGCGTACGACTCCCACGAGCGGTAGTCGTTGCCGGCCAGGTCGCGCTTCTTCTGCGCGAGAACGGCCGGGTCGGAGAGCACGCTGCGGAGGGCGGACTCGAGCGCTTCGTCGGAGTGCGGGTCGACACCGATCACGCCGCCGTAGTGCGCCGCGATCTCGGCCATGCTGCCGAGGTCGGAGGCGATGACCGGCGTGCCCGCCCGCAGGGACTCCACGATCGGCAGCCCGAAACCCTCGTGGAACGAGGTGAAGATCGACACGGTGGCGAGCCGGTAGCTTGCTCCGAGTGTGGCATCGGACGCACCGGAGAGAACGGTGAGCGGCCAGCCCTCGTCTTGCAGGTGCTGGCTCAGCTGGTCGAACGGGGCGCTGTTCCACGAGCCCGCGCCGATCATCAGCAGCCGGAACTCGGCTCCCTCGCTCCAGAGCACCCGGGCGGCCTGCAGCACGGAGAGGTGGTTCTTGCGGGGCTCGTGGCTGCCGACGACGAGCACGACGGGCAGGTCGCCGAGCTCGAGCTCTGCCGCGACGGCCGCGAGGTCGACGTCGGAGGGCGCCGCGGAGTCGCCACCGAGGAACACGGTGCGAACGTCGGGACCGACACGCCCCGATGAGGGCAGCATCTTCTTCCAGGCGATGAACTCGTCGGCCGTCGACCGCGAGATGGCCGCGACCTTGTCGGAGTAGGCGACCGCGTCGAGATAGAGCGGGAAGTGCGCGGCCATCGGCCCCGCCGCGGTCTCGCCCGAGGTCAGCGGAACGCAGTCGTAGCCGATGAACGCCAGCTTCGACCCCGCGAACTCGCCGAGCGCGAGAAAACGTTCGGCGCGCTCGGAGTCTGCAGAGAGCTCGGGAACGATCACCAGGCCGCCGTTCGGAATGACGACCCGCTCGCGCGCCGGGGCGAGCGACTCGACAGCGTCTTCGTCGCCGCCGCGCATCCGTGCCTCTTCGCGGGGGGTGAGCCGGCGGAGGCCCTTGCGGCTCTCGGTCCACGCGACGAGCACGACCTCGTGGTCGGCAGCCCACAGCCCGACGGTCTCGCGGACGACCCGCTGGATGCCCGACATGACCCGGGTGCTGCTGGTGTTGTGCACGTCGATCACGACAGCATCGGTCACGATCTCGACCTCGGAACTGAGCCCGAAGATGCTGGCGTCGGCACGGGCGCCGAGCCCGCGGATCGCTGCTGACGCTCCGTTCAGGGTGGCGTCGCGCTGGAAGGTGACGACCTCCTCCTCGGTGGGCAGTTCGCCTCTCAGAGTGCTCCAGATGAGCCAGAGGTCGGACCAGCGGCCGCCGTCGTCGATGGCCGACTGCAGGATGCCGGCGAGTTGGCTCTCCAGCTCTCCGGCGCCAGCACCGTCGGGAACGGAGGCGCCGAGGGCGCCCAGCAGCGGCTGCAGGGAGGAGGGTTCGGTGAGTTTCACGAGCGGGCTCCTGCCGGGGAGACGATGCTCCAGAGCGAGTCGGAGTAGGCCTCCCATGTACTGTCGTCACGGGACTCGATCTCGGCTTTCAGCCGGTCGAGCAGGGCGTCGTCGGTGAGGAGGGCGCGCATGCCGTCGGCCACCGAACGGTCGTCACGCGGGTCTGCCGTCACGCAGCCGCCGCCGGCCGCGATCTCGGCGGTGCTTCCGTACGACGTTGCCAGGGCGGGGGTGCCGACGGCGAGCGACTCGGCGATGGGCAGGCCGTAGCCCTCCTGCAGGGAGATGAAGACACTGAACCGGGCGCGGCGGTAGGCGGCGGCGAGCGCGTGCTCGTCGACGTCTCGACGGAGTTCGATCTGCCGGCCCTGGTCGCGGAGCGCCGCGACGGCGTCGGGGATGTCGGTGTAGAGCTTGTCTCCCCGGCCGCCGAGCAGCACGAGGGAGAACTCCAGCCCCTCCCGCCAGAGGATCTCGCTCGCGAAGATGACGGCGAGCTGGTTCTTGCGGGGCTCGTTGCTGCCGACCGAGAGCACGACAGGCAGTGACGGCTCGACGGGGGGTTCACCGTCGTCGGCGGGGATGTGTTCGATCGGCAGGTGCACGGTGGTCACGTCGAAGCCGGGGAGGCCCTGGGTGGCGAGTGCTTCGCTGAAGCCGACGAACTCCGAGGCGGTCGAGTTCGAGATGGCGACGATCTCGTCGATGTACTTGATGGTCGACAGGTACGAGACGAAGAGCCCACTGAGACCCCGGTGCACGAGGTGCCCGCTCGAGACGGGGATGGTGTCGTAGCCGATGGCCACGGTGCGGTTGCGCGAGAACCGCGTGAGTGCGGCCAGGGCATCCGTTCCACGGCCGACCGGAACCTCGGGGATGAAGAACGTCGTCTGCCACGGCACGACCAGTTCGGCGTCGGACTCGTCGGGCTCGGCTCTGTCGTCGCGATCGCGGTCGCGGTCGTCGTCGCCCTGCCAGTCGAGAACGCGCCCCTGCTCTTCGAGAGAGAGCGTGCGGAGGCCCGCTCCGTCGTCGGTGAGCGCCGCGAGCTGGAACTCCTCACGGCCCGCCCAGCGCGACACGGTCTGCCGGGTCACCCGCTGGATGCCGGAGTTGAAGCCGAACTTCGCGGTCTGGTCGGTGAAGACCACCGGCACGTCGGTCACCAGCCGCAGCGTGCGGAGCTGCGCGTGGTACCGGATCGTCCACACGGCACTGTGGTTGAGGATGCGCTGCGCGGCCGAGGCGCCCGTGACGCCGACCATGTCGCGGGCGAGGCCGAAGAGCATCTGCTGGTCGGGGAAGCAGCCGCTGACCGCGATGACCAGCAACCAGAGCTCTGCCTTGGCCCCGGAGGACTGCACCTGCTGCACCAGTTCGCTCAGCAGTCGTTCGAGGGGCAGGGCCGCCAGCTCCGCCGTGCCGACCGAGGGGAGCAGCGCGGGGGCGACGGCCCGCACACGCTGTTCGAGGGCGACGCGCGCCCGGTCTCCGTCGGAGCGGGTGCGGGGCTGCGGCGGAAAGCGCAGCCGGCGCTGCTTCAGCAGCGCCACCCGCTCCCGCGCACGAACGGCACGGATGGGCCGGGTCACCCGCCAGCTGAAGCTCGACTGCAGCTCCTGCGCCGTGGGCCCGTCGGGCTCGCCCGCCGAGTGCAGCCCCGCGATCCAGGCATCGACCTGGGGAGAGGCGAGGTAGTGGGCACCGCTGAGAACGGAGGGAGAAGGGGCACTGGCCTGGTCTGTGGTGCGCATGTCGCAGTCATCCTATTACAGCGCTTCGGGCTGTCACTGGACGCGCTGCGGCGCGCGGCTTCAGTACAGCGACCAGGGGTACGTCGACACATCGAACGAGGAAGGGAACGTGTAGATGGCGTATCCGCTCGTTACCTCTCGCGTGTGAGGTGGTAGGTCGCTCGCGACTTGCAGATGCTTGTCGTTGTCGTTGTTCTCGAGCACGACGACCGTGTGCACCGCGGCCTGTCGCGCCCGGTCCTGGTACGGCGGGTACCTGTCGTTGGTGAGCCCGGCCGCGGTCACCCGTTCGTCGGTCGCCGCCGTCAGGGAGTACGCGACCCAGTAGTCGGCGTAGACAGCGTCGACGTCACGGTCTTCGAGATGGCTCCCGAGCGATCGGATGTCGCCGACGATGTACCGGCTCTGCGTTCCGAACGAGAGGTTCGGGAACAGCCCCTCGACCTGGACGACGGTCAGAACAGCGGCGAGCACCATGGCCGTGATCCCGGCTGCCACCCGGTACCGGATGCGCGTGACCAGCCACGCCACGGCCACGGCGAGCGAGGGGAGCACGAAGACGGTGTAGCGGTAGTCGCTCGGACCGAGCGAGGTGCCCGCGCCCACCACGACGGTGACGGTCGCGATGACCGTTCCGCCGAGCAGCGCCGCGATCCACACGCTCCGCCGGAGCACAGCGAGCACGGCCAGGAGTACCAGGAGCGCGACGCAGACCACCGCGATCGCCAGCGAGGCCGTTCTGCTGCTCACGCTGAAGATGCTCGGCATCGTGCTGGTGAAGAGAGTGCCGAAGCTCCGGAGGCCGGGCCGCGACCCGTCATTCTTCGGCGCGAGGGCGTCGGTGGCTGAGAGGAAGACGATGATCCAGGGGAGGGCGCCGACGACAGCCGCCGCGATGCCCACGAAGACGCGGTACCACTGCCGGCGGCTCCGCACCAGCAGAATCAGCACCCCGGGAATGGCGAGGGCCGCGCCCATCGGCGACTGCCAGAACGCGAGCCCCGCGGCCAGCCCGACGAGCGCCCACTGCAGCAGCGGTCGCCGCGGCGAATCGCGGAGGGCGAGCGCCGTCGCGCCGAGGCCGAGGAACAGACTCGGCCCGTAGAAGCCGGGCTCGCTGATCGAGATGCGCAGCGTGTAGAACCCTGAGAACCAGTACAGGATGGCCGCGACATCCCCGACCACCCGGCTGAACGCCTTCGTGGCGATGTAACGCAGCACGAGAACCCCGCCGACGAAGAACAGGGTGGAGACGATCGAGAGCACCTCGATGTGTTCGCCGAAGAGCACCATGGCGCCGCCCGCGACGAGCTGCAGCAGCGTTCCGCCGTAGGTCTGGCCCCAGAAGAAGAAGGTGACGTCGCCCTCGGAGATGTGCTTCGCCACCAGGTAGACGATCGCGTTGTCGGAGTCGACGTAGAAGGCGGGGGTGAACAGCAGCAGCACACGCAGCACGACGCCCGCGGCGAGCAACGCCCAGAAGGCGATCGACAAGATGCGCCCGCTCCCGGTGCGTTCGTTCACAGTGCTCCCGTCCACAGTGCTCCCGTCCACAGCGCTCCCGTTCATGACGACCTCAGCGAACTCGCGGCGGCCCGTGCGGCCAGGCCCGCCCGCACGGCGACCCGCACCGGCAGCTGGTACCACCGGTGGTACCGCTTCGCGAGATAGAGATAGGCGCTGTGGTGGTGCGCCTGCAGCATCGCGGCGGAGTGGTCACGCGTGGAGGTTCCGCCCGCGTGGTGCACGCTCGCGCTCGGCACGTAGAGCACCTTCCAGCCGGCGAGGCCGAGGCGCTCGCCGAGGTCGACGTCTTCGAAGTACATGAAGAAACGGTCGTCGAAGCCACCGATCTGTTCGAAGGCGCTTCGCCTCACCAGCAGGCAGGCGCCGGAGAGCCAGCCGGACTGCAGCGGTTCCGAGCCCGGCGTCTTCGATCGGTCGGCTTTCAGGTAGCGCTTCGACCAGGGGTTCTCCGGCCACACCCGGTGCAGCACCGCGTGGCCCGCTCCCACGGTCAGGGAGGGCAGGTCGCGGGCAGAGGGGTAGATGGTGCCGTCGTCGTTCGTGATGCGCGGGCCGACGACACCGATGCGCTCGTCGGAGGTCGCGACCGCGAGCAGCTCGTCGATGCTGCCGGGCCCGAACTCCACGTCGGGGTTGGTGACGAGAATCCACTCGGTGGCCGGGTCGAGCTGCGACACGGCGTAGTTCACGGCACGGCCGTAGCCGAGGTTCGCGCCCGGGTCGAGGAGGGTTGCCGTGGGGAAGGGCTCGAGCACGGGCTGCAGATCATCCGTCGGCGCGTTGTTCACGACGAGCACCGGCGGGTTCTGGATGCTCGCGGCCGGCACAGAAGACAGGCAGGCGACCACATCGTGGCGCGAGAAGTAGCTCACCACCACCAGCGTCGTCGTGCTGCTCACAGTGTTCCTCTCTTCGGGCCGCTGCCCGCCAGGGCGAGTTCGTACGCTTCTCTGTGCCGGGCGGCGCAGGCCGCCCAGGTGAACTGCGCCGCGCGCTGCCGGCCGGCGGAGCCGAGCCGCGCACGCTCCGACGGGTCGTCGACCAGCGCGCTCAGAGCCTCGGCAATGCTAGCCGAGTCGATGTCGGTGTAGCTGACGGCGTCGCCGCCGACCTCGGGCAGTGAGAGGCGCCGGGTGGTGAGCACGCACGATCCGCACGCCATCGCCTCGAGCACCGGCAGCCCGAACCCCTCGCCGAGGCTCGGGTAGGCGGTGAGCACCGAACCGCCGAGAAGCGATCGGAGCTCATCGAGCGGCAGGTAGCCGAGCATTCGCACGTCGAAGCCCGCCGCGATGGCGCGGGCGACGGCGACGGGAGCACTCGCATCCCACCCGCTGCCGCCCGCGAGCAGCAGGGCCGGGCGTGCACCGAGGGGCCTCGCCCGCATCGCCTCGACGTAGCCCTCGACCAGCGCGGTCACGTTCTTGCGTGGCTCCACCGTGCCCAGGAAGGCGATCCAGCCGGCCGCCGGCCGGGGATCGAGGCCGTCGGCGAACCGCTCGATCTCCGCGGGCGTCGGCGGATGGAAGATCTCGGTGTCGTAGCCGAGCGGCGCCGCGACGACCTGCGCAGGGTCGGCGTGCGTCACCCGCAGGTATTCGTCGGCCGTCGTGCGGCTCGGGGTGACGACGGTCACGCCGAAGAGCTTCGCGGCCCGGATCCACGTGCGGAAGAAGACGCGCTTGACCCGCCCGTGCAGTTCGGGCGCGCTGAAGAAGGTGAGGTCGTGCACCGTCACCACCCGTCGACGGCGCGTGAACAGGGGAAAGGTGTAGTGCGGCGAGTGGATGACCGCGGCGCCCGCGCGCCGGGCGAGGCCGGGCAGCACGAGTTGCTCCCAGACGAGGCGACCGGATGCCCGGCCTCCCCACGGGGCGATCTCGAGCACCCGGGTGACCCCCGCCGCCTCGAACACCGCCCGGTCGCGGGGCTGGCACACCACGGCGAGCGGCACGCCGGAACGCACCAGCTCGACCACCACGTTCTCGACGTACCGGCCCACTCCGCCACGGTCGGCGGGAATGGCCGTCGCGTCGAAGAGCACGCGGAGGTGCTCCGGGCTCATCGGGCGAGCAGCTCGAGGTCGTGCTCCACCATCCGTGCGACGAGCGTCTCGAAGTCGACCGTCGGCTGCCAGCCGAGCTCGGTGCGCGCCTTCGTGGCGTCGCCGAGCTGTTCGGCCGGGTCCACTGGTCGAACGAAGGCGGGGTTCACGCTGACCAGAGACGACCAGTCGTCGATGCCGACACGGCCGAAAGCCGCGTCGAGGAAGTCGCCGATGGTGTGCGAGATGCCGGTCGCGACGATGAAGTCGCCGGCCTCGGGCGCCGAAGCGGCGAGGCGCATCGCGTTCACATAGTCGGGTGCCCAGCCCCAGTCGCGGCGGGCGTCGAGGTTGCCGAGCTCGAGGCCCTCCTGCAGGCCGGCGCTGATGCGTGCGACGCCCGCGGTGATCTTGCGGGTGACGAACGCCTCGGGGCGCCGCGGCGACTCGTGGTTGTAGAGGATGGTGTTCGAGGCGTGCAGCCCACGACCGCGGAAGACGCCCACCGACAGGTGCGCATAGGCCTTCGAGGCCCCGTAGGGCGACGACGGCCTGATCGCGGTGGTCTCGACCTGCGGGGTCTCGGCGACCTGCCCGAAGATCTCGGCGCTCGACGCGTGCACCAGGCGAACGGGATGCCCGTGCTCCTCCTGCAGGCGGTGGGCGGCGTCGAGCAGCCGCACGACGACCTGCCCGTTGACCGCCCCCGTCTGCACCGGGTCGTTCCACGACGCGGCGACCGACGAGATCGCGGCGAGGGAGTACAGCTCGTCGGGCTTCACCTCGCGAACGACCTGCTCCAGGGCATCCGGAGCCAGCAGGTCGACGCTGTGCAGCATCAACCGCTCCGGGGTGCCGAGCGAGCGGAGGTTCTCCTCCGTCGTGTTCCGAACCAGGCCGTGCACCTCGTAGCCGTCGGCGAGCAGCGACTCGGCGAGGTACGAGCCGTCCTGCCCGGAGATGCCGGTGATGAGGGCGACGGGTGCAGGGGTGGGCACGGTTCTAGAGTCCCGCGAGGGCTTTCTGCTCGATCACGTCGTTCTCGACCATCATCGTGACCAGCTGTTCGAACCCGACCTTCGGCTTCCACCCCAGCTTCGACTCGGCCTTGGCGCTCGAACCGATGAGCAGGTCGACCTCTGCGGGGCGCATGAACTCGGGGTTCTGCACGACGTACTTCTCCCAGTCGGTGATGCCGACCACGGCGAAGGCCTTCTCGAGCAGCTCCTTGATGGAATGCGTCTCGCCGGTGGAGATGACGTAGTCGTCGGCCTCCTCCTGCTGCAGCATGAGCCACATCGCCTCGACGTAGTCGCCGGCGAAGCCCCAGTCGCGGCGCGCGTCGAGGTTGCCGAGAACGATGTTCTCCTGCAGGCCGAGCGAGATGCGGGCGACGGCCTGCGAGACCTTGCGGGTGACGAACTCGGGGCCGCGGCGGGGCGACTCGTGGTTGAAGAGCACGCCGGAGGAGGCGTGCATGCCGTACGACTCGCGGTAGTTGATGGTCATGTAGTGGCCGTAGACCTTGGCGACACCGTAGGGCGAACGTGGCCAGAGCAGCGTGTCTTCGTCTTGCGGAACCTGCTGCACCTTGCCGAACATCTCGCTGGAGGACGCCTGGTAGAAGCGCACCTTGCGGGGCTCGTCGCCCGAGTAGAGGCGAACGGCCTCGAGGGCGTTCAGCACACCCTTCGCGGTGACCTCGGTCGTGAGGCTCGCGTTCTCCCACGAGTAGGCGACGAACGAGATGGCGCCGAGGTTGTAGAACTCGTCGGGCTTCGAGGCCTCGAGGGCGCGGATCAGGCTCGACAGGTCGGTGAGGTCACCCGTCAGGATCTTGACGCCCGGCAGGGTCGCCTCGACGAGAGCGCGCTTCGGGTTGTTCTGGCCGCGGATGAGGCCGTAGACCTCGTACCCCTTCGACAGGAGCAGTTCCCCGAGGTAGAGGCCGTCCTGGCCGGTGATTCCGGTGATGAGAGCGCGGGGCATATTTTCCTCGTTGTTCTGGTCGGGGGCTTCTGCGACAGCCCATGTTAGCGTCGCCGACTCATCGACTAGTATTCCATGGTGCACCCAGACCCCGAGGCAGGCAGGCCGCTGCAGAGCGTCAGATCGGTGCCCGTCGGCGCCCAGACGGCGGCTCTGGATGCACGGCTGCGCCAGATCGCGCCCCAGCTGGGTCTCGCCGATCTGCTCGCCGGCAGTGTCGCCACCTGGACCCATCCGGCCGGCGAACTCGCGTCGGCGATCGCCTCGGCCGTGCGTACCTCTCTTATCGAGCACGATGCCGACGCCGACGCGGCTGTCTGGCTCGCCATCGTCGGCTTTACCGCGACCTTCCCCACGCAGAGCGAGCACGCCTCCGTGCGCCGGGCGCTGTCGCTGACCGACCCGGCCGACACCTTCGCCGTGCTGGCGGCCCTGCTCGGGGCGCTCGCGCCGATCATCCGCCGGTCGACGGCCCCGGATGCCGTCATCGACGTCGTGGCAGACGCGGTGGTCATCGACGCCAACTTCAGCGGTCGCAGTGACCACAACACCGGCGTGCAGCGGGTGCTTCGGGAGACGGTGTCGCGCTGGAACCCCGACCACGCCCTCACGCTCGCCTGCTGGAACGACCACGGCACCGGAATGCGGCGGCTCGTCGGCCACGAGATCGACCGCGTTCTCGACTGGGCCGGCCATGCGGGCCTGTCGGCCACCGATCGGGCACGCCGCCACGACGCCTCGATGTCGAACCCCGACCACAAGCGGGCGCGCGAGGTGATCCTCGTTCCGGTGCGCTCGGTGATCGTGGAGATCGAGGTGTCGCAGCTCGAGACCTCAGCGGCGCTCGCCGCCGTGGCCGGCCTGTCGGGCAACCGGGTCGCGATCGTCGGGCACGACACCATCCCGATCGTCAGCGCACAGAGCCAGGACGCGGGGGAGATCGAACGCTTCGCGCGGTTCCTCACGGTGGTGAAGAACGCGAGCCGGGTCGCCGGGGTGAGCCGGTCGGCGGAGACCGAGTACAGCGGGTTCGTCGACGCGGTCTCCGCACAGGGCGTGGCCGGGCCGAGCGTCGTCGCCGTTCCGCTCGCGATGAACCCGCCGACCGCAGCCGAGCGGGCCGTCGCGCTCGCCGGAGCCTCCGCATCCGCATCCGGTGCTCCTTCTCCTGCTGCCCCTTCTTCTGTCGTCTCTTCTTCTCCTGTCGCCGGCGGCGCCGGTGACGACCTGCCCCTCGTGCTCGTCGTCGGCAGCCAGGAACCGCGCAAGAACCATAGCCCGATCGTGTTCGCCGCCGGCCGGCTGTGGGCCGACGGCGTGCGCTTCCGCCTGCGGTTCATCGGCGGCGGAACGGCCGTCGGCATCGCGCGGCTCGACAGGGAGCTGCGCGCCGTGGAGCAGCTCGGCCTGCCGGTGGAGGTTCTGCGCGACGCGAGCGACACCGTGCTGCTCGAGTCGTACCGCGAGGCCCGCTTCACCGTCTTCCCGTCGCTCCACGAGGGGTTCGGGCTGCCCGTCGCCGAGTCGCTCGCGCTCGGGGTGCCGGTCGTGACGTCGAACCACGGCAGCCTGCAGGAGATGGCCGAGGGCGGCGGGTGCCTCACGGTCGATCCGCGCGACGACGATGCCATCGCGAACGCCATGGAGCGGCTGCTCACCGATCCCGACCTCTACGACACCCTGAAGGCCGAGGCGCTGGCCCGGTCGTTCCGCACCTGGAACGACTACGCGGCCGACCTGTGGCAGCAGCTCGTCGAGCCGGTGCAGGCTCTCTTCGCGGCCGATCCAGCGGTCCCGGATGCCCGTGCCGCTGCCCCCGAACCGCGCCCTGCCGCGCCCGCCTTCGCCGACGGGGCCGCACCCGCCGACGCCTCGCCCGCCGCCCTGCAGCTGGCACTCGCCTCCTGGTACGGGGCCGTGCGCGCCGAGCGGGCGGCCCAGCTGGCCCGGGAGAACTCGCCTGCCGCGCAGGTTCGGAAGGTCGGTGCTCTCGGCAGATTCTTCATCGCACGCTCGAGGGAGATGGGTGTGCGACCCGCGACCCGGGCCGCATTCAGGATCGTGCGGCGCCGACTCGCTCGAAGCTGATTCCCCGGTTCGGGTTGCTACAGTGGTGCATTCGCGGGGGGAGCCGGTGCACTGCGCCCGGATCCGGCCCGACGACCTTCCCGCCGCCCGAGCACCAGGAGTGACCCATCAACGCATCTCTCGCGCCCTCCGCGCCGGGTGAGCGCCGCACCCGGCGCCGCCGGAAGTGGTCGACCCGCCGCCGCGTCGTCGCCATCGTTCTCGCCGCGCTGATCACGATCATCGTGGGCGTCGCGTGCGTCGTCGGCTGGGTCGCCTGGCAGGCCGTGCAGGCGAAGGATTCGCTCGAACGCGCTCAGGGCACCGTCACCGAGCTGCAGGCCAGCCTCACCTCGCTCGACTTCACGTCGCTCGACACCTCGGCCATCACCGCCTCCGCCGACTCCTTCGCCACCGACGTCAGTGATGCCCGCCAGCACGCGAACGATCCGCTCTTCAAGATCGCGGAGAAGGTGCCGATGGTCGGCCCGAACCTCACCGCGGTGCGCCAGCTCACCGACACGCTCGACCAGCTCAGCACCCAGGCGCTGCTTCCCGTGGTCGACTTCTCGAAGACGCTCACCCCCGACGCGATCAAGCCGGTCGACGGCAAGCTGAACGTGGAGATACTGCGGAACGGCGACACCACCCTGCAGAACGCTGACGCCGCGATCACCGCGACGACGGCGAGCCTCGCCGCCATCGACACCACCGACACGGTCGGCCAGATCGGTTCGGCGAAGACCACCCTCACCTCCGCGCTCGGCAAGGCACAGGCGCAGATCGCCAAGGTGCGCGGAACGCTGACGACGGTCGAGGGCATCGTGGGCATGAACGGCACCCGCCACTACCTGCTCGCATTCCTCAACAACGCCGAGACCACCGGGCTCGGCGGCGGCCCCGCATCCCTCTCGATGCTGACCGTCGACAACGGGTCCTTCGCCATCACCGACCAGGCGTCGAGCCAGAACTTTCCGCTCGACGACGGGCCGGCGCGCGCGCTCGACGCGAATGTGCTCGGCATCTACGGCCAGGGCGTCGCCTCGACTCTCAACTGGTCGACGAGCAGGCCCGACTTTCCGACGGCGGCCCTCACGATCAAGGCGTTCTGGGACAAGTACAAGGGTGGCGAAACGGTCGACGGGGTCATCTCCGTCGATCCGCTTGCACTCGCAGACATTCTGGCGGTCACCGGCCCGGTGAAGGTCGAGGCCACCGGAGACGTGATCACGGCCGACAACGCCGTCGCTCTGCTGCTGCACGACGTCTACCTCCGCTACCCGAAGAGCTTGATCGGAGCAGAGACCGACGAGTTCTTCGCTGAAGCGGCGAAGAGCATCTTCGCCGGTGTCACGACCACCTCTGCAAATCCGGCGCAGCTGCTCACGGCTATCCAGAAGAGCGTCGACAGCGGCAACCTGATGGCGTGGAGCGCCAATGCCGACGAGTCTGCCCTCTTGAAGGGCACGAAGCTCGAAGGCGTACTGCCGACCACGAATGAGCCCCAGACCCTGGTTGGTACGTTCTTCCGCGACGTCTCCGTGTCGAAGACCGACTACTACCTCGAGACGGGTGTCGCGTTGCAGACAGACGTGTGCGCCAACCCGAACAGTCCGACCTTCACCCAGACCGTCACTCTGCACTCGACGATCACGACCGATGAAGCGGAGTCTCTGCCCGATTACGTGGTCGGTCAGAACTTCCACGGCGCAAAGTTCAGCACAGAGGTCTACGGCTACGGCCCGGTTGGCGCCACGATCACGAATACGCAGGTCGGCGATTCGAGTGTAGGAGGATCGGCACGGCCCTCGTCTGAGGACCTCGGCCGCCCGGTCGGCCGCGCCATCGTCGACCTCGCCCCGGGGGAGACGACCACCGTGACCTTCACCTACACGGGCGCTGCCGGTACCTACGGCCCGCCGACGCTGCAGGGCACCCCGATGATCAACGCCACCCAGACCGCGATCGATGCACCCGGGTGCAAGTAACATGTGCAGAGCCGATCGACGACCTGCGAGAGAGAAGTGAGGGCTGCGTCTGTGTCTGAGCCCTCCTCGTCGACGGAACCCGCCTCGCCGCCCGTCGCTCCCGGAGGTCGCCTGACCCGGCTCATCCGCTCCTTCTGGGACAAGCTGCTGCGTTACGCCCTGAAGTTCGGCGTCGTGGGCGGCGTCGGCTTCGTCGTGGACTTCGCCGTCTTCAACGGGTTGCGCGTGGGCGGGCTCGGTGAGGCGCACCTGCTCTCCGGCCCGATCGGGGCGAAGGTCGCCGCGGTGGCCGTGGCCACCGTCGTGACCTGGTTCGGCAACCGCTACTGGACGTTCAGGGAGCACCGTCGCAAGAACTACGTTCGCGAGCTCCTCGAGTTCGCCGTGGTGGCCGTCTCCGGCCTGCTGATCAACCTGCTCTGCCTCTGGATCTCGCACTACGTTCTCGGCTTCACCTCTCTGCTCGCCGACAACATCTCCGGGCAGTTCATCGGAACCGCTCTCGCGACCCTCTTCCGCTTCCTTCTCTACCGCTACTGGGTCTTCGGCCACCACCGTTCGGGAACCGTCGTCGGTGCCGAGGAGCAGGCGGAGGCAGGGGCCGCCGCCATCTTCGAAGACGACGCGTTCGCGGCGGCAGACGCCCAGGCGAAGAAGCGCCGTTCGTGATGCAGCAGGGAGCTTCCGTATGAGCCTCACCGCACTGCTCGGCCGGCTCGACGTGTTGGCAGAGACGCTCGGAGTCGAGCCGACCATCACCGGGGTCGCGGGCTACCTCGACGTGATCGCACCCGCGGTCGGAACGCAGACCGACCTGCTCTGGCTCGCACACGCCGCCGTGAGCGGTGAGCTGCCGGAGCCCGAACCCTTCGAGCTGTTCCGACGGGCCGCGCGGCTCGAGGGCACGCGCCACGCGCTGGCCGACGTGGCCGTGCGCGCCGACCGTCGTCTCGCTCCGCACCGGGGTATCGGCATCCGCATCGTGACGAACGCCGTCGTGGTCGACGTGCACCACACGGCGCGCACCGAGCTGGCCACCGGCATCCAGCGCGTCGTCCGCGAGACGATCGTCGAATGGTCGAAGCACCACAGCATCGAGCTGCTCGGCTGGGACTCCCGGTACCTCGGTCTTCGCACGCTCAGCGCGGCCGAGCGACAGAATGCTCTGTACGGAACGATGCCGACCATCCCCCGGGAGAAGCACCCGGTACTGACGATCCCGTTCCGGTCGACCTACATCCTGCCTGAGCTGGCGATCGAGAACGACCGCACCGCGCGCATCCGGTGCCTCGCCGAGTTCTCGGGAAACCACACTGCCGTCATCGGCTTCGACTGCGTGCCGCTGACCTCCTCGGAGACCGTCGGCGAAGGGATGTCGGCCGCCTTCTCGAAGAACCTCGCGGCCATCGCGCACTTCGACCGGGTCTCGACCATCTCCCGGGCGGCGGCGACGGAATACCGCGGCTGGCGACGGATGCTCGGCGGTGCCGGCATCGCCGGGCCCGACATCGAGCCGCTGCTGCTTCCGAGTGTGGCCGAAGACGTGTCGCCGGCCGACTTCGAGCGCGCCCGGGCCGAGCTGCTGCGCGGTGACGCGCCCCTGGTGGTCTGCGTCGGCAGCCACGAACCGCGCAAGAACCATCTCGCCGTGCTGGCCGCCGCCGAACGTCTCTGGCGGGAGGGCGAGGAGTTCCAGCTCGTCTTCATCGGCGGCAATGGCTGGCACGGCGAGGAGTTCAAAGACGTGCTCGTGCGGCTGCAGAAGAACGGCCGACCGGTGCGTGCGATCTCCGCCATCTCGGATGCCCTGCTCTGGAGCGCCTACCGCCTCGCCAGGCTCACCGTCTTCCCCTCGCTGAACGAGGGTTTCGGTCTTCCGGTGGGCGAATCCCTCTCGGCGGGCACGCCCGTGGTGACCAGCGACTTCGGCAGTATGAAGGAGATCGCGGCCACCGGCGGCGCCGTGTTCGTCGACCCCCGCGACGACGACGACGTGTACAGGGGCATCCGCTCGCTGCTGCTCGACGACGACCTGCACGCCCGCCTCGTGGCGGAGGCTGCGGACCTGCCCGCCCGCGGGTGGAGCGAGTACGCTGAAGAACTCTGGACGACGTTCGTGGCATCCGCCGCGATTCCCGCCGGGTCAACGCCCAGTCGCTGACCCGTAGTATTTACCGGTGGGATGCGCCCGACATCCCGCCGTATCGAGGAGATGTATGGCGACTCAAGCCGAGGTGAGGGCTGCGCGGCTGGCCGAGCTGCCCTTCGAAACGTCGGTCAATGCCGGCCCCCGCAACGCCGGCAACAGACACGTCGGCGGCTTCTTCACCTCTGTGAAGGAGATCGTCTCCCACCGCGAACTGCTCGACCTGCTGATCCGTCGCGAACTGAAGTCCCGCTACAAGGACTCGTCTCTCGGCTTCGTGTGGAGCCTGATCAAGCCGCTCGTGCAGCTGCTGATCTACTACGTGTTCATCGGCCAGGTGCTGGGTGCTGCGCGCGGGGTTCCCGACTTCGCCATCTTCGTCTTCGCCGGTCTGACCCTCTGGGGCCTCTACAGCGAGACGATCGCCACCGGTACGGCGTCGATCGTGTCGAACGGCGGGCTGATCAAGAAGGTCTACCTGCCGCGCGAGATCTTCCCGCTGGCGGCCACCGGTTCTGCGGTCTTCAACTTCTTGGTGCAGATGGTCGTTCTGCTCGCGGCGATCCTGGTGCTCGGCCAGTTCCCGATCTCGCTGAACCTGCTGTACGTGCCCGCCGCCGTGGCCATCGTGCTCATCTGGGGTGTGGCGTTCGCCGTGCTGCTGTCGGCGCTGAACGTGTACCTCCGCGACATCCAGTACCTGGTCGAAGTGGTCATGCTGCTGCTGTTCTGGGCCTCGCCCATCGTGTACTCGTGGAGCTTCGTCGTCACCGCGGTCAAGCAGCACACCTGGTTGCTCGAGGTGTACCTGCTGAATCCGATCTCCCTCGGCATCCTCGCATTCCAGCGGGGGCTGTGGCAGGCCGGCAGCCAGACCCGCGTGATCGAGGGCAACACCGTGCAGCCCGTCGACTGGCCGGTCTACATGGACTACCGCCTCATCGGCGCCGCCATCGTCGGCCTCATCGTTCTGTTCATCGCCCAGCGCATCTTCTCCCGCCTGCAGGGCAACTTCGCCCAGGAGATCTGATGCCCGCACACACCGACCCCGCCCTGCTGGCCAAGGCCCCCACAGTGGTGCGCGCCAACGGCGTCTCGAAGCGTTTCGTGATCCGCAAGGAGAAGTCGCTGAAGGAGCGCGTCGTCAACTTCGGGCGCTCGCAGAAGCACAAAGACGACTTCTGGGCGCTTCGCGACGTGTCGTTCGACATCAAGGCCGGCTCGACCATCGGCCTCGTCGGGGCCAACGGATCGGGCAAGAGCACGCTGCTGAAGGTGCTCGGCGGCATCATCCAGCCGAACGACGGCACCGTCGAGCGGCGTGGGCGCCTGGCGGCCCTGCTCGAGCTCGGGGCCGGCTTCCACCCCGACCTCACCGGGCGGGAGAACGTCTACCTGAACAGCTCGATCCTCGGTCTCAGCCGCAAGCAGACCGACCAGTACTTCCAGTCGATCGTCGACTTCAGCGAGATCGAGGAGTTCATCGACACGCAGGTGAAGTTCTACTCCTCGGGCATGTACGTTCGGCTCGCCTTCGCGATCGCGGTGCACGTCGACCCCGACATCCTGTTGGTCGACGAGGTGCTGGCGGTCGGTGACGAGCCGTTCCAGGAGAAGTGCATGAACAAGATCCGGGAGTTCCAGTCGGAGGGGCGCACGATCATCCTCGTCAGCCACTCGGCCGGGCAGGTGGAAGACCTGTGCGACCGGGTCGTCGTGCTCTCGCACGGCAACGTCGTCTACGACGGCGAGACGGCCGGCGGCCTGCTGGCGCTGCGGGAGTCGTTCGAACACTGAGCCCGGTGCGGGGTCAGCTGCCGCCGTTGCGGAGCGAGCGCACGCCGCGGAGCGGTTTCGTGATGCGCCACGAGACGGTGCCCTGCAGATCGGCGACGAGCTGGCCCAGTTCAGCCTCGTGCGCCCGGCTCTCGGCCAGTTCGCGGGTGCGCGCCTCGAGGTCTGCGGCGACCTCTGCCAGGCGCTCCGAGGCGTGCCAGAGCCGCTCGGCCGTGTCGGCGAGCTCGGCCTTCGTCTCGGCGAGCTCCTCCTGTACCCGCAGCTGGCGCACGTTCACGTAGGCGTCGAGGATGCCGGCCGGGTACTCGAGGTCGGGCTTCAGCTCGGCCGAGCGCTCCGCCGCGACGTAGTAGCGCGACAGCCCGTCGAAGAAGCAGAACTCGTAGCCGGCCCCGTCGACGATGGAGTCCCAGCTGCCGTGCACCTGCCGGGTGCTCATGGGGGCGGTCGCCTCGATCACGAGAACCCAGGGCCGGAAGCGGGTGAAGTCGATGGACGCCAGCACCTGGGCCTCCGCGCCCTCGGTGTCGATGCTCAGGAAGTGCAGGTCGCGGTCGGCGAGGCCCGCCTGCTCGATCGCGTGGTTCAGCGAGATGACCGGAACCTCGATGTTCCGCACGACGAACCCCGACTCCTGGTGGTCGGCGCTGATGTCGTCGATCAGGGTCGAGAGGCCCGTGCCCTCGATGAGGTGCAGCTCCATCGTCTCGTCGGTGCTGTCGCTCGCCACGGCCTCGAACACCGTGTCACGTGGCCGTTGCTCGCGGAACTCTGCGGCGTAGGTGGGGTTCGGCTCCACGGCGATCCCCGACCACCCGGCGTCGTAGAACTTGCGGGTCACCGAGTCGTCGGTCGGGTCGTTGGCTCCGACGTCGAGGTACACGCCGTTCTCGATCTTCCCGAGCGCTCTCCAGAGCACAATGTCTTCACCGTTCTGGGCGAACGAGACGTTCACATCTGGCACTGGCACACCTCTCCCACGACGCCACCGCTCCGGGGCGTCATCCGACCTTATAGGGTGCGGCGGGCGCGGCCGGTGCGAGCGGCAGCGGGTCGAGCTTCAGCTTCGTGGCCAGCAGCACCAGCAGCAGGAAGTTCCCCTCCACCAGCAGTCGGCTCTCTGTCAGGCTCTGGATGACGAGCGCGGTCAGCAGCAGCAGTGGCAGAAGCGAGATGGCCCGGTAGGCGACGCGGCCCGGGACCGCCGCGCTGCCTGAGGCCGTGCCTGCGGCCCTGCCGGCAGCGGTGCCTGCGGCCCTGCCGGCGGCGGCGGGCGGATCGATCGCCATCCACCATGACCGCACGGCGGTGGCCGCGACCAGGCAGCCGAAGACGAACACGCCCACGAACCCGAGCTGCAGAAAGACGTCGATCCACGCGTTGTGGGCCTGCAGGTACGTCGTGCCGTCGATCACGATGAGGTTCCTGAACGGCTCCACCCACGGCGCCCAGTAGCTGATCCAGCCCCAGCCGAGCGCGGGATGCTGCCACGCCAGATCGACGACCGTGTTCCAGATGGCGAGACGGCCGGTGAGGTCGTCGCTCCGCCCGAGCAGCGGGAAGAACGTGTCGGCCAGCCGCACACTCACGATGGCGAGCACCACCATCCCGACGAGCCCGACCGGGTAGAGCCCCAACCGCTTCGTCACCGGGACACGCCGCATCAGCAGGGCGATCACCAGCACGAACGCCACGGCGATCGTCGCCATCAGCACGGTCGCCGAGCGGGTGAGGCCATGCTCGAGCAGGGCGACCCCGATCCAGACGGCGGAGGCGACCGGGCGCCGCACTCCCTCGGCCCACTCGATCGCGAACACGATGAGGGCGAGCAGCACGAGGAAGGCGAGCAGGTTGCGGTTGCCGACGATGCCCTCGATCGGGCCACCGGCGAAGAGCGAACCGGTGCTCCACTGGTAGTCGGCCGGAACACCCCTGCCGCCCGAGAACACCCAGACGGCCCCGACCGGGTGCCCGACGAACACGGCGACGAACAGTTCGAACAGGAGCGACAGCCCGAGCAGCCAGCGGAGGGCGGAGCCGAGGGCACGGAGGATGTCGAGCCAGCCGAGGGCCACCGCGAGGAACACCCCTGCCACGCTCGTGAGCAGTTGGGCGGTCACGCCGAGCGCGCTGGCGCCCGTGTACTGCGACCAGGCGAGGCTCGCGACACAGAGAACGAGAAAGGCGGCGAGCGGCTTCGACAACCGCGCCCACGACCAGCGCCCACCGTCGGCCCGACCGCTCTCACCGCCACGCACCGTGCGCGCGAGAACGAGGCCGCTGGCCGTCGAGAGGCCGACGACGAGCACGATGAACGCCGGCCAACCGAGGAGGCTCTGCCAGGCATCCGCCCCCAGCGCCGTCACGAGCACGAACCCGGCCAGGCGGATGCGCCCGGCACCGCGCGGGGCCGCGGCCGGCACTGCGACGGTGCGCTGCGGGGCGGTCTGCAGGGGGTCGAAGGGAGGCGTCATCAGGCCACAAGGCTAGGGGGCGCCCCGCTTCGAGAATCCTGAGAAACGGGCCGGAGTGGCCCGATCGTTATTTCCCGAGCGGCAATCGTTACACGAAGGCGGCGAACCCGGTGATCTTCCGCCCCACGATGAGCGTGTTCATCTCGCGCGTTCCCTCGTAGGAGTAGAGCGCCTCGGCGTCGGCGAAGTGCCGGGCCACGTCGTACTCGAGAACGATGCCGTTGCCGCCGAGCGCCTCGCGGCACCAGGCCACGGTCTCGCGCATGCGGGCGGTGGCGTAGGCCTTGGCGAGCGCGGAGTGCTCATCGCGCTGGGTGCCCTCGTCGAGCATCTTCGACACCTGCACGACCATGCCGAGGCTCGCGGTGATGTTGCCGAGGCTCTTCACCAGCAGGTCCTGGATGAGCTGGTGCGAAGCGATCGGCTTGCCGAACTGCACGCGCTGCTTCGTGTAGCGAACGGCCGCGTCGTACGCGCCGATCGAGTTGCCGACGGCCGCCCAGGCGACCTCGGCCCGCGTGAGGCGCAGCACCGCCGCCGTGTCGCGGAAGCTGTTGCCGTTCTGCAGGCGCATCGCCTCGGGCACGCGCACGTTCTCGAGGGTGATGTCGGCGTTCTGAACGATTCGGAGCGCCTGCTTGCCCTCGATCTTCGTGGCCGTGTAGCCGGGGGTGTCGGTCTTCACGATGAAGCCCTTCACCTGGCCGTCCTCGGCCGACTTCGCCCAGATGATGGTGATGTCGCTGAAGGTCGCGTTGCCGATCCAGCGCTTCGACCCGTTCAGGATCCAGTCGTCGCCGTCGCGGGTCGCGACCGTGCGGAGGCCCTGCGCCGAGTCCGACCCCGAGTCGGGTTCGGTCAGGCCGAAGGCCCCCGTGACCTCACCCGTCGCCATCTTCGGCAGCCACTCCGCGCGCTGTTCTGCCGAACCGGCCACGCTGATCGACCCCATCGCGAGGCCGTTGTGCACGCCCACGTGGGTGGCGACCGACGCGTCGATGCGGGCGAGTTCGAGGGCGACGAAACCGCGGAAGACGGCGGAGTTCTCGAAGGTGCTCGTCTCCTTCCACGCGAACTCGTAGAGACCGAGCTCGGCGAGCCGCTTGATGATCTGGTGCGGGAACTCGGCTCGCTCCCACAGGTCGTTCACGATCGGTTTGACCTCGGCCTCGAGGTACTCCCGAAGGGCTGCAAGCCTCTCCTTCTCCTCGCTGCTCAGAAGCTCGGAGTATCCGAAGAAGTCGGCGGAGAGGGGCTCGAAAGTCATCGTCTGGTCATCCATTCATGTTCGACAGGCGCACAGCACGGCGGCGTGAAATGCGCGGCAAGCCTACGACCCTGACCGACGGCCCCCAACCCAGTTGGTAGTTTGGTGCACGATCGTGCGAATGAGGGTTCGACCCGTTGTAGAACGATCATAAGCTGCCACCGCCCGCTGGGCCCGTCGATAGGTCACGCCCATGTTCGTCCCGATCTCCAACACCCCCCGCGACTACGCCTGGGGGTCGAACGGCGCGATCAGTGCCCTGCTCGGCACCGAGCCCACGGGTCGCCCCGAGGCGGAACTGTGGCTGGGCGCACACCCCGCCTCGCCGAGCGTGATCGACGACCCGGCGCTCGTGGGCGGCGCCCCCGACCTCGCGGCCTGGATCGCTGACGACGGGGGAGCATCCGGGGCCCACGGCCAGCTGCCCTACCTGCTGAAGATCCTCGCGGCGGGCGGCCCCCTCTCCCTGCAGGCCCACCCGACCCTGCAGCTGGCCCGGGAGGGGTTCGCGCGGGAGAACGCCCAAGGCCTCGCGATCGACGCCCCGAACCGCAACTACAAAGACGCGCTGCACAAGCCCGAGGTCGTCTATGCGCTGAGCGACACCTTCGAGGCTCTCTGCGGCTTTCGTCCGCTCGGCGAGATCCGTGCGATCGTTGCCCGGTTGCAGGCTCTAAATGCCGCAGCCGCCGCCCCCGACGGCGGCCCTCTCGCGGCCCTGGCCGAGCACCTGGTCGGAGACACCACCGAAGCACTCGAGAACGCCGTGGCCTGGCTGCTCTCGGGCAGCGCGGAGGTGACGGCGCTCGTGGCGCGGGTGACCGACCTCTCCGCCGCAGCAGAACTCGAGGCGGGCCTCCACGCCGTCGCGTTCGCCACCGTGCGCGACCTCGCGCTCGACTACCCGGGCGACCCCGGCGTCGTGATCTCGCTGCTGCTGAACCGGGTGACGCTGCAGCGGGGCGAGGCGCTCTTCCTGCCGGCCGGCAACATCCACGCCTACCTCGAGGGCCTCGGCGTCGAGCTGATGGCGGCCTCCGACAACGTGCTGCGCGGGGGGCTGACACCGAAGTACATCGACGTGCCCGAACTGCTGAAGGTGCTGCGCTTCGAGTCGCTGCCCGTGCCCTACCTCGAGCCCGGTCATCCGTCGGCCGGCATCGAAGAGTTCCAGCCCGACATCACCGACTTCGTGCTGGTGCGTGTGGTCGTCGGCGACCGGGTCGAGGATGCCCGGTACCTGCCCCTCGGGCCCGCGATCGTGATCGCCACCGCCGGGAGCGTGACCGTCTCGTCGCCGTCGACCGGCAGGCGGGTCGAGGTGCCGCGGGGCGGTTCGTTCTACATCACGCCCGAGGAGGGCGAGCTGGTCTTCAGCGGTGCCGGCGAGCTGTTCCTCGCGGCGCCCGGCGCCCGGCTCTAGCGGGTGCTCCCGGCCTCCAGCGGCCGGGCCGACTGCGCCAGCTGGCCGAAGGTGCGGCGGTAGGCCGCGGGGGTCGTCTGCAGCACCTTCACGAAGTGGTGCCGCATGACTGCAGCCGACCCGAAACCGGTGTCGGCGGCGATCTGCTCCAGCCCGAGGTCGCTCTCCTCCAGCAGGGCCTGCGCCCGCAGCAGTCGCTGCCTGTTCAGCCACGCCGCCGGGGTCGTGCCGAGGTCGGCGCGGAACCGTCGTGCGAAGGTGCGCGGAGACATCAGGGCCCGCCTGGCCAGCTCGTCGACCGGCAGTTCGAGGTCGAGGTGGTCGATCATCCACTCCGTCACAGCCGCGAACGAGTCGCTCTGCACCGTCGGCACAGGGGCGGCGATGTACTGCGACTGGCCGCCTGCGCGCTGCGGGGGAACCACCATGCGCCGGGCGACGATGTTCGCTGCCGCTGCTCCGAGTTCGGTGCGCACCAGATGCAGGCAGGCGTCGATACCGGCTGCGGTACCCGCGCTGGTGATCACCCGGCGGTCTTCGACGAACAACACGTCGGGGTCGACCACGGTGAGGGGGTTCTCGGCCGCCAGCCGGTCGGCGTGCATCCAGTGCGTGGTGGCGGCCCTGCCCTCGAGGATGCCGGCGGCGGCGAGCACGAACGCCCCGCTGCAGACGCTCAGGATCCAGGCACCCCGCGCCTCGGCCTCTCGCAGCACCCGGGCCACCTCCGGGTGCAGGGGGTCGTCGATCGCGTGCGCCGGAACCGCGATCAGGTCGGCGTCGGCCGCTGCCTCCAGGCCCTCGGTGATGAGCATGTCGTAGCCGATACTGGTCGGCACGGGGCCGGGTTCGGCCGTGATGATGTGAAAGTCGAACGCCGGGCCGCCCGAGTCGGTGCGGTCGATGCCGAACACCTCGCAGACGACTCCGAACTCGAAAGGGGCGACGTTCGGCAGGGCCAGGAGCACGACTTTTCGCAGCATGGTGGCAGTTTATCGACAGCCGGGCACATTGCGCCGCGAGGATCCTCTCGCCGCAGGGGTCGTCTCGCCGTCGCCCGAAGTGGGGGAGAACACGCTGGGCGCGTCGAACCTTTAATGCCCAGTTGAGGGTTTACCATCCGCGACTTGACGTGGAGGAACTACACCGGTGTAATTATGGCTAGGGGTTTTCGGCAAGGCTCGGCAGGTCGGAGTCTGTCAGAAAGGAGAGCGTGATATGTCGCAAGCAGAGTTCCGCTCAGAACGCACCGGTTCCGTGGGGGTATCGGGTGCTGCGCAGTTCGCGTCTCTGAGGCGCCCGAGTGGCGTGCCCGACGACTGGTTCGTCGACCCCGTCTCGCTCGGTGTGCCCGGGGTGCGCCCGGTCGATGCCGACGACAATCCGCTCGCCTGGCAGTCCGACTCGCTGTGCGCGCAGACCGACCCCGAGGCGTTCTTCCCTGAGAAGGGCGGGTCGACCCGCGATGCGAAGCGCATCTGCCAGACCTGCGAGGTCAAGGCCCAGTGCCTCGACTACGCGCTGCAGAACGACGAGCGTTTCGGTATCTGGGGTGGGCTCTCCGAGCGCGAGCGCCGCAAGCTCCGCAAGCAGGCCGGCTAGTCGGTCTGCCCGCTCGGTCGGTCTGCCCGCTCGGTCGGCCCGCGGGCTGATCGTTCCCTCGTGGGCTCACAGCCAATGAGCAGAACCCGTACAGGCTCGGGCGCGTTTTTCGAGGCGCGCCGGGGCGGTCTCGGCTCTGACGGCCATCCATCCTTACTGTTCTAGGGATGCAAGCCCGAGTCACAGCCATTCTGGTCGCCCACAACGGAGGCGACAGGCTTCCGCGCACCCTCGAAGCGCTGAAAGCCCAGACGCGCCAGCCCGATTCGCTCGTGGTGGTCGACGTCGCTTCGACCGACGACTCGGCTGCCCGGCTCACCGAGATGCAGCCGAACGGTTTTCTCTCGTCGTCGACCCGCCTCTCCTTCGGCTCCGCCGTCTCGCACGCCCTCGGCGTGGTCAGCCCGCCCCAGTCCGAAGACGAATGGCTCTGGCTGCTGGCCCACGACAGTGCCCCCGAGCCGGATGCCCTGGCCGCCCTCCTGGCCGCGGTCGAGGTCAACCCGTCCGTGGCCGCTGCGGGGCCGAAGCAGATGGAGTGGGAGACCCCGTCGTTCATCGCCGGTTTCGGCGAGTCCGTCACCCGCTTCGGCGCGAGCGTGCAACTCGTGGAGCGAGAACTCGACCAGGCCCAGCACGACCGCATGAGCGACGTGCTCGGCGTCGGAGCGGCCGGCCTTCTGGTGCGCCACACGGTCTGGAACGAGCTCGGCGGGTTCGATCCGGGCCTCCCCACCGCCGACAACGCGCTCGACTTCTCGATCCGCGTGCGCCTGGCCGGTCACCGTGTCATCGCGGTGCCCGCCGCCCGCGTCGCCACCAGCGGCGACGGGTACACCGGCCCCGGCACCTCGGTGAAGGGCGGGGAACGGCGACGGCGCCAATCGACGCGCCGGGCGGCCCAGCTGCACCGCCGGCTCGTCTATGCACCCGCATTCGCTGTCGTCTTCCACTGGCTGAGCCTCGTTCCGCTGGCGGTGCTCCGCACGTTCTTCCAGGTGCTCCGCAAACAGCCGGGCGCTGTGGCGGGGGAGTACGGCGCGGCGTTCCGCACCGCCTTCAGCGGGCGGGTCGGCGAGGCCCGGCGGCGCATCCGAACCACCCGGAAGGTCGGCTGGGGCGCCATCGCACCGCTCCGCGTTCCGGGCGCCGAAGTTCGCCGGCGGAACGCGCTCGTGCGGGAGCTCGCCCTCTCGCGAGCCCGCGGAGCGCGCGGCGTTCGTGAGGAGCTCAACTTCTTCTCCGGCGGCGGCGCCGCGATCGTGGTGGCCGCTGCCGTCGTCAGTGCGGTGCTGTTCTTCCCGCTGGTGCGCTCGCAGGCCCTGCTCGGTGGTTCCCTGCTCCCGCTCTCGGGCACGCCCGGCGGTCTCTGGGCGAACGTCGGCTACGGCTGGCGTGATCTCGGGCTCGGCTTCGTCGGGGCATCCGACCCCTTCGCCTACCTGCTCGCCCTCTTCGGGTCGATCACGTTCTGGTCGCCGTCGATCGCGATCGTCGTGCTCTACCTGATCGCGCTGCCCCTGGCCGCCCTCGCCGCCTGGCTCTGCGCGGCAAAGCTCACGACGCGTGCCGGCCTCCGGGTGTTCGCCGCGATCCTCTGGACGATCGCGCCGCCGTTCCTGTCGTCGATGGATGCCGGGCAGCTCGGTGCCATCATCGCCCACCTGCTGCTGCCGTGGCTGCTCCTCGCCGCCCTCTCCGCTGCGCGCTCGTGGTCGGCCTCGGCCATCGCCTCCCTCGTCTTCGCTGCGCTCACCGCCGCGGCTCCCTCGCTCTGGCCCGCGCTTCTCGTGCTCTGGCTCGGAGCGGTCGTCTTCTCCCGTCGCGCGCTGGCCCGGTACATCGGCATCCCGATCCCGGCCGTCGTGCTCGCCGCACCGCTGGCGTACGCCCAGTTCGTGCGTGGCACCCCGCTCGCGTTCTTCGCCGACCCGGGGCTCCCGAACGCCCACGGGCCGGTCAGCCTCGTCGACCTGCTGCTCGGACTCCCCGAATCGGGCATCGGCGGCTGGTCGCGCATCGGCCAGACGGTCGGCATCGACGCGTCGAGTGTCGAGCTGATCGCCGGCCTGCTGCTGGTTCCGCTCGGTCTCATCGCCCTGGTCGCGCTGTTCCTGCCGCGTTCGGGTCGCGCCGCTGTCGCCGCCCTGATCGCCGTTCTCGGCTTCGCCACCGCCTTCGCGTCGACGTTGATCACGGTCTCGTCAGCCGGGTCGGCCGCCGTCTCGATCTGGCCCGCCTCCGGCCAGAGCCTCTACTGGCTCGGCATCGTGGGCGCCGCGACCGTCGGGCTGTCGACCTTCACGCGGCTGGCCAGCATCCCGGCCCTCGTCGCCACCCTGGCGATCGCTGTGCTGGCCGTACCGGTCGCCACGTCGACCCTCTTCGGAACGAGTGACGTGCGCTCCTCGTCGGGCGATGTGCTCCCCGCCTTCGTCGCGGCAGAGGCCGCCGGAAATCCGCGCGTCGGAACGCTCGTGATCACCCCTCTCTCCAACGGGTCTCTCGCCGCCTCCGTCGTGCACGGCACGGGCAGCACGCTCGACCAGCAGTCGACGCTCGACGCGACGACCTCGGGCGCGAGTGCCTCAGAGACCGAGCTCGCCGGCCTGGTCGGCAACCTCGCCTCACGCAGTGGCATCGACGCCAGCGTCGACCTCGCCCAGCTCGGTGTCGAGTTCATCGTGCTGGCCCCGCCGGCTACTCAGGCGTCGACTCCGGATGCCGCGGCCGTCGTCGCCCGCGCCGCGAGCTCGTTCGACGCCAACGCCTCCCTGACTCCCATCGGCCAGACCTTCGCCGGGGAACTGTGGCAGATCACGGGCTCCGAAGGCTTCTCGGCGCTCCCCGAACCCAGCCCCACCAACACCGGCACGTCACTCGGCCTGCTCATCCTGATCGTGCAGGCCATCGTGTTCGGGCTCGTGCTGCTGCTCGCCCTGCCCGCCGGTCGTCTCGAGGCCCACGGGCCGCGGGCCGCGACGGCGGTGGACGAGGTGCCCGAGCCGGTCTTCGTCGACGAGGAGGAGCTCGAGCGACTGCGCGAACGCCAAGAGCGCGAAGCGCGCGAGGAGCGCGAGCAGCGCGACGGTGCAGACGAGCGCGACGGTGCCGACGCTCCCGAGGCCGAGGCTCTCGGTTCGGCCGAGCCCGATGCCGGGCAGCGCGACCGCGCCGACGAACTCGTGACAGCGTCGGCCGGGCAGAACGTCGGTGCCCCGGCCCCCGCCGCATCCACCCCCCGCACCGACCCGGAGGTGAACCGTGGCGAGTAAGTCGTCGATCGCCCGCACCGGGCTCCGCATCGCGACGAGCGTCGTCGTGCTCGCTGCCGGAGTGGCCGCCGTCACAGCCGCCGCCAGCGTTCCGTGGCCCTCGCTGAGTACCGGGGTTCCCACCGTCACCGTGACTCCCGACGCCAGCGACCAGACCCGGGTCTGCCCCGGAACCTTCGTGACGGTGCCGAGCGACGCCTCCTCCTCGTCGAAGCTCACCTCGATCGGTGGCAGCTTCGCCGTCGTGACCGGCGCTTCGCCCGACGGAACCGACGTGCGTGTCGGCGAACTCGCCACCCCCGACGCAACAGGCGCCGACGAGAAGCCCACCACGCTGACCGCGACCGGTGCGAACGGCGTGCTCATCGCGGGTAGCCAGACCCAGCAGTTCGCGGGCTCCGACCTCGTCGGCCTCGCCTCGGCGGCCTGCGCGGAGCCGACCGCCGAGAGTTGGATCGCCGCCGGTTCCACCACCACGGGGCGCACTAGCACCATCGTGCTGAGCAATCCGACCGAGGTCTCGGCGAGCGTCACCCTGGCCATCTTCAGCGAAGCCGGCCCGGTGACCGCGCCGGGCGCCTCGGGCATCATCGTTCCCGCCAACTCGCAGAAGTCGCTCACGCTCGCCGGCCTGGCGCCCGATGCGGTCTCGCCGGTCATCCACGTGACCGCCACCGGCGGCCAGGTGCTCGCGAGCCTCGAACAGAGCGTCGTGCGGAGCCTCGACCCGGGAGGCGCCGACATCGCCGGCCCCACGGATGCCCCGGCGACGACCCACACGATCGCCGGCGTGCAGATCGTCAGCACCAGCGCGATCGCCGAGCGCGCCGTCGATGCCGCGTCGAGTGACCTGCCCGCCGCCCTCCGCGTGTACGTGCCCGGAACCGCCGGGGCCGCCGTCTCGGTGACGCTGAAGAGCGAGACGCTCGGTGTGCCCGACGTCACCGCCAGCTACAGCGCCGTCGGCGGAGTCGTCACAGACTTTCCGTTCCCCTCCCTGCCCGACGACACCTACAGCGTCACCGTGACCAGCGATCAGCCCGTGGTCGTGGGTGCGCGCACAGCGGTGGTGAGCGGCGGCACCGACTTCGCGTGGTCGTCGGCCAGCCCGGCCATCAGCGGAACGTTCCTGTTCGCTACGGCCGTGGGCCCCAATCCGAAACTCATGCTCGCCAACTCGCAGTCGGCAGACGCGGCGATCACGCTCACTTCGGGCAGCGGCCAGCCGGTGACGGCGACCGTCGCGGGCAACTCGGCCACCGGCATCCCGCTCGCGGCGGCGACCGTCTACACGGTCACGACCAGCGCGCCGGTCATGGCGGGGGTCGGCTACCTCGGCGACGGCCTGGTGTCGGCGTTCAGCATCAGTCCGCCGAGCCCGCTGGCGTCGCCGGTCACGGTGTACCCGGGCGGGTAGCCGCGCGACCGGGTGCCTCGGGGGCGGTGCCTAGCGGCCGGGTGGCTGGTGGCCGGGTGTCTGGCGGCCGGGGGCCCTGCGGCCGGGTCAGAAGTGGCGGAACCGGTCGGGCGCCAGGTCCCACGGGTCTTTGCCGAGCAGTTCGGCGACCGCGCGGAAGACGCAGCTCTCGATCGCCATGCGCTTGTGCAGCTCGTCGTCCATGTGCAGCTTCGTCATGCGCTGGATCGGCAGCCGGAACAGGATGATGCGCCGCCCGATCACGCTCCAGCGGGCGACGGGAGCACCCTCTGCGGGCATCCCGAGCGGAATCGCGCCGATCTCGAACCGCACATCTGCCAGCTCCTCGGGCCAGACGCCCTTCAGATAGTCGGCGGTCGACGCCACCGTCATCTCGAACAGGTCGATGCGGGTGCGGAGCGGCGGAAGGTGCGGGCCGGTGACAGACGATCGCAGGCTTCGACCGTGACGATTGCGGAACCGTGTCGAGGAGGTCTTCGCTGAACCGGAGCGCCGTGAACGTGGCATGGGTCAAGCTTACGGCGCGGCACCGGGGGCGCGGCCCGATCCGGCTTACCCTGAAAGGGATGAACATCAGAACCTGCTCGCGGGTGGCGTGCGAGAGCGAGCCCGTCTCGACCCTCACGTACGTCTACGCCGACTCGATGGCCGTGCTCGGACCCCTCAGCATGGAGCACGAGCCGGGCAGCTACGACCTCTGCGCCCGCCACACCCAGTCGATGTCGGCCCCGCGGGGCTGGCAGGTCGTGCGGTACGTCTCCGTGGGCAACGGCTGAGACTTCCTCCTCTCCTCCCGGCGCGCGCACCGGCAGGGGCGATAATGGAGGCATGACTTCTGCACCCCCCGTTGCCGCCCCGACCGCCACCTCGCTGCCCTTCAAGGTGCGTGACCTGTCGCTCGCCGAAGCGGGGCGCCACCAGATCCGGCTCGCCGAGAACGAGATGCCCGGGCTGATGGCACTGCGGGCCGAGTTCGCCGAGTCGCAGCCGCTCGCGGGTGCTCGCATCATGGGCTCGCTGCACATGACGGTGCAGACCGCTGTGCTGATCGAGACGCTGGTCGACCTCGGCGCTCAGGTGCGCTGGGTGAGCTGCAACATCTTCTCGACGCAGGATGAAGCGGCGGCAGCCATCGTCGTCGGCCGCACGGGCACGCCGTCGGCGCCGGCGGGCGTTCCCGTCTTCGCCTGGAAGGGTGAGACCCTCGAAGAGTACTGGTGGTGCACGGAGCAGGCCTTCGACTGGAGCGCCGAGGCTGCAGCGGCCGACGCGGACTTCACCGGCCCGAACATGATCCTCGACGACGGCGGTGACGCCACCCTCCTGGTGCACAAGGGCCGCGAGTTCGAGCTCGCCGGTGCGGTGCCCGCTGCGACATCCTCCGACACGTACGAGTACACGGTCATCCTCGACCTGCTGCGTCGCTCGCTGGCGGCCTCCTCCGACCGCTGGACCCGCATCGCGGCCGACATCCGCGGGGTCTCCGAAGAGACCACCACCGGCGTGCACCGTCTCTACGAGCTCGCCGCGGCCGGCCAGCTGCTCTTCCCGGCCATCAACGTCAATGACTCCGTCACCAAGAGCAAGTTCGACAACAAGTACGGCATCCGCCACTCCCTGCCCGACGGGCTGAACCGCGCCACCGACGTGCTGATCGGCGGCAAGGTCGTCTTCGTCGTCGGCTACGGCGACGTCGGCAAGGGTGCGGCAGAAGCGCTCAAGGGCCAGGGCGCCCGCGTGATCGTCAGCGAGATCGACCCCATCAACGCCCTGCAGGCCGCGATGGACGGCTTCCAGGTCGCCCGCATCGAATCCGTGCTCGACCAGGTCGACATCTTCGTCACCACCACCGGCAACCAGCACGTCATCACCGTCGACCACATCCTCGGAATGAAGCACCTCGCGATCGTCTCGAACGTCGGCCACTTCGACGACGAGATCGACATTGCCGGCCTCGAGCGCGTCGCCGGTGCCGAGAAGGTCGAGATCAAGCCTCAGGTGCACGAGTGGCGCCTCCCCACCGGCCGCTCGGTTCTCGTGCTCTCAGAGGGTCGCCTGATGAATCTCGGGAACGCCACCGGCCACCCCAGCTTCGTGATGAGCAACTCCTTCACGAACCAGGTGCTCGCGCAGATCGAGCTCTACGGCAGCCCGGAGAACTACCCCGTCGGCGTCTACGTGCTCCCCAAGATCCTCGACGAGAAAGTGGCCCGCCTGCACCTCGCCGCCCTCGGTGTCGAGCTCACCGAGCTCACCCCCGCCCAGGCCGCCTACATCGGCGTCCCCGTCGCCGGCCCCTACAAGGTCGACCACTACCGCTACTGACCGCCGCGTCGGCGGCTGCGTCCCCGCCGGCGGCTGCGCCGCCCGGCCCCGGCGGCGGTTGCGCCGGCCCGTCCCGCGCGATTGCCGCCGCGTCCCGCGTGGTTGCGCCAGCCGCTTGCGCCGCCCGCCCTGCGGTGGTGGTGGTGGCGGCTGCGCCGCCCGCCCCGCCTTCCTGGCGGCACCGCGCGGCCCCGGCGCCACAAGGGCGGCACCACCGCGTGGCCCCGGCGGCCCCACCCCGTCCCGGTTCCGGAGAAAGCCCGTCAGCGGGGCGTAACCGCGGAGCGGGGCGCCAAAGCCGTGCCAGGGCGTACCAACGGTCGGCACATCCTCAATTGCGTTGTGAGAACGGTTGACCCAGCCGACATGCAAAAAGAGCCGGGCCCGTCGTTCTGACGGGCCCGGCGCTTTCTTCTCGCTGTGGCTACGAGCGCGTCCGTTTCGCTCGCGCGCGGCGCTCCATCACCGCTGCCGCACCGACCGCAAGAAGCAGCAGCCCAGCCACGCCAATCGGCGCGACGCCGTCGAGGCTCTGGCCGGTGTGTGCCAACCCGCCGGTGCCTGTTCCGCCGCCAGAGCTTCTGCCGCTTCCACCCGATCCGCCGACACCTGCACCCCCGGTGCCGCCTCCGGTACCGGCACCCGTACCAGTGCCGCCCCCGTTGCCTCCGGTGCCAGGGGTGCCCGTGCCCGTCGGCGTCGGGGTCGATGTGGTGGTCGAAGTCGGAGTGGGGGTCGGTGTCGGGGTGGGCGCAGCATTGACCTCGATGGTCACGTTCTGAACCGCCGAAGGCGCCACACCGTTGAGAACCTCGAGCCGGAAGGTGATCGGGCCGACCGCAGTGGGCGTGCCACTTACTACACCGCTGGCGGCGTCAAGCCGGAACGCAGCGCCGAGACCGAAGGTGCTGTTAAATTGCGGAGACGGACGGCCTGTAGCGGTAAATGTGAAACTGTAGGGCACGCCGACGGTGGCCGCGGGTGGCGAGCCGGATGTGATCACGGGCGCGCTCGGCGCTATCGCCCCGATTCGACTGACGAAGGTGGATGTACGGTGGCCGACGTACACGTAACGGTCGGCTAACTGCGTGTCGATGGCCAGTGCTGTCGGGACCGAGCCGACGCCGGGAGAGGTCGTGAAGACGGGTGTACCTTCCCTTGTGCCGTCAAAGTGCACTAGCGCGTCAGGCGTGCGCGTTGCCACATAGACCTCGCCGGTCGCAGCATCGGCTAGAACGGCACTCGGGGTGCCTGTCACTGCTATCGAAACAAGGGTTGGCGTCACCTCGTTGGCGCTGAAACGAAGGAGCCTTCCGTTGCCGCCGTCGACAACATAAACGGTACGCGCATTAGTATCCACCGATATGCCACCGGCATTTGTAACCCCGAAGATCGTCGTCGGTACGGGCGCGGCCGCCGCGCCGTCGAAGCGAGCAACAGTGCTCGTGCTGCTGCTGGCAACGAAGACGATGTGCGAAGACGTGTCGACAGCGATGCCCAGGGGAGCAGCCCCGACCGCGATGGTCGTGATCGTAGGGGTTGCATCGTCGCCGATGAAACTCGACACGTTCGCAGATCCGTTGTTGACGACGAACACCCGGTGCAAGATGGGGTCGACTGCCACCGAGTTCGGAGCTGAGCCGACAGTGAGCGTGCGAAGCACAACCGGGGTCGCAGCGCCGAGGTCGACGACCGCGACCTTGTCAGCCGCAGGCAGCGTCACGAAGGCGAGCTGCAGGCCCGAGTCGACGGCGATACCGCCCGCCTCCTCTCCAGTGTTGAGCGACATCTTGGTGGGGCCCGCTTCCGAGCCGTCGAAGATCATGACGCTTCTCAAGCCGGCGTTCGCGACGATCACCCGGTGGTTGCTCTCGTTGACCGCGACTGAGATTGGCGCGGAGCCCGTCATCACGTCTGTAGCGGCCTGCGCCGAGAGCGGGGACACGAGGGTGACGAGAGCGAAGGCGCCGACGGCGGCGACACCGCTGAGAACAGACATGAGTTTTCTTCGAGACTGAGGCATGCCGGTACTCTAGCGCCCGAAAGCAGAGTCGAGCAAGTCTCTGCTTCAGGGTGAGGGTGCTTCAGCGCTCCGGGAAGCCGTGTGGGAGGCCCGACAGGGCGGGGCCGAGGCGGGCCAGCCGTAAGGCTTCCAGGGCGAGGGCGCGCGCCTCGCGCTCCCGGCGGAGGGCCGCGATGCCGAGCAACAGCAGCTCGGGGTGCACCGGCGGAACGGGCGACACGAACGGAGCCGCCTCGGCTGCCAGCTGCGCCGCGTGGCGGGCACGGGCATCCGGAACCATGCGAGGCGCCTCCGCCAGGAACTGCGCGATGCGCCGCGAGAGCCGGTCGGGCAGGCGCGCCACGTCTGCCACGGAAGCCCACTCGGCGAGAGCGGCGGGCAGCGGCTGCGCCGACGACACCAGCCGCGGCACCCGCTCGTGCTGGCTGTAGGTTCCCGCGAGCAGGTCGCCGAGGCGCTTGGCGCGCGGGTTCAGCAGCGCGACGAGGATCGCGAGCCCGCCGAACGTCGCGTAGAGCTCGAGCACGGCCGTCAACGAGCGGATCAGCGCATGGCGCAGCGAGATCGATCCGCCGTCGTCGCGCACGATCCGCGCGCCGATTGCCAGCTTTCCGAGCGATCGACCGTGCGTCAGCGTCTCCACGGCGGTCGGCACGATCACAATGCAGAACACCACGCTCGACAGGATGATCGCCTGCGAGATCGCAGGGTCGGCCCCGGTCGCGCTCTGCCAGAGTCCGACGAGAACCACGGCGAGCAGAATCAGCAGCACCGACGCGAGGATGTCGATCATGGTGCCGGCCGCGCGCAGGATGAAGTTCGCCGGCCGCACGTCGAGCGCGACGGCCTCGCCGGTGACCAGCAGCTCGTCGCTGTACTCCAGCGAGTGCGGCTGCGATGCCGGGCTGAGAAGTGGCGCTGCCATGGCTATCATCTAAGCAGATGGACCTCGACGCCTACACTGCCGCCCATCGAGCCGACTGGGATCGCCTCGATGACCTCGGGCGACGCCGCAACTTCTCGGGGGCCGAGGCCGACGAGCTGATCGAGCGGTACCAGTCCGGAGCCAGTGAGCTCTCGGCGATCACGACGGCTGCAGGATCGACGGTTGCGGGGGACCGCCTCTCGGTGTCGCTCTCCCGCGCGCGGCTCCGTTTCACCGGTTCGAGCGGCAATGTGCTTCGGCAGCTGCCGACGTTCTTCGCCTTACAGTTGCCCGCTGCGCTCTACCGGCTGCGGTGGATCGTGCTGGTCGTCGCCCTCGCGACCGTCGTGGTGAGCGCGCTCTACGCGAGCTGGGCGCTCAACGACCCGCGCGTTCTGGCGAACTTCGGCAGCGACGCCGACCTGCAGAAGGTGGCGGAGCAGGACTTCGTCGGCTACTACTCCGAGAACCCGTCTGCATCGTTCACGGGCCAGGTCTGGACCAACAATGCGTGGCTGGCGGCCCAGTGCGTTGCATTCGGCATCGTCGGCGTCTACGTTCCCTACCTTCTGCTGCAGAACGCGCTGAACCTCGGGGTGAACGCGGCGGTGCTGTTCCACTTCGGGCACGCCGACGTGTTCTTCCAGTACATTCTGCCGCACGGGATGCTCGAACTCACGGCGATCTTCGTGGCCGCGGCGGCGGGCCTCCGTATCTTCTGGTCGTGGATCGCGCCCGGCGCCCGAACCCGCGGCCAGGCGCTCGCCGAAGACGGACGCGCCCTCTTCACGGTCGCGATCGGGCTCGTCTTCGTGCTGCTCGTCTCCGGGGTCATCGAGGGTTTCGTGACGCCGTCGCCGCTGCCGTGGCCGGTGAAGCTCGGCATCGGCGCGGTCGCGCTGGGGGCGTTCGTGTTCTACATGGTGTGGGTCGGCGGCCGCGCCTACCGCGCGGGCGAGACGGGCGACCTCGACGAGTTCGACGCCGGCGCCCGGCGCCTCATCGCGGCCTGACGGGCGCGGCCGCGGGGCGCGCCCGTCGCCCCGGCCACACCGCGCCCGCCCGCGCCGGGGACGGGCGCCTGGGCTGTGCGGCTACAGCCGCCCGGCGGCCTTCAGCGCGAGGTAGCGGTCCGCGACCGCGGGCGGCAGCTCCGCCGGCGACCCCGTCACCACCTCCGCGCCCTGCTGGCGCGCGGCCGCCGCCACGCGGGCGACGTCGAGCAGCGCCCGCTCGGCCGCCGCGGCCGTGTAGGTCTGCTCACGATCATCCCGCTGCCCCACCGCGGCGAACGTCGCCGGATCGGTCACCGACGCCACCAGAACCGTGTGCCGCTGGGTCAGTTGCGGCAGCACCGCGAGCAGCGTGCGCGACGACCCCGGCGTCTCGAGGGAGGTCAGCAGCACGACGAGCGCCCGCTGGTTCGTCACCGTGCGCACCTCGGCGGGCACGGCCGACCAGTCCGTCTCGAGCAACTCCGGGTCGACGGGGGCCAGCACATCCACCATGCGGGAGAGCAGCTCGGGGCCGGTCGCGCCCTGCACCCGCGCGCGCACCCGCCGGTCGTAGGCGATCAGATCGACGCGGTCGCCGGCCCGGCTCGCGAGGGCGGCGAGCAGCAGCGCCGACTCGAAGGCGGTGTCGAGCCGTGGCTCGTTGTCGATGCGCGCCGCGCTCGTGCGCCCGGTGTCGATGACGATGACCACGCGGCGATCCCGCTCGGGCCGCCAGGTGCGCACCACCACCTCCTCGCGCCGGGCGGTCGCGCGCCAGTCGATCGACCGTACGTCGTCGCCGCGCACGTACTCCCTCAGGCTGTCGAACTCGGTGCCCTGGCCGCGGATCATCACGCTCGTACGCCCGTCGAACTCCCGCAGGCGGGCCAGTCGCGAGGGCAGGTGCCGCCGGGAGTTGAAGGGGGGCAGCACGCGAATGCGCCCCGGCGCGACGAGGCTCACCTGCCTCGCCCAGAGCCCCAGCGGCCCGAAGCTCCGGATGCCCGCCTGCTCGACCCGGCGTTCACCGCGCCTGAACGGGCGGAGCTCGACGCTCACCAGCCGCCGTTCCCCGGCGGGCATCCGTAGCGCGAACCGGGTCTCGACGGCCCCCGCGGCGGGCTGCCACGCATCGCGCACCGTGCCGCGGAGCGCCCGCCGCCCTGTATTGGTGAGATAGAGGTCGCTGCGGGCCGGCTGCCCGAGCCGCACCCGCAACGGCAGGTCGCGCTCGACCAGCACGCCCCTCGGCGACGCGGCCAGCAGCAGGTCGAGCACCCCGAGCAGCAGAACCAGCACGAGCCACCCGCCGAGCGCCTCGAAGGCGAGCCCGTACGCCTGGCCAAGCAGCACGATGGGCACGGCTCCGAGCGCGACCAGCAGCACGAACCGCCCCGACACCGCCATCAGCGTCGCCGTTCCGCTGTCGACATCGCCGAGCGCAGCGCCCGGCCAGCGCCACCCGTCATCAGATCGGTACCTGCACCTGCGACAGGATGCCGCGCAGGATCGAATCCACCGACACGCCCTCGAGCTCCGCCTCCGGCCGCAGCTGGATGCGGTGCCGCAGCACCGGCAGCACCATCGCCTGCACGTGGTCCGGGGTGATCGAGGCGAATCCGTTCAGCCAGGCCCACGCCTTCGCCGAGGCGAGCAACGCGGTGCTGCCGCGCGGGCTCACTCCGAGCTTCACCGACGGGCTCTGCCGCGTGGCACGGGCGAGGTCCACCGCGTAGGCCAGAACATCCGGAGCCGCCCCCACGGCCCGCACGGCCGCCTGCGCCTGGTGCAGCTGTGCGGCGCCGAGCACGGCGGTCACCCCGGCCGCTCCGAGGTCGCGCGGGTTGAACCCCGCCGCGTGCCGCGCGAGCACGGCGATCTCGACGTCACGCTCGGGGATGTCGAGGGTCAGCTTCAGCAGAAAGCGGTCGAGCTGCGCCTCGGGCAGCATGTACGTGCCCTCGTACTCGATGGGGTTCATCGTCGCCGCGACCAGGAACGGGTCGGGCAGCGGGCGCGAGAGCCCGTCGACGCTGACCTGGCGTTCCTCCATCGCTTCGAGCAGCGCCGACTGCGTCTTCGGGGGAGTGCGGTTGATCTCATCGGCGAGCAGGATGTTCGTGAACACCGGCCCGTCACGGAACTGGAATTCCCCCGACCGCCCGTCGTAGACGAGCGAGCCGGTCACGTCGCCCGGCATCAGGTCGGGCGTGAACTGCACGCGCTTCGTGTCGAGGCTGAGCGCCGAGGCCAGCGACCGCACGAGCAGCGTCTTCGCGACGCCGGGCACGCCCTCCAGCAGCACGTGCCCGCGTGCGAGCAGGGCGATCAGCAGGCCGGTGACGGCGCCGTCCTGCCCGACGACGGCCTTGCCGACTTCGGTGCGCACGCGCGAGAGGGCGAGCCGCAACTCGTCGTCGGATGCCCGGGGTGCCTCAGGGGAGATGTCGCTCATGCTCGGCTTTCTGTGTCGGGGTTCTGCGGGTCGAGAAGGGGGTGAGCGGGATGCTCGCACCGCCGTGTCGCGGAGCACATCGGTTTCACGGCGATCCGCCGGGGCTCGCGCGGCCGACCGCGACCTGCACCCGCCGCTCGAGCGCGGCGAGCTGCTGCGACAGCGCGAGGAGTTCGGCCTCCGACGAGGGCAGCCGGTTCACGATCACGTCGGCGACCTCCACGGCGGGAACGCCGGTGCGTGCCGAGACCGCCGCGATGATCTCGGGCAACCCCGCCGAGCGCGGCAACCCCAGCAGGCCCGACATTCTGGTCACGCTGCCGATGCGCAGAGCATCCAGAGCCCGCGTTCGCGCGTTCGAGCGCGCATACAGGCGCGCCCGACCGGCGACCGTCTCACTGCCGCGAACGATCACGGGCAGGTTCTCGACGACGACCGGGCCGAGTCGCCGCCCCCGCCAGACCGCTGCCGCGAGAAAGACGACGACGAGCAGCAGCAAAAGCGGGGTGACCCAGCCGGGCGTCAGCGTCGCGAGGCTCGGCGGCCCGGTCGCCGTGACGTCGGATTCCGACGGCGTGTACCAGACGAGCTCGTCGCTCTGGCCGAGCAGGCCGAGCGCGAGGGCGGCATTGCCCGCCTCGATCACGTGCTCATTCGTCAGGACATCGGATGCCCCCACCACCGTCACGACGGAACCCGCGGTCTCGGCCTGCACGAGTGAGTAGCCGCCGTCGCCGGTCTCGAAGCACTCGGTGGTGGTGGTACTGCCGTCGGTGTCGGTGTCGGTGTCGCTGCCGTTGCCCGTGTCGCTTTCCCCGGACGCCCCCGAGGCGCGATAGGCCGTCCCCGAGGTGGTGATCGTTCCCGCGCGTTCGGCGCTCGGTACCGCGCAACCCGCCTCGACGACGCTGCTGTTCTCGACCTGGCCGGTGACCGAGATGCTCGGCGCCAGGGCATCGAGAGTGAAGATGTCGGGCTGAACGAGCACCAGGTGACCGCCGAGCCGGGCGAGATCGTCGGTGCGGTCGATCGGTAGGAAGCCGTTCGGGTCGAAGACGAGCACGGTCGGTTCGGCGGTGCCCGGGGGAGCGCCGGTGCCGCTGCTGCCTGAGCCGCTGTCGCTGGCGCTGCCACCCGCGCCACCACCCGCCCGCGCGACCTCCCGCACGGCCTCGTCGAGCGACCCGACCGCTGTCACGGTGACGCCCTGCCCGCGCAGCACCTCCGCCACCGCCTTTGCCCCACCGGGTGCCGCGCTGGTGATCGACAGTTCGCCCGCGCCCGCGCCGCCGGCCCCACGGATCAGCAGCAGCACGAGGCTCGCGAGTACGACGAACACGCCCGCGCCCACCCAGAACGACCACCGCCGAAAGAACGCCCGCACCGTCGGCGTGGCCGCAGGTGTCGCCCCCGTGGCTGACGCCGTCGCTGGCAGTGTCGATGCCGCTGTAGCCGCTTTCGCCGGTGCCCCCGCGGGCGAACCCGCCGCAGGTTTCGACGTCAGCCCGGCGTTCATCGTGTGCCCGCCTTCGCCGGGGCGCCGCCGCCCACGGCCGCCCGCCGCACCGGGGGCGCATCGCGGAGCGCTGCCTCGAGCGCTGTGAGCTCGTCGTACTGCTCGCGCGTTCCCGGCGCCCCCAGGTAGCGCACCTCGTCGAACACCCGCGCCGCCGAACCGAGCCGCGTCGCCTCGGCCGGGTACGACCCGCCCGCGCGAACGGCGAACTCCTGCGCCGTGGTGCCCGGATCAATGCTGACCACCGTGCGCTCGGCCTGCCTCCGTGCCAGCGCGCGGTACAGCTCCTCGATCGCCGTGCGGAAGTCGCCGGCCCGTGCCGCGGCCGCCGCGGACCGGCGGAGTTCCGCAGAGCTCCGCCGATCATCCGTACCGAAGAGCGCATCGAGCGTCGCCACGGCGGACCGGTTGCGACGCGGTCGCCCGAAGACGATGAACGCAATCACCACGAGAGCGACGAGCACGATCACGGCCAGCAGCGGCAGCAGGCCGCCGAAGTTGCCTCCCGACGGAAGCACGAGACTGCCGAGCCAGTTCTGCACCGCCTCCGCAGCGCGGTCGAGCCAGGTCGGCTTCGCGGCCTGGTATTCGGGCTTGCTCAGCTCGTCGAGCAGCAGCTGCCGGGCATCCGGAGCCGGCGGATCGACAGGAACGTCACCGAGCGCGTGGAGGAGGATGAGCATGTCGCCGCGCCGGCCTCACACTCGCGATTCGGGCTGCATCGGCTCGCCGGCCTGCGACGTGCCCGCGGCGCCGGCCGCACCGGCGGCACCGGCGGCCGTGGCGACCCGGAACGGATCGTCGTCGGGCTTCGTGCGCCCGGCCTCGCGCGCCTCGACGAACCGGATCAGCTCGAGATCGAGGCCCTCCTTGCGGATGCGCAGGTCGACGTAGATGACCGAGACCGTCGCCGCCTGCACCACCGCACTGATCGCGCCGAACACCAGCTGGATCACCCCGATCAGCAGGTAGAGGCCGCCGATCAGCACCCATTCGGAAGAGAAACCAGAGCTGTCGGTGCCGTTCGGTGCGAGCACCCCGACGCCCAGGCCGAAGATGAGGCTGATCGGCTGAACGACCACCTGCGACGCCGTGTAGACGATGACGGAGACGAGCCACTCGGTGCCGAGCGTCTTCCAGAACGAGCGGTCGGTGAGTCGCCAGGAGCGCACGATGGCCTGTCGCACGCCGGCCCGTTCGAGCACGATCACGCAGGGAACGAGCGAGAGTTTCGTCGTCAGCCAGGCGGCCAGAACCGCGAGCCCCAGGAAGGACACGATGCCGACGATCACCGCGAACACGGTCGCGACCCCGCCGAGCATCGCCAGCAGAACGATCACGCCGACCACGACGGCCAGCACGACGACGATGACCGCCGCCTGCAGCAGCGTCCACAGAGCGAGCGGCCAGATGCGCCGCCCGGCCGCGCGCCACAGCTCGCCCATGCGCCGCCTCTCGCCGAGGATCTCGCGTGACACTTCGATGACGAGGATGCTCTGCAGCAGCGCCCCGGTGACGAGTGCGACCGCGATCGGCACCAGCGTGCTCAGCAACACGATCGCCGTGGCGCCCGCGCTGACCGCGTCGTAATCCTCGGCCGACGCGGAATCGACCCGGCTGAATGCCAGCAGCGCGGCGCCGCCCACCACGAGCGCCGTCACGATGCCGATGGCGAACTGGATGATCAGAGCGCTGCCGAGTGTCGGCCCCGTGTTCCGGCGCAGCACCTGGAACGGTGCCCCCAGCAGGGTGCCGAACCCGAGCGGTCGAAGCGGCACGAGCCCCGGCTTGATCGGCGGCACCCACGGCGCCTGCCCCGCCCCCGCCGCGCCCGGCGCCGGCGCGTACCCCGGCGGCGGCGCGTACCCGGGCGGCGGCGCGTACGCGTACTCCCCGTATCGCGGCGCCTGGACCGGCGGCACAGCCGCCACCTGCGCGGCCTCGAACGGCGGCACAGCCGCCTGCTGCACAGGCTCGACAGGCGGCACGGCCGCCTGCTGCTCGTGGTTGTCGGTCACCGGTCTTCCCTCATTCCGTCGCACCATCTACGTACCCGGCCAGCGACTGCCACCGGATTCGACGTGCCCCCCGCCCTGCCTCTGGCAGTTCCACGCGCTCCATGCTCGCACACCCCGCCGACACCCACCTGGCGGCGTCCACCGGGAAGCTGTACCAATTCGGTCAAAAAACGACATTCGATCAGCATTTGTTGATTAAAACTCATTCTCTCGTTACCGTGAGGATTCCTGCCTTGCAATTGCTTGGCAGATTTCCCAGAGAAAGCACCTCATGTCGAAATATTCTTCGGCGACAACGTCGCCTTCGGGCAGCCCCCGCGCTGCCCGGCACCTTCGGAAGGCCACGCTGGTCGGCGGCGGCCTCACCGGTCTGTTCCTCCTCGCCGCCTGCTCTCCGTCGGCTGCGTCGTCCGATGGCATTGCCAGTCAGAACGCCGCTGCCCTCAGCGCCACACGCGCCGGGTCCGTCACCGGCACGATCACAAGTTCGGACCCCGCCGACCCGATCGCAGCCGGTGGAGTCGCCGCCGTTCTCTACGATGCGACCGCTGACACGCAGCTCTACACGGCTCCGGTCGACGGCTCGGGCTCCTACGCCCTCACCGGCGTCGCACCGGGCACGTACACCCTGTTCTTCTCGGGCGGGGGCCAGCATGCCGACGAGTGGTTCGACAACCTGCCGACGTCTGCTGGGGCCAAGCCGGTCGTCGTCTCATCGGGGAAAGCGAAGTCGATCCCCGACGTCGAACTCCTCGCCACACCGATGGCACCCACACATCCCGTGGGCACCGGAAGCATCAGCGGTGCCGTTTTCGGAGTAGCCCGGCCTGGTGAAGAGGATCTCGGGATGCTTCCCGACGTCGAGGTGCGGGCCTTCGGCTCAGGTGAACTGCCGTACTCGACACAGACTGATCAGGACGGACGATTCGTGCTGGGAGGCCTGCCTGACGGGGAGTACAAACTTCATTTCATTCCACCAGCCGACTCGTTCGAGCTTGTGGACGAGTGGTACTCCGACAAGCCGAATGAGGCATATTCTCAGTCGGTCCTCGTAGCCGGGGGCAGGGATTCGAGCGTCAAGTGGACAGACCTGCGAGCGGACCCGAATCATCACCTTTACGACTCGATCGACACCTTCTCAGTGAAGGGTGATGTTCGTGTCGGCGCGACGGTGTCCGGCGAGGTCGGAAAAATCGTACCGGCCCCGTACGTGGTCTCGTATCAGTGGACTCGAGACGACGGAAAGAGTCTGACAGCCATAGGTCCCGATGGGCGGTACACGATCGCGCCGGATGATCTCGGCCACAAGATCTTCTGGTCCTATGACGTCTACACCCCCGGGTTTGTTCGGCTTACGCAGAAGATAGAGGTCGGAACCGTCGTGCGGTGACGTGAAGCATCCCGAAGCGGTGCCCTGCAGCGACGAAAGCTCAGGACCCCGGCAAGACCCTCACCGTTGCGGTGACCGGAACGCGGGCCGGTTACACGACCGCCACCACCGAGAGCGCGCCGACGGCCGCGGTCACGGCGGGCACCCTCACCACGGCGACGCCGACGATCACCGGCACGGCGCGGGTCGGCCAGACGCTCACGGCCAACCCCGGTGCCTGGGCGCCCGCGCCGGTCACGCTCCGCTACCAGTGGCTGGCCGGCGGTGTCGCGATCAGCGGCGCGACGGCAGCGACCTACGTTCCCGCGTCGGCCGACACCGGCAAGACGATCAAGGTCAGGGTGACCGGCAGCAAGACCGGCTTCGCCTCGACCTACGTGACCAGCGCGGCTTCTGCGGTGGTGCAGGGTGTGCTGAGCACAGCCGTGCCGACCATCACCGGTACCGCGAAGGTCGGCCAGGTCGTCACCGCGAACCCCGGCACTTGGGGCCCCGCGCCCGTCACGTTCACCTACCAGTGGTACCGCGACGGCGCGGCGATCACAGGATCCACCGCGGCGACGCGCACGGTGCACGCCAACGACGTCGGCAAGAAGCTGACGGTGCGGGTCACCGGCGCCAAGTCGGGCTACGCGTCGACGTCGACGACCTCGGCGCCGACCGCCACGGTCGTCCCATAGAGCGCCGCAGCGGTGTGGATGCCCGGAGAGACGCTCACGCAGCCCTCTCCGGGCACCGCTCCACTATCCTGATCAGCATGGATGCTCGCATACTGGTGGTCGATGACGATCCCGCGCTCGCAGAGATGATCGGCATCGTGCTGCGCGCCGAGGGCTTCGAGCCGATCTTCTGCGCCGACGGCTCCGAGGCCTTCGCCGCCTTCCAGGAGTCGAAGCCCGAACTGGTTCTGCTCGACCTGATGCTGCCCGGGCTCGACGGCATCGAGGTGTGCGCCGAGATCCGCGCCGAGTCGGGCATCCCGATCATCATGCTGACCGCGAAATCCGACACGATGGATGTCGTCAAGGGGCTCGAATCGGGCGCCGACGACTACATCGTGAAACCCTTCAACCCGAAGGAGCTGGTCGCGCGCATCCGCACCCGCCTACGGCAGAAGCCCGTCGCCCCTGCGACCGGCGGGCTGCTGCGGATCGGCGACCTCGAGCTCGACATCGAGGGCCACGAAGTGCGGAGAGGCACGGGCCGCATCAACCTCACGCCCCTCGAGTTCGACCTGCTCCACGCGCTCTCGTCGAAACCGCAGCAGGTCTTCACCCGCGAGATGCTGCTGGAACAGGTCTGGGGCTACCACTACAAGGCCGACACCCGCCTCGTGAACGTGCACGTGCAGCGCCTGCGCGCGAAGGTCGAGGAAGACCCCGACAACCCGCGCATCGTCATGACCGTGCGGGGTGTCGGGTACCGGGCCGGCGCCGTCGTCTGAACATGAGCGTGAGCACGGGCACCGGCACCGGCGCGGTGCAGGGCGTCGGCACCCGAACCGGTGCGACGCCCACGCCCCTCGCCGCAAAGCAGGGGCGGAGCCACATCGGCCCCTTCATCGCCCGGGAGTGGCGCGCCTGGCCGCGCCAGCTGCAGAGCTGGTGGCGCCGGTCGCTGCAGTTCCGCACCATCGTCATCACCATCGCACTGACGACCGTCGCCCTGCTGGGCGCCGGTATCTACACCTCGGTCAGCATCGGCAACGACCTCTTCCACTCGCGGCTCGACCAGGTGCTCGCCGACTCGAACCAGGCGGCGAACGCGGCGCAGACCATCTTCGACGCCTCCGACTCCACGACGGAGACGTCGGTCAGCACCCTGCTCAACTCGGCGCAGTCGAAGATCACCTCCTCGTCGTCCTCCCGGCTCATCGCCATCTACGCCGCCCCGGGGAACGACCAGGGCACCACGTCGTTCCTGCCCTTCGCGAGCCCGGCGCTCACCGCGAAGGGACTGATCTCCGACCAGCTGAAGAGCGACGTCACGGCTGGCGCGGGCACCCTCAACCAGTACTGGCAGTCGGTCGCCCTTCCGAACGGTACGGGTGGAACAGACGCCGGCATCATCGTCGGCACTCCGCTCACGATTCCGAGCGCGGGCCAGTACCAGCTGTATCTCGGCTACAACCTGGCAGACGCCAGCCAGACGCTGAGCTTCGTGCAGCAGACGCTGTGGGTGGCGGGCCTGTTGCTGACGCTCCTGATCGCCGTCGTGGCCTGGGTCATCGTGCGCCTCGTCATCGAGCCCATCCGGGTGACAGCCGAGACGAGTGAAAAGCTGGCGGCCGGGATGCTCGAGGTGCGCATCCCTGACAAGGGAGACGACATCATCTCCACGCTGGCCCGCTCGTTCAACGGCATGGCCGACAGCATGCAGGGGCAGATCACCCAGCTGGCCGAGCTCTCGCAGCTGCAGCAACGGTTCGTGTCGGATGTCTCGCACGAGCTCCGCACGCCCCTCACCACGATCCGCCTGGCCGGCGACATGCTCTACGACCAGCGCGACACGTTCGAGCCCGCGATCGGCCGGACGGCCGAGCTGCTGCACACCCAGACAGTGCGGTTCGAACTGCTCCTCAACGACCTCCTGGAGATCAGCCGCTTCGACGCCGGGTCCGCCGACCTCAACGTCGAGTCCACGAACCTGGTGCGACTGACCGAAGACGCCGTCGACCAGATGCAGCCGCTGGCCGCCTCCGCCGGTTCGGAGATCCGCGTCTTCGCGCCCGGCGGGTATGTCGAGGTGGAGATCGACGCGAGCCGCATCCGCCGCATCCTGACCAACCTGCTCGGCAACGCGATCGAGCACGGCGAGGGCCGGCCGATCGTGGTCTCGGTCGACAGCAACGTGTCCTCGATCGCCGTTGCGGTGCGCGACTATGGGATCGGGATGAGCGCGGTCGAGAGTGAGCGCGTGTTCGAGCGCTTCTGGCGCGCCGATCCCTCCCGCAAGCGCACGATCGGCGGCACGGGCCTCGGCCTCGCGATCTCGCTCGAAGACGCAGCGCTCCACCGCGGGCTGCTCGAAGTGTGGTCGGAGACGGGGGCGGGCAGCTGCTTCCGCCTCACGCTGCCGCGGGTGTTCGGGCACTCGGCGGGTACCTCTCCTCTGCCGCTGCCTCCGGATGACGCGGGGTCAGGCATCCTGCAGGCGGGAGCCGGGCAGTGAGCCGGCGCACGGGGCTGGGCCCGCTCGGCCGGCGCACGCGGCTGGCCGCGCTCGCCGCAGTCGTCGCAGCGACGGTCATCGCGCTGGCCGGATGCACGGGCATCCCCGACACCGGCAGCGTGCACTCGCAGCCGGCCAGTTCGGCGCCCGACGACATCGACGTCATCCTGCTGCCGCCGGGGCCGGTGCCCGACGCCAACCAGACGCAGATTCTGAACGGCTTCCTGCAAGCGGCCGCCAGCCCGCAGAACGACTACGCGGTCGCCCGGAGCTTTCTCTCGAAGGGTTTCGACAAGCAGTGGGACCCGAATGCCGGCGTGCTCATCGATGCCGGCCAGCTGAGTTTCACGACGGTCTCCGACACGGCCATGAGCGTGAGCGTCACGCCACAGGCCGAGGTCGACGCGTCGGGGGAGTACGTCGAGAACGATTCGACGGCAGCGGTGACGATTCCCTTCCAGTTCACGCAGGAAGACGGGCAGTGGCGCATCAACATGGCCAATCCCGGCATCATTCTCGAACAGTTGCGGTTCAACCAGGTCTTCGCCTCTCACTCGCTCTACTTCTTCGACCCGAGCTACACCTATCTGGTTCCGGATGTGCGCTGGTTCCCGAAAGACGAGACGACGAGCACGCGCGTGGTGAAGGCGCTGCTCGCGGGGCCGACGGCGTGGCTCGGGCAGGGGGCAGTCGTCACGGCGTTCCCCGACGGCACGGAGACCACCGCGGTGGTGGTCGACTCCGGAACGGCGAGCGTGCCGCTGTCGAGCCAGGTGCTCTCGCAGCCGACGCAGGCGTTGCAGCGTATGCAGGCGCAACTCGATGCGACGCTCTCGTCGGTGACCTCCGTCGCGGCGGTCGCTGTCACGGTCGACCAGAACCCCGTCGCCATCCCGGCCGGTGCGACGCCCGATTTCGCCCCGCGCGTCGATTCGCGGGCCCTTGTCGACCAGGCGGGCGCATTCGGGTACCTCACGAGCAACGCGCTGGTGCCGATCCCGTCGGTCAGTGACAAGGTGCAGGCGCTCGCGCCGCTGTCGGTCACGTCGTCGGCTCGGGTTCTGGCGGTCGGCACAGCAGAAGGGGTCTACGTGGTGCAGACCGGCGACAATGCGCCCGTGCTGATCGACAGTCGCGCCGGTCTGCTGCCGCCGACCCTCGACCCGTCGGGTTTCGTCTGGACGGTGCCGGCGGGCGCGCCCTCGGCCGTGCAGGCGTACGGCAGCGACGGAACGGTGCACCCTGTGGCCGTCAACTGGGACGGCGGCACGGGCATCGTGTCGATGGATGTCTCCCGCGACGGTACGCGGGTGCTGGCCCTGACGGTGAACGACGGGATGCCGCGGCTCGTCGTGGCGGCGGTCATCCGTGATGCGAACGGCGCTCCGGAGCGGCTCGGTGACCCGGTGACGCTGGCATCCGGCCCGGGAACGCCGCTCGACGCGACCTGGGTCGACGCTTCGAATATCGCGTCGCTCACGGTGACGGCGGGCGGCGACGACCGCGTGATCGTGCAGGAGATCGGTGGGATGAGCAGCCCGCTGGCCGTTCCGACGAACGGTGCGACGCTGGCCGGGTCGAACGATGTGACGGGGCTGTGGCTGCTGACATCGGCTGGCGAACTGCAACAGCAGCGGGGGAGCGGCTGGCAGACTACAGCGAAGTCCGTCGCGTTCCTGGCGACGCAGACGTAGGGCTGGGCCGCGGCCTCTCCTTCACAGCAGGCGGTGCGGGTCGGTTCTCCACAGATCGCGTTCGCGACGGCGGCGGGCGGGATGCGCTGCGGCAGAGTCGGCGCATGACATCTGCTGCTCTCGCCTCCGCGCTCGCCGTTCTGCTGCCCACCGATTGCGTCGGTTGCGGAGTACGCGACAGGGCGCTCTGCGACGGCTGCCGTCGGGCGCTCGAGCCACCCGGCCCGCCGCTCCGGCTCTCGATCGAGCGGGGGGCGGATGCTCCGCTCGCCGTCTGGGCGTCCCGGCCGTACGGCGGGGTCATCGCTTCGGCGCTGTCGGCGCTGAAGGAATGCGGGCGCACCGACGTCGCTCCCGCCCTCGGCCGCACCCTCGCGGCGGCGCTGTCGGCTGCCCGGTCGGCCGCCTCTGCCGCACTTCCCGCCGAAGCCTCGCTCGAGATCGTTCCCGCTCCCTCATCCGCTTCGGCGTTCCGCGCTCGCGGCTACCATCCGGTGCGACTGCTGCTGCGTTCGGCGCAGTGTGAGCATCGACCGCGCGACCGACTGAGGGTCGAATCGGCGCTGCGGGTCGGGCGAGCGACAGTGGACCAGGCCGGCCTCGATGTGCGCGCCCGGCGAGCCAATCTCAGCGGATCCCTGCGAGTTCGGAGAAAGTTCTCAGGTGCCCTGGATGGCCGGTTCTTCCTGCTCGTCGATGACGTCGTGACGACCGGTTCGACGCTGATCGAATGCCGCAGGGCCCTCGAACATGCCGGAGCGACGGTGGTCGGCGCCGTGACCTTGGCATTCACTCCCCGGCATACCGGAACGTCTGCGGTGCGTCTCTCAGCTGAACGGGAGGGGCAGATGGGGTGAACGGATGACACGACCCGGCGGGAAGACTACGGTGGGTGAAAAGGCGCGGAAGAACTCGCTTTGGTCCCAAGGCGGCGCGTCTTTTTGAGACCAGGAGAATGCCATGGAGATCAACATCACGGGCCGCAACCTAGGGATCACCGATCGATTTCGGAGTTACGCCACCGAGAAGGCCGACAAGGTCTCGCTTCTCGCCGATCGTGCTCTCGTTCTCGAAGTCAAGGTCTGCCGCCACAACTCCGCGAACACCTCTTCGGGTGACGACCGCGTCGAGCTCACGCTGATCGGGCCCGGTCCGGTCGTGCGGGCCGAGAGCGCGGGCAGCGACAAGTACGTCGCCTTCGACCTCGCGATCGCCAAGCTGCTCGAGCGCATCCGACGGGCCAAGGACCGCAAGAAGGTGCACCGCGGGCAGCATCGCCCGGTGTCACTCCGCGAGGCGTCGAGCACCGACTTCAACCTCATCGACCTCCGGCCCGCAGAGGCGGAGGTGCTCGAGCAGGTCTCGACCGGCGCCGTGCAGACGCAGGGTGCCGACGCCTCCGCGGCAGGGTCGGGCTCGGCTCCGGATGACCGTGCCGACGACGACTCGACCGACGAGGCCTGGTCGCCCGTCGTCATCCGCAAGAAGGTCTTCGCTGCAGCACCCATGACCGTCGACGACGCGCTCTACCTGATGGAACTGGTCGGGCACGACTTCTACCTCTTCATCGACGCCGAGACCTCCCGGCCGAGCGTCGTGTACCGCCGGAAGGGCTGGGACTACGGCGTCATCGGGCTCGATGACAGCGCGACCCCGCTCCTGGCCGACGTGCGAGAGGGCGAGCGGGTGCTGTCGTAGAGACCCGGTTCCGCTTCCACAGGGGGCGTGGTGCTTCGGCGCTGCGCCCCCAGCGCACGTCAAGACGACAAACAGGTTCGACAACTAGTATTGCTATGATCACCGGCTGGATAATGGCTGGTTCGGTAGGAGATTCAACGTGGCTTCAGTTCTGGAAAAGGTCCTTCGTGTCGGCGAGGGCCGGGTGCTTCGGCGCCTCGAAAACTACGCGAAGGCGATCAACGCTCTCGAAGAGGACTTCACGCACCTCACCGACGACGAGCTGAAAGACGAGACTCCGCGCCTCCGCGAACGATTCGAAGACGGGGAGAGTCTCGACCACCTGCTGCCCGAGGCCTTCGCCGCCGTGCGCGAGGCCTCCCGCCGCACACTGGGCCTCCGTCACTTCGACGTGCAGCTCATGGGTGGTGCAGCCCTTCACCTCGGCAACATCGCCGAGATGAAGACGGGCGAGGGCAAGACGCTCGTCGCCACCCTGCCCGCCTACCTCAACGCCATCGCCGGCAAGGGCGTGCACATCGTCACGGTGAACGACTACCTTGCCAACTACCAGAGCGAACTGATGGGCCGCGTGTTCCGCGCCCTCGGCATGACGACGGGCGTCATCCTCTCGGGCCAGACCCCGCCCGAGCGCCGTGAACAGTACGCCGCCGACATCACCTACGGCACGAACAACGAATTCGGCTTCGACTACCTGCGCGACAACATGGCGTGGCAGGCCGCCGACATGGTGCAGCGGGGCCACAACTTCGCCATCGTCGACGAGGTCGACAGCATCCTGATCGACGAAGCGCGCACGCCGCTCATCATCTCCGGGCCCGCGTCGGGCGAGGCCAACCGGTGGTTCACGGAGTTCGCCTCTGTGGCCACCCGCCTCACCCCGGGCGAGGACTACGAGGTCGACGAGAAGAAGCGCACCGTCGGCATTCTCGAACCCGGCATCGAGAAGGTCGAGGACTACCTCGGCATCGACAACCTCTACGAGTCCGCGAACACGCCGCTCATCTCGTTCCTGAACAACTCGCTGAAGGCGTCGGCGCTGTTCAAGAAAGACAAGGACTACGTCGTCATGAACGGCGAGGTTCTGATCGTCGACGAGCACACCGGCCGCATCCTCGCCGGCCGTCGGTACAACGAGGGCATCCACCAGGCCATCGAGGCCAAGGAGGGTGTGGTCGTCAAGGCCGAGAACCAGACGCTCGCCACGGTGACCCTGCAGAACTACTTCCGCCTCTACGACAAGCTCGCCGGCATGACCGGTACCGCCGAGACCGAGGCGGCCGAGTTCATGAGCACCTACAAGCTCGGCGTGGTCGCCATCCCGACCAACCGTCCGATGCAGCGCAAAGACCAGTCCGACCTCGTCTACAAGAACGAGCAGTCGAAGTTCGAGCAGGTCGTCGAAGACATCGTCGAGCGCCACGCCACCGGGCAGCCGGTGCTGGTCGGAACGACCAGCGTCGAGAAGAGCGAGTACCTCTCCCGGCTGCTGGCGAAGAAGGGTGTTCGCCACGAGGTGCTGAACGCGAAGAACCACGCCCGTGAGGCCGCCATCATCGCGCAGGCCGGTCGACTCGGCGCCGTGACCGTCGCCACCAACATGGCCGGTCGAGGCACAGACATCATGCTCGGTGGCAACACCGAGTTCCTCGCCGTGACGGAGATGAACACGCGTGGGCTCAGCCCCGTCGACACCCCTGAGGAGTACGAGGCTGCGTGGGACGAGGTGTTCGCCGAAGTGAAGGCGGGCGTCGAAGAGGAGGCCGAGAAGGTCGTCGAGGCCGGCGGCCTCTACGTGCTCGGCACCGAGCGCCACGAGTCGCGGCGCATCGACAACCAGCTCCGAGGCCGCAGCGGTCGCCAGGGCGACCCCGGTGAGAGCCGCTTCTACCTCTCCCTGACAGACGACCTCATGCGCCTGTTCAACGCCGGCGCCGCAGAGAGCCTGATGGGCCGCGGCAACGTGCCCGACGACCTCGCGATCGAGTCGAAGGTCGTCTCCCGTGCCATCCGCAGCGCCCAGTCGCAGGTCGAGGGCCGCAACGCCGAGATCCGCAAGAACGTGCTGAAGTACGACGACGTTCTGAACCGGCAGCGCGAGGCGATCTACAGCGACCGCCGCCACATCCTCGAAGGCGACGACCTGCACGAGCGCGCCCAGAAGTTCCTGAAAGACGTCGTCGAAGACGTGCTCGAGACCCATGCGGGCGAGGGCAACGGAGACGACTGGGACTTCGACGCGATGTGGACGGAACTGAAGACGCTCTACCCGGTCTCGATCTCGATCGACGAGGTCGTCGCCGAGGCGGGCAGCCGTGGAAAGATCAGCCGCGACTTCGTCGCCCGCGAAATTCTCTCCGACGCCCAGATCGCGTACCAGAACCGTGAGGCCACCCTCGGCGAGGCTGCCATGCGCGAGCTCGAACGCCGCGTCGTGCTCACCGTGATCGACCGCCGCTGGCGCGACCACCTCTACGAGATGGACTACCTCAAAGACGGCATCGGCCTGCGCGCCATGGCGCAGCGCGACCCGCTCGTCGAGTACCAGCGCGAAGGTTTCGCCCTGTTCCAGCAGATGATGGGCCAGATCCGCGAAGAGGCCGTCGGCTTCCTCTTCAACCTCGAGGTCGAGGTCAACACCCCGGCGGGCTCTGTGGATGCGCCGAGCGTGCAGGCCAAGGGCCTCGAGAGCGGCAACGCCTCCGTCGAGCAGCTGAGCTACACCGCACCGAGCGACTCGGGCGGGGTCGAGGTGCGCAACGAGCGCGGCCAGCTGGAGCAGGCGGCCACCGCCCGCGCCCAGCGCGCCCAGGCCGAGGCCAACCCGGGTGCCGCTCCCGCCGCTGCCCCACCCGTGCCCCCGGCTGCGAAGAACGCCCAGCGCGGCCAGGCGTCCCCGC
>NZ_PSTT01000077.1 GCF_002931235.1 Subtercola sp. Z020 | reverse complement strand
CTATCACGGCACAGCCGGGTTCCGCCCCCGCCTCCGTGCACCCCCACCCCATCGAGTGGGCAGTTCGGGCCCTAAAACGCGAGTTTTAGGGACGTTTCTGCCCACTCGATGTGACGGGCGCGGCTTAGGGTGAGGGGTGGGCGTGGCGCCGAGCGGGTGCGCGACAACATCAGCGGAAGGTGGGCGACGTGGCCGACAAGAAGAGCAAAGCCAAGACGAGGGCCAAAGATGTGAAGGCGAAGGACGCGAAGGCGAAGGCCGCCGAGGCGAAGGCGAAGCATGCGAAAGCGAAGCACGCGAAGAGCGCCGCCACGGAGGCCCAGGGCGCCGGCGCCGACCGCGACACCGAAGGCACGCGCATCCCGCACACCGCGTGGAGCGGCGACCCCTCCGGCCTGCTGCGCGTGGGCGCCGGCTTCCGCCTCGCCGACGCCGACACGGGCGCCACCCACGCCTACGACGGACGGAAGGCCGACGGCGAGCGCGACCTCGCCACCGGCGCCGCCGAGGTCGACATCCTGCAGGAGAAGCTCTTCGCCAACAGCCTGTTCGACGGCCCCGAGCAGCACCGATCCCTGCTGCTCGTGCTGCAGGGCATGGACTCCTCCGGCAAGGGCGGCATCGTGCGCCACGTGGTCGGGTCGGTCGATCCCGGCGGGGTCACACACGCCTCGTTCAAGAAGCCGACCGAGGAGGAGCTCAGCCACGACTTTCTCTGGCGCATTCGCAAACGCCTGCCCGCGGCCGGCCAGATCGGCGTCTTCGACCGTTCGCACTACGAGGATGTGCTCGCCGGCCGGGTGCTGAATCTCGCGAGCCCCGAGGAGATCGACGCCCGCTACAGCACCATCAACGACTTCGAGCGCGAGCTCGTCGACCAGGGCACGACCGTCATCAAGGTCTTTCTGAACATCAGTCCCGACGAGCAGAAGGCGCGGCTCGGCGCCCGCCTCGAACGCCCCGACAAGCACTGGAAGTACAACCCGAACGACATCGACTCGCGCCTGCTCTGGAACCAGTACCACGACGCGTACCAGCTCGTCTTCGACCGCACGTCGACCGAGCACGCACCCTGGTACGTCGTTCCCGCCGACCACAAGTGGTACGCGCGGCTGGCTGTGCAGCACCTGGTTCTGGATGCCCTGCAGAACCTGCACCAGGGCTGGCCGCCTGCGGACTACGACGTCGAGGTCGAGAAGGCGCGCCTGGCCGCGAGCTAGCTGAACGCCCGGTGCAGGCAAGGCCGCCGGCTAGCCGAACGCCCTAGCCGAAGGCCTCCACCATCGGCCGGAACTTCATCTTCGTCTCGAGGAACTCGTGCTCGGGCTCCGACTCGGAGACGATGCCAGCCCCGGCATACGCCGTGATGTCCCCGTCTTCGCTCACCTGGGCGCAGCGGAGCGCGACCGCCCACTCACCGTCACCGTCGGCCCCGACCCACCCGACCGGCCCCGCGTAGCGGCCACGATCGAACGGTTCGAGCCGCTCGATGAGGTTGAGGGCATCCAGAGTCGGTGTACCGGCCACGGCCGCGGTCGGGTGCAGCGAGGCGATCAGGTCGAGCGAGGTGCTGCCGTCGCTCAGAGCGCCCTCGACGTCGCTCGCGAGGTGCCAGAGGTTCGGCAGCTTCAGCGTGAACGGGATCTCGCTCGCGATCACGGTCTTCGAATGGGGTGCCAGCGCCGTCATCACGCTGGCGACGGCGAAGCGATGCTCGTCGAGGTCTTTCGCACTCGTGGCGAGGGCGACGGCCTGGTCGTGGTCGGCCTCTGCGTCACGGCCGCGGGAGATCGTGCCGGCGAGCACGCGGGCAGACACGGTTCCGTGGTCGACCCGAACGAGTGTCTCCGGGCTGGAGCCGATCAGGCCGTCGACCGCGAACGTCCAGCAGTCGGGGTAGCCGAGCGCGAGATCGAAGATGACCCGGCGGAGGTCGGAGTCGTCGGGCAGGTGCCCCACGAGGTCGCGGGCGAGCACCACCTTCTCGAGGTCGCCGTGGTGGATGCGCGAGACCGCCTCTTCGACTGCGGCCCGGTAGGTGTCGGGCTTGGCCGCCCCCGGCAGCAGCGAGATGCGGTACTCGGCGCCGAACGGGGTGGCTGCCGGCACCACGGGCGCCGGATGCGCGCCGGGCGCGTGCCCGTCGGGAGCCGCCCCGCCGGGCGCGGACTCGCCGGGAGCCGTCTCGCCGGGCGCGGTCTCGCCGTCGGCCAGCACCGTCACCCGCGTCACCCAGAACACCCCGTCGCGCTTGCCCACCACGAGCCGCGGAACGATCAGCACGCTGGAGTGGCCCGATCCCCCCGAGAACGAGAACGCCCCGAAGGCGATCAGGCCGGTGCCGGGTGTGCCGACCGGGTCGACGACCGTCGCGGCCGCGGCGACCTCGCGCCATGCATGGCAGGCGTCGCGGAAGCGCGTCGGGCCGCTGAACTCGAGCCGGAGTGCCTCGCCCAGGCCCGCCATGCCCTGGCCCTTGCGGATCCAGAGCAACGGGTGCCGTGCGTCGAGCAGCGGCACGAGCATCCGGATGTCGCCGACAGGGAACGTCTCGACGTGCAGTCGGGGAACGGCGGGGGAGTCGGCGGCTTCGGGGGCTGCAACGAGGGAATCGGTCACCCCTTCAGCGTACGCTCGCGCCGCCGCGCTGCCGCCCCCGGTCCCTCTACCAGGCGTACTGCTCGGGGGCCGTCTTCGTGCCCGGGAAGATCTCGTCGAGCCGGGCGAGTGCCGCCGCGTCGAGTTTCACGTCGAGGGCGCGCAGCCCGGCATCCAGCTGCTCCTGCGTGCGCGGGCCGATGATCGGCGCGGTGACCGCGGGCTGGTGCAGCAGCCAGGCCAGGCCGACGTCTCCCGGCTCATGGCCGAGTTCGGCAGCGAAGGCTTCGTACTGCTCGATCGCCTCGCGGTGGGTGTCGAGGGCCGCTGCGGCTCGCCCCTCGAGGCGACGCTTGCCGTTCCTCTCCTTGCCGATGACGCCGCCGAGCAGGCCGCCCTGCAGCGGCGACCACGGGATGATGCCGAGGCCGTTCGCCTGCGCCGACGGAATCACCTCGAGCTCGATGTCGCGCGTCAGCAGGTTGTAGATCGACTGCTCGCTGACGAGGCCCGTGAAGTTGCGCCTGCGGGCGGCCTCCTGGGCCGTCGCGATGTGCCAGCCGGCGAAGTTGCTCGACCCGTTGTAGACGATCTTGCCCGCCGTCACGGCGACCTCCATCGCCTGCCAGATCTCGTCCCACGGGGTGTCGCGGTCGATGTGGTGGAACTGGTAGAGGTCGATGTAGTCGGTCCCGAGACGCGCAAGGCTGGCATCGAGCGACATGCGGATGTTGCGGGCCGACAGTTTCGTGTCGTTCGGCCATTCGGTCATGTTGGCGTACAGCTTCGTTGCGAGCACGACCTTCTCGCGGCGGCCGCCGCCCTTCGCGAACCAGCGACCGATGATCTCTTCGGTGGCCCCGCGGCCGAGCGAGCCGCCGTAGCCGTTCGCGGTGTCGAAGAAGTTGATCCCGTTGTCGAGGGCCGAGTCCATGATGCTGAACGAATCGGCCTCCGACGTCTCGGGGCCGAAGTTCATGGTGCCTAGGCAGAGACGGGAGACGGTCAGGCCGGAACGGCCGAGGTGTGTGTATTCCATACCTTCCAGTCTGCTCTCGTAGGCGCTCGCCGCAACGGGTTGTGCTGGGCGCTGTGCGCATCCTGAGCCTTTGCCGAGTGCTGACGGCAGGCACCGTAAACTGAGGGGGTGTCCAAGGCCGACCTCAGCAAGCAACCCGCGCAGGTATCTGCGATGTTCGACGATGTGTCGACCCACTACGACCGCACGAACAACGTGCTCTCGGTCGGCAACGCCCTGCTCTGGCGCGTCGCCACGACCAAGGCCGTCGCGCCCAAGCGCGGTGAGCGCATCCTCGACCTCGCGGCCGGCACCGGCACGTCGAGCGCGAGCCTGGCCGCCGGTGGCGCGAAGGTCGTCGCCGCCGACTTCTCGCCCGGCATGATCGAGGTCGGCAAGAAGCAGCAGGCCGGCAACCCGAACATCGAGTTCCTCGTCGCCGACGGGATGGACCTGCCGTTCGCCGACGACGAGTTCGACGCCGTCACGATCTCGTTCGGCCTCCGCAACATCGTCGAGCCGCGCACCGCGCTGGCCGAGCTGTACCGGGTGACCAAGCCCGGCGGCCGCATCGTCATCTGCGAGTTCAGCACGCCGCCGGCCCGCATCGTGAAGTTCGGGTACTCGGCCTACCTGCAGCGCTTCATGCCCGCGATCGCCAAGGTCGCCAGCTCGAACGCCGATGCCTACACCTACCTCGCCGACTCGATCGAGGCGTGGCCGAACCAGAAGACGCTGAGCGGCTGGCTGAGCGAGGCCGGGTTCATGAATGTGGGCTACCGCAACCTCACGTTCGGCATCGTCGCCCTGCACAGGGGCACGAAACCCCGCACCCCCTCAGTAGGCTTGACCTCGTGAACAAGGCCAACTGGCCCCTGAACGTCGCCGGGGCCTCCACTGCGGGCAAGACCGCCCGCCGCAGTTCCTCCGCCTCCTCTCCCTTCACCCTCGCCGAGCGGCTCTTCTCGACGGGGGACGACCGGCGGGCCGCGAAGGCCGTCGAGGGCGGCATCGAACAGCTCGAAGACCGCCTGGTGGCCGAGACCGTCTTCCACGACGGGATGGCCGAGGTCTCTGCGCGCTACCTGCTCGACGCCGGCGGCAAGCGCGTTCGACCGCTGCTGGCGTTCCTGACGGCCCAGCTCGGCGAGGGCGTGACCGACGACGTGGTGACCGCCGCGACCTCCATCGAGCTCATCCACCTCGCCTCGCTCTACCACGACGACGTGATGGATGAGGCCGAGCAGCGTCGCGGCGTGCCCACGGCTCACACCGTGTGGAGCAACTCCATCGCGATTCTCACGGGCGACCTGCTGTTCGCCCGGGCCTCGAAGCTGCTCTCCATTCTCGGGGAGCGGGCCATCCGGCTGCAGGCCGACACGTTCGAGCGGCTCTGCCTCGGCCAGCTGCACGAGACCGTCGGCCCGCGGGAGGGCGAAGACCAGGTCGCCCACTACCTGCAGGTGCTCGCCGACAAGACCGGCTCGCTCATCGCCGCCTCTGCGCAGCTGGGCATCCTCGTCTCGCGGGCACCCAGCGAGTACGAGCAGCCCGTGTTCGACTTCGGCGAGAAGATCGGCATCGCCTTCCAGCTCGTCGACGATGTGATCGACCTCGCTCCGCCGAGCGACGCGACCGGCAAGACGGCCGGCACCGACATTCGCGCCGGCGTTGTGACGCTGCCGCTGCTCTACCTGCGCAGGGATGCCGCGACCGACCCGTCGGCCGCCGAGCTGCTGCGGCGCCTCGACCCCGAGGTGATCGCCGTGACACCGCCCGCCGAGGTCGACGAGCTGATCGCCGAGCTGCGGTCGCATCCGGTCACCGGGCAGACGGTCGTCGAATCGCGCCGCTGGGCCGCCGACGCGGTCGCGGCGCTCGACCCGCTGCCCGAGGGCACCGTCAAGAAGACCCTGATCCGCTTCGCCGACACCATGGTCGAGCGCTCGAACTGACCTCCGGCTCCGAATACCCCGGCGGCGGCTCGCTCGGTGCGAGGCCGCAGCCCCTCACAACGTAAGGAATCACCCCATGACCAAGCTCCGCCTGGCCATCGTCGGCGCAGGGCCGGCCGGCATCTACGCCGCTGACCTGCTCATCAAGGCAGAACGCGCATTCGACGTCTCGATCGACCTGTTCGACCACCTGCCCGCACCCTACGGCCTGGTGCGGTACGGCGTCGCCCCCGATCACCCTCGCATCAAGGGCATCATCGGGGCCCTCCGCGAGGTGCTCGACCGCGGCGACATCCGCTTCTTCGGCAACGTGCGCTACGGCGTCGACCTCACCCTCGACGACCTGAAGAAGCACTACAACGCCGTCATCTTCGCGACCGGCGCCGTCAAAGACGCCGAGCTCGACATCCCGGGCATCGACCTCGACGGGTCGTACGGCGCGGCCGAGTTCGTGAGCTGGTTCGACGGGCACCCCGACGTGCCGCGCACCTGGCCGCTGAACGCCCGTGAGGTCGCGGTGCTCGGCAACGGCAACGTGGCGCTCGACGTCGCGCGCATCCTCTCCAAGCACGCCGACGACCTGCTCGTCACCGAGATTCCGTCGAACGTCTACGAGGGGCTGAAGGCCTCGCCGGTCACCGACGTGCACGTCTTCGGCCGCCGCGGCCCAGCGCAGGTCAAGTTCACCCCGCTCGAACTGCGCGAGCTCGGCGAGGTGAACGACGTCGACATCGTGGTGTACGACGAAGACTTCGACCTCGACCCCGCATCAGAGGCCGCCATCGCCTCGAACAAGCAGGTCATGGTCATCAACCGCGTGATGAACCAGTGGCGCACCCGCCCGGCCGGAACGGCGTCGCGGCGCCTGCACCTGCACTTCTACGCGCGACCCGTCGAGGTGCTGGGCGCTGACGGCGCCGTCACCGGTCTGCGGTACGAGCGCACGGCTCCGGATGCCGCGGGCGGTGTGGTGGGAACCGGTGAGTTCCGCGAGCTGCCGATCCAGGCGCTCTACCGCGCGGTCGGCTACTTCGGCTCGCCGCTCGACGACGTGCCCTTCGACTCACTGCACGGCGTCATCCCGAACCGGGAGGGCCAGGTGCTCGACGACCACGACGCCGTCATCCCGGGCGTCTACGCCACCGGCTGGATCAAGCGCGGCCCTGTCGGCCTGATCGGCCACACCAAGAGCGACGCGATGGAGACGCTCAGCCACGTCGTGCGCGACCAGGCCAACTGGTGGAGCCCCGCTTCGCCCGATGAAGCGTCGGTCGTCGAACTGCTCGAGTCGCGCGGCGTGATCTACACGACCGTCGACGGCTGGCACTACCTCGACCAGTACGAGCTCGGGCTCGGCGAGGCCGCGGGCCGCACCCGCATCAAGGTCGTCGAGCGCGACGAGATGGTGGCCGTCTCGAACCAGCAGCCGGTGGCGTAGCCGCCGCATTCACTCTCCTGAATAAGGGCCCGCCTCCCCGGCGGGCCCTTTTTTCGTGCGCCCTCTTGACAGGCCGGGCCGAGCGTGGTTGGTTAACTACTGTAGTAACTAACCAAGGAAGCCGAACGGAGGGAGGCACTGTGATCGAAGACGGCAGGCCGATCTTCGTGCAGATCGCCGAACAGATCGAGAACGACATCATCGACGGCGTGCTGCCCGAAGAGGGGCAGGTTCCCTCGACGAACGAGTTCGCTGCCTTTCACCGCATCAACCCGGCGACGGCGGGGAAGGGTGTGAACCTCCTGGTCGAGAACGGCGTGCTCTACAAGCGTCGCGGCATCGGGATGTTCGTCGCCTCCGGAGCCCGCGAGCAGCTGCTCGCCCGCCGCCGTGCCGAGTTCAGCGCAGACTACCTGCGCCCGCTGATCGCTGAGGCCGCCAAGCTCGGCATCAGCACCCACCACCTCGCAGAACTGATCCGAAAGGAGGAGGCAGGCTCATGATCGCCACCCTCCCCGCGGTGTCGACGGATGCTGTCGTCGAGACCTCTCATCTCACCAAACGCTACGGCGACGTCACGGCCGTGAACGACGTCTCGATCACGATCGAGCCGGGCCGCATCCATGGCCTCCTCGGCCGGAACGGCGCGGGCAAGACCACGCTGATGCAGCTGCTCACCGGTCAGGACTTCGGCTCTGCCGGTTCGGTCAGCGTCTTCGGCCACAGCCCGGTCGAGAATGCCCGGGTGCTGCAGCAGCTCTGCTTCATCAAGGAGAGCCAGAAGTACCCCGAAGACTTCAGGCCGAAGCACGTCTTCCGGAATGCCCCGCTTTTCTTCGACAACTGGGACCAGGCCTTCGCCGACCGTCTCATCGCCGACTTCCGCCTGCCGGTGAACCGGCGCATCAAGAAGCTCTCACGCGGGCAGCTGTCGTCGCTCGGCGTGATCGTGGGGCTCGCGTCGCGGGCTCCGCTGACCTTCTTCGACGAGCCGTACCTCGGGCTCGACGCGGTGGCGCGGCAGCTGTTCTACGACCGGCTGCTCGAAGATTTCGCCGAGCATCCGCGAACCGTCATTCTGTCGACGCACCTGATCGACGAGGTGCAGAACATGCTCGAGCACGTGATCGTCATAGATGAGGGTCGCATTCTGCTCGACGCGGATGCCGAAGAGTTGCGCGGGTCGGCGACGACACTGGCGGGCACGGCGTCGGCCGTCGACGCGTTCACGGCCGGCCGCGACATCCTGCACCGGCAGTCGCTCGGCTCGCTCGCGCAGGTCACGATCGGCAGGCTCTCGTCCGCCGAGCGCCGCGAAGCACTCGAAGCGGGACTCGACGTGACGCCGGTCTCTCTGCAGCAGCTCGTCGTGGCGCTCTCGGGTGAGGGCGCGAAGACCAATCGACAGGAGGAGGAACGATGACAACCACAGTCGACACACCCAGTGGCACGAGGCCGTCGCGAGTCGTACCGGTGCTGCGGCTGCACCTCACGAACAGGTGGACGACCATCGGTACACCGCTCGTCGTTCTGGCGCTCATCTGGGCGGCCAACTGGATCGTGTGGCTGCTCATCGTGCGCTCCGTCGGCGCGGACGACCGGGCAGATGCCATGGAGGGCACGCAGTTCAGCGGGGCGATCTTCTACATCTTCGTCTACATGATGGTGGTGGCGGTGCAGGCGATCACCCGCACCTTCCCCTTCGCGCTGGGCTTCAGCGTCACCCGCCGGGACTTCTTTCTCGGCACCGCCCTGCTCTTCGCGGTGCTGTCGGCGTTCTACGCCGTCGTGATCACCGCGCTCAGCCTGATCGAAGAGGCGACCGGCGGCTGGGGCCTCGGCGGGCACCTGTTCACGGCGGTCTGGTACGGCACGGGCAGCCCGATCGAGCGGTTCGTGCAGATTCTGCTGCTGTTCCTGTTCTTCTTCTTCGTCGGGGCGGCCGTGGCCATCGTCTACCTGCGCTGGCGTGCGAACGGCATGATCGTCTTCTGGGTCGCGGTGGGGGTGCTCGGCCTCGGGCTGGCCGCGCTCGCGACGTTCACGAACAGCTGGCCGGCCGTCTACGAGTGGTTCATCGCCACCGGGGCGTTCGGAGTCACAGCGTGGTCGCTCGTCGTGACCGCGCTCGCGGCCCTGGTCGGCTATGTCGTGCTGCGCCGGGCGACGCCGACCGCCTAGCGGCCGGCAGCCCGCACCGGGTGAGGTCGACCGCCCAGCGGCCGGCCTCACTCACCGGGCGCCGGCCCGACGAGCAGGGCGGGGAGTCAGCGGAAGTTGACGAACTGCACGGCGACGTCGAGGTCGGCGCCCTTCAGCAACGCCATCACGCCCTGCAGGTCGTCACGGCTCTTCGACGAGACGCGCAGCTCGTCGCCCTGGATCTGGCTCTTGACGCTCTTCGGCGACTCGTCGCGGATGAGCTTCGAGATCTTCTTCGCCGCATCCTGCTCGATGCCGTTCTTCAGCGTCGCCTCGATGCGGTACTCCTTGCCGCTCGGGAAGGGTTCGCCGGCGTCGAGACTGCGCAGGCTGATGCCGCGCTTGATGAGCTTCTGCTCGAACACCTCGAGAATCGCCTTGACCCGCTCTTCGGAGTTGGCCTTCATCAGCACCTTCTCGCCGCTCCAGTCGATCGAGGCGCCGATGTTCTTGAAGTCATAGCGCGACTCGACCTCCTTCTGCGCCTGGTGCAGGGCGTTGTCGGCCTCCATCTTGTCGACCTTGCTCACGATGTCAAAACTTGAATCTGCCATGCGGTGATTCTACCGCGGAGGCGCTCGCGGGCGTCTTCCAGCGGGGCGTCGGTAGGGTCGGGGAGTGGCGAGACGACGGCAGGCGAAGCGGCGGGTGCCGCGGGGGGTGGCGCGGCCGGCGAAGCGGCGGGCGAAGCGGCGGACGACGCGGCCGGGGGGCCGCGGCATCCAGAGCCGGCGTTCCAGGCGCACGATCGTGGTCGGCCTCGCCGCCCTGGCCGTGGTCGGCCTGCTCGTGGCGGGTGTCTTCGCGGCGGGGCCGCTCGGCGAGGCGCTGCGGCAGGCCGAGCAGGCTCCGGATGCCCCGGCCACCGTCGAGCTTCCGCCGCTGTCGACCGCGGTCGCCGCCGACCCGGGAGCGGTCGGCCGGCTGCCCGGACTCGCGGGGAACACGAATGTCGCGTGGGCGACCCGCATGGCGGCGGCGACCAACGTGAGCGTGCGCGCAATCCAGTCGTACGCCGGTGTCGCGCTCGCCAAGCAGACCGAGAACCCGACCTGCCACCTCGGCTGGAACACGCTCGCCGCAGTGGGTTCGGTCGAGAGCGGGAACGGCACGCACGGAGGCAGCAGCATCGCCGACGACGGCACGGTCTCGCCACCCATCTACGGAATCGCGCTCGACGGGGTCGGGGTCGACAACATCCCCGACAGCGACGGCGGGGCCATCGACGGTGACGCGAGCATCGACCGCGCGGTCGGCCCCCTGCAGCTGATTCCCGAGGCGTGGCGCAACTGGGGCACCGACGGCAGCGGTGACGGCGTGGCAGACCCGCAGAACTTCGACGACTCCGTGCTCGCCACCGCGAACTACCTCTGCCACGCCGGCGGCGACCTGAGCACACTGGCCGGCTGGGAGCGGGCCATCGCCGCCTACAACAGCGCGACGCCCTACGCGCTGAAGGTGTCGACGGCGGCGAACACCTTCGCGGTGACAGCGGCCCGGACGGATGCTGCGGGCTGAGGCTGCGCCCATGCCTGCGGCTGCGGCTGCGGGCTAGGTTCGTGGGGGAGCGGTGGACGTTCTGGCGATGAGCTCGACGGGGAGCGGGATGTTCGTGGGCGTCGGGTCGCGCCGCCCGGGGTGCAGCTGGTCCATGAGCATCTCGACCGCGTGCGCACCCTGGCGTTCGGGGAACTGCGCGACGGTCGTCAGGCCGAAGAACTCGGAGTGCTCGTGGCCGTCGATGCCGATGATCGAGACGTCTCCCGGCACGCTCAGACCCAGGTCGCGGGCGGCCAGGATGCTGCCGATCGCCATCTCGTCCGAGGCCGCGAACAGGGCGGTCGGCCGCCTCTCCGGATCGGCCAGCAGCGCCGTCGCCGCCTCGTACCCACCGCGGATCGTGAAATCCGCCGGCATGAAGAGGCGCGGGTCTGGCACGACCCCCGCCGACCGCAGGGCGCGCTCGTACCCGGCCCGGCGGTTGGTGGGGAGGTGGAAGTCGAGTTCGAAGCCCGACTCGCCCCCGATCATCCCGACCCGCCGGTGCCCGAGCGAGAGCAGGTGCTCCGTCGCGAGCAGGGCCACGCCGACGTCGTCGATGCTGAGGGTCTGCACACCGGCCAGCGGCCCACCGATGCCCACGATCGGCTTCTTGAGGTCGAGCAGTGACTGCAGTTCGCCGGTGGTGAGTTCGATCGTCAGGGCGAGCACGGCATCCACTCGCTTGCGCAGCAGGAAGTGTTCGAAGACGCTGCTGCGCTCGTCGGCCCCGCCGGTCAGGCCGTAGAGGGTCAGGTCGTAGCCGTTCTGCAGCAGCGCGGAACCCGCGCCCTCAAGCACTGAGGAGTAGAACCAGCGGCTGAGGAACGGCACCACGACGCCGACGTTCTTCGTTCGGCCGCTGGCGAGGCTCGACGCCGGCGACGACACGACGTAGCCGAGCGTGCGGGCGGCCTCGTGGACGCGCACCCGCGTGGTGGGCGAGACGTGCCCGTTGCCGCTCAGGGCGCGGGAGACGGTCGCCGTGGAGACGCCAGCAAGCGCTGCAACAGCATCGATTCCTGGCATAGCGTCCTCGCTGGGGGTGCCTCCGCACGAGGGCACCGGTGATCACAGAAGTTTAGCGCTGCCGATTTCGCCGCAGAGCACCGAGTGAGTATTCTTGTGCGAGCGCCTTCGGTTGTGTTGCAGAACGTGGTCGGGTGCGCCTCGGCAAGTTACCCTAGCGGCCAAAGGGATCTGACTGTAAATCAGACGGCTGAGCCTTCGGGGGTTCGAATCCCTCACTTGCCACCGGAAAGAGCCCCGGGATCCACGTGATCCCGGGGCTCTTCTGTTCGGGCGCCGTCGAGGGCGCCGGCGCGGCAGTCTTCGCCGCGTGGGGCTGAGGGCCTCGCGCCGCGGCGCTACGGTGTGCGGGAGGTCGACACCAGGTGGAGGGGGGCGAGGGCGTTGTCGAGCGCGGCTTCGAGCGGCCACGCCGAACGTTCGGGCTGACTGAGGATGAGGCCGCCCTGGATCGCGGCGAGGATCACCGTTGCGATTCTCTGCGGGTCGGCCGTCGCATCAACGGTGTTCGCCTGCTGCAGTTTGCGCACCCCGTCGGCCAGCATGTCGCGCCAGGCGCGCATGCTCGCGGCTATGGTGCTCTCGAGTTCTGGATCGGTCATGGCTGCTTGCGTGGCGAGGGAACCGATGGGGCAGGCCCAGCGACCTCGGGCGATGTAGTAATGCACGAGGCCGGCGCGCCAGCGTTCCCAGGACTCCCACGACCCGAGGTCGTGGATCTCGGGCTCCTGCGCGTCGAGCAGCTGCCGGCCCTCCCAGGCCGCGACTTCGCTGACGAGTTCGTTCTTGCCACCCGGGAAGTAGTGGAACAGCTGGCTCTTGCTGGTCAGAGTCGCCGCACGCACCGTGTCGAGCGTGGTGCCGCCTATTCCCGAGGCGAGAATCTGTTCCCCAGTGGCCTCGATGATCCGTTGCCGGGTCAGTCGCCCGCGCTCGGTGATCTTCGCCTGTTCCATGTGCCCAGTGTAGCCGAATGGACCTTTCGGTCCAACCCGTGGTAGGAATGGACCATGAAGTCCAATGAAGAAGTCCTTGACAGCCTCCCCACCGATTCGCGCCTCGCCGGGCGCACCGCGATCGTCACCGGTTCCAGTAGCGGGATCGGTGAGGCGATCGCCCGGGTGCTCGCAGCATCCGGTGCCACCGTCGTCGTGAGCGGCCGCGACGCGCCGCGGGCCCAGGCGGTCGCCGACCGCATCATCGCGAGCGGCGGGGCGGCCCACGTCGTGACCGTCGACCTCGCAGGCGGCTACGCGGAGCTCCGCGCGTTCGCGCGTGAGGCGACCGCCGTGCTCGGCGGGCGGGTCGACATTCTGGTCAACAATGCGGGCATCTACCCGGCGACGGCAACGGCCGCACTCAGCGATGCCGACCTCGACGCGGTTCTGGCGACCAACGTGCGAGCGCCGCACGTGCTCGTCGCCGAGATCGCCCCGCTGATGGCCGCGGAGGGCTCGGGTGCGGTCGTCAACATCGGCTCATGGATGTCGCGGGTGGGGGTGCCCTTCGGCGCGATGTACACCGCGTCGAAGGCGGCGATCGAGCAGATGACCCGCACCTGGGCGGCGGAGTTCGGGCCGAGCGGCATCAACGTGAACACTGTCGCACCCGGCGTCACGAGCACACCCGGCAACGCCGACAGCGCAGAGGTCATCGCCGCGATGACCACCGGTACCGTCGCTGGGCGCCCGGTACGCCCGGTCGACATCGCCTTCGCTGTGCGTCACCTGGCCTCGGAGGAGGCATCCTTCATGCACGGCTCGGTGCTCGACGTCGACGGCGGCATCGCCAACACCCGGGTCGGCTGACGGAGTCAACCGGATCGCTCAGTAGCTTTCGCGCCTCTCGGCGTGAGTTCCGATGAATCTGGCCGCGAGGGCCTCCGATGACCGCGCCAGCAATGCGACATCGGCGCCGACCGCGATGAAGTCGGCACCGGCGTCGAGGTAGGCGTCTGCCACCGCGGGGTCGAAGGCGTTCGTGCCGACCGGGGTACCGGCGTCCCGAGCCGCAGCGAACACACGGTGAACTGCGGCGACGACGGCGGGATGCGACTGTTGACCGAGCAGACCCATGGATGCCGACAGATCGGCGGGGCCGACGAAGACGGCGTCGATTCCTTCGACTCCAGCGATCTGGGCGGCGTTCGCAACCCCGGCGGTCGTCTCGATCTGCACGGTCAGTGAGACATGGTCAGCGGCGTCGGTGAGGTAGCCGTCGACGCGGTTCCAGCGGGCGCTACGGGCCAGGGCGCTGCCGACACCGCGGATCCCCTCCGGCGGATACCGGGTGGCGGCGACGGCGTCACGCGCTTCGTCGGCTGACGACACCATCGGCACGATGATGTTCTGCGCGCCGAGGTCGAGTACCTGCTTGATCACGACCGGGTCGTTCGCCGGCACCCGCACGACCGGAGTCACCGGGTAGGCGGAGATCACCTGGAGCAGGGTGAGTACGGTCTCGAGCGAGGTGGCCGAGTGCTCCATGTCGAGCAGCAGCCAGTCGATGCCGGAGCCGGCGACGATCTCGGCGGCGACGGGGCTGCCCGAGCATACCCACATGCCGACGAGCGGACGATCGGATGCTGCGAGGGCGTCGCGAAAGGTCGGGATCAGACGAAGCGGCACGAGATCGTTCCCATCGGTCCATAGTCGCAGAGCACGTCGTCACCCTGTGACACCCACATCGGGCGGGTGAACGATCCTGCCAGGATGATCTCTCCCGCCTCCAGACGCGCACCGTGCTGGTGGAACTTGTTTGCGAGCCAGGCGACGCCGGTCGCGGGGTGACCGAGGACGCCGGCCGCGACGCCGGTCTCTTCGATTCCGCCGTTGCGGCTCAGCACGCCCGGGACCCAGCGCAGGTCGATCTCGGCGGGGCGCTTGTGGATGTCTCCGAGGACCATTGCTCCGTAGGCGGCGTTGTCGCTGATGGTGTCGACGATCGTACGACCTTCGAGTTCGATGTGGGAATTGAGCACCTCCAGCGCAGGGACGGCGTAGTCGATTGCAGCGAGGGCCTGATCGAGTGTGCAGTCGGGGCCCTCGAGCGGAGCCTTCAAGACGAAGGCGAGCTCGACCTCGACACGCACGTTCGAGAAGTGTGCGACCGGGATCTCGGCTCCCGAGCGGTAGACGGTGTCGTCGAACATCACGCCGTAGTCGGGTTCGGTGATACCGGTCGCTTCTTGCATGGCTTTCGAGGTCAGGCCGATCTTGCGCCCCACGAGCGCGCGACCAGCGCTGAGCTGAGTGTCGCGCCAGCGGCCCTGGATCCGGTACGAGTCCTCGATCGTGGCATCCGGAAATCTCTGCGTGATTCGCGGTATCACAGAGTGAGTGCGGTCGGCTTCGGCGAGCTCTGCCGCTATCGAGTCGATCTGTTCGTCGGTGAGCATCTGTCTCTTTCGTTGGCCGTGCAGGATCAGAGCTGGTTGCCGAGCTTGAACTCGCCAGAGGGACCGGATGCTGCGGCTCCGGCAGCTTCGGGCGCGCGCGTGTAGCTGAAGCCGTCGGCGCCGATCGTCACGGCCATCTCGCTGGAGTCCTCGCGGGCACGGACCGGCTGTGGGGTGCCGTCGAGGTCGAGCACGAGCGAGCCCTCGGTGTACCAGCTGGGGACCACGGGGTTGCCCCACCAGTCGCGTCGCTGGTTGTCGTGCACATCCCAGGTGATGACGGGGTTGTCGGGGTCGCCGGTGTAGTAGTCCTGGGTATAGATCTCGATGCGGTGGCCGTCGGGGTCGCGCAGGTACAGGTAGAACGCGTTCGAGACGCCGTGGCGGCCGGGGCCGCGCTCGATGGCATCCGACCGGCGGAGGGCGCCGAGCTTGTCGCAGATGGCGAGGATGTTGTGTTTCTCGTGCGTCGCGAAGCAGATGTGGTGCATGCGCGGGCCGTCGCCGCCGGTCATGGCGGTGTCGTGCACGGTGGGCTTCCGACGCATCCACGCGGCGTAGACCGTGCCTTCCTCGTCCTGAATGTCTTCGGTCACGCGAAAGCCGAGCGCCTGCATGAAGTTCACCGCGCGGGGAACATCGGGGGTGATCTGGTTGAAGTGGTCCAGGCGCACGAGCTCGCCGGGGGAGTGCAGGTCATAGCGCCAGGAGAGGCGTTCCTGGTGCTCGGTGTCGAAGAAGAACTCGTAGGGGAAGCCGAGGGGGTCGACGACGCGCACGGAGTCGCCGATGCCCTTCGTGAAGCCGTTCGGTTCGCGGCGCACGTCGCAGCCGAGCTCGGTGTAGAACGCAACTGCCTTGTCGAGGTCGTCAGACGAGCGAACGCGGTACGAGAATGCGGCGACCGCGGCGATGTCGCCTGCGCGGAGTACGAGGTTGTGGTGGATGAATTCCTCCGTCGAACGGAGGAAGATCGCCGTGTCGTCCTCCTCGGTGACGTGCAGGCCCAACACTTCGACGTAGAAGACCCGGGATGCCTCGAGGTCGGTGACCACGAGCTCCATGTAGGCGCAGCGCAGTATGTCGGGCGCGGGGGAGGAGGGCAGAGGGATCGGGTCGTCGGAGATGATGGGAGCCTCCTGGGTCACCCAGAACCCCGAGGAGGTCTTCTGTTCTTCGGTGTGCTTCGTCATGCAGTCGCGTCCTTGCGTGTGAATCGGATGAACAGGGGGGATTACCTGGCTTTGCCGAAGGTGGGGTTGTGGGCACCGCCGAGGGTGATGTGCACGGCCTGCTGGTCGGTGTAGAAGTCGATTGAGCGGTAGCCGCCCTCGTGTCCGAGGCCAGAAGCCTTCACTCCGCCGAAGGGGGTGCGCAGGTCGCGGACATTGTTCGAGTTCAGCCAGACCATGCCCGCTTCGACGTTCTGGGCGAAGGTGTGTGCGCGCTTCAAGTCGTTCGTCCATACGTACGCAGCCAGACCGTACTTCGTGTCGTTCGCAAGCGCGAGCGCTTCCTCCTCGGTGTCGAAGGGGGTGATCGCGACGACGGGCCCGAAGATCTCCTCTTGAAAGATCCGTGCGTCGGGGGAGACATCGGCGAACACCGTGGGCCGGACGAAGTTGCCCTCGTCGAACCCTTCGGGGCGTCCGCCGCCGGCGACCAGACGTCCCTCGTTCTTGCCCAGCTCGACGTACGACATGACTTTGTCGTAGTGCTCGGGGTGCACGAGTGCGCCGACTTCGGTTTCGGGGTCGTCGGGGTAGCCGACTTTCACACGGTCGGCCTGCGCCGCATACCGTTCGACGAACGTGTCGTACACCGGGCGCTCGACGAGGATGCGGCTGCCGGCGGTGCACCGCTCACCGTTGAGCGAGAATACGCCGAAGATGGTCGCGTCGATCGCGACATCCAGATCCGCATCGGCGAAGACGATCGCGGGGCTCTTGCCGCCCAACTCCATCGAGAGGCCTTTCAGGAAGGGCGCCGAGTTCGCGAAGATGAGCTGTCCGGTGCTGCTCTCACCGGTGAAGGAGATGAGTGGCACGTCAGGATGCTTCACCAGCGCGTCGCCGGCATCCTCGCCGAGACCGTTGACGAGGTTGAAGACACCCTCGGGCAGGCCTGCCTCCTCAAAGATCCCCGCCCAGAGGGACGCCGAGAGGGGCGTGAACTCAGCCGGCTTGAGCACGACGGTGTTGCCCGTGGCGATCGCGGGGCCGAGCTTCCACGACTCGAGCATGAAGGGCGTGTTCCACGGCGTGATCAGGCCCGCGACGCCGATCGGCTTGCGGTTGACGTAGTTCAGCTGTCGGCCCGGCACCTTGAAGGCGTCATCGGTCTGAGCGACGATGAGGTCGGCGAAGAAACGGAAGTTCTCGGCTGCACGGCGGGCCTGGCCGAGCGCCTGCGTGATGGGCAGGCCCGAGTCGAACGACTCCAGCTCCGCAAGGCGCTCGTCGCGAGACTCGACGAGGTCTGCGATGCGGTGCAGCACGCGGGAACGCTCACGGGGGAGCATGCGTGGCCAGGGACCTTCGGTGAAGGCTTTTCGCGCGGCCGAGACAGCGAGGTCGATGTCGGCCTTCTTGCCGGCGGCCGCCGTGAGATACGTCTGGTTTGTGACCGGGTCGAGGACATCGAAGGTGTCGCCGTCGACCGAGTCGACGAGACGGCCACCGATGTAGTGCTGGATGCGCTCCGGGAGGTCGGCCGGGACGCGGCGGGTGGCGGTGAGCGGGGTGGTCATGCGGGCTCCTTCGGTGGAGGGGATGGATGCCGGTTGCGAGCTGTCTGTGTCAGCGACGTCGCTGGGGCGCGGGGTGAACGGCACGGAAGATCAGAAAGCGAGCAGGCCAAGCGCCTGGTCGGGGTGTTCGTGGATCATGTAGGCGTCGAGGGTGGCCGCGCGATGGCGGCGCGACACCTTTTCGATCTCGGCGAGCGGGGCGCCGGTCTCGATGAGTGCAAGCATGTTCTCGTGTTCGCGCACCGACTCCGCAGCGCGGCCGGGCACGAAACTGAAGGTGGAGTCGCGCAGATGCCCGAGGCGGGCCCATTCAGCCTGCACGAGCTCAAGCATGCGCGGGTTGGCGCACTTGGCGAACAGGATGGCGTGGAATTCCTGGTTCAGTGCGGTGAACGCACGCGGATCGAAGTGCTCGAGTATCTCGATCATGAGTTCGTTGACCTCGCGGGCGCGGCGCACGTCGTTCGTGGTGAGCGCGCGTGCCGAAAGTGCTGTCGCCGCCCCCTCCAGCAGGCTCAGCGCCTGCATGCTGAAGCGGTACGCGGTGTCGTCGACCATCGATACTCGGGCACCGACGTTGCGCTCGAACATCACGAGGCCCTCGGCCTCGAGCTGGCGGATCGCCTCGCGCACTGGCACGACGCTCATGTCGAGTTCACCCGCAATGGTGCCCAGTACGAGGCGGTAGCCCGGCGCGAAGTCCTGTGAGGCGATGCGGTGCTTGATCCAGTGGTACGCCTGCTGTGACTTGCTCTGGTTCTGCGACGGTGTGGTCGCCGTGGGCGTGGTGTCCATCAGTTCTGTCTCTCGTTCACAAAGCGTGCGCGCCATTCGGCGTTCAAGGGGAACAGGCCGTCGATGGGGTGACCGGATGCCACCTGACGGGCGATCCATGCATCTTCCTCCTCCTGCGCGAGGGCGGCGTCGACGACCTCTTCTGCGAGGGCCGGAGGGATGACGATGACGCCGTCGCCGTCGCCGACGAGGATGTCGCCGGGTTCGACGGTGGTGCCGCCGCAGCCGACGGCGACGTCGGTCTCCCACGGCACGTGCCGGCGCCCGAGGACCGCGGGGTGCGCTCCCGCGGTGAAGACGGGGATTCCAACCGCAGCAACCGCTTCGGCGTCGCGGACACCGCCGTCGGTCACGATAGCGGCAGCCTTCCGGGCGTGAGCGCGGATCGCGAGGATGTCGCCGAGCGTGCCCGAACCTCTCTCCCCGCGCGCCTCGATGACGATGACCTCGCCCTCCTCGACGGCGTCGAACGCGCGTTTCTGGGCGTTGTAGCCGCCACCGCGGGAGACGAAGAGGTCTTCGCGGTGCGGAACGAATCGCAGGGTGCGGGCGGTGCCGACGAATCGACTGCCCGGGGTGAGGGCATGCACGCCGTCGATCGTGACGTCGTTGAGGCCGCGCTTCCGCAGCTGACCGCTGAGGGCGGCGACCGGGACGCGGGAGAGCTTGTCGCGAAGGGCGGGGGTGAGTGTGGGGGTGAGTGTGGG
>NZ_PSTT01000092.1 GCF_002931235.1 Subtercola sp. Z020 | reverse complement strand
GCTGCGAATGGGTGGGGTGTCGCGGGGCGTGCTCATGGCGTCAGGTCTCTCGGGTGCGTGGTGCCAGCGGTGGGCAGGGGCCGGTGGTGGGCAGGGATATGCGCGGCCGCTCTGCGGCGCGCCAGCCCGCCTACGTGCGGTCGACCGAGAGCAGCAGCGCGCGGGCGCGGCCCGAGGGGGGCGGGGGCGGCGTGGTTCCGCTCGCCTGTGCGGTGGCGCTGGCGCTGTACGCGGCTCCGGATGCCGCGGCCTCCGCCTGCGCGTGCGGCGCGGCGGGCCGAGCGGCTGTCGCCAGCGCGCCGCCGCCGTGGCGGGGCCGGGCGTCGTGGGTCGCCGCGCGGTGGCCGGCGACGGCGGGTGCGGCGCTTTCGTCTGCGGTCGTGGGCACGGTGGTGGGCACGGCCGCAACTGCAGCGGGGCCTGCGCCCTGCGCCGCCGATGCAGAGGCCGCGACATCCGGAGCCGCGGAGCCTACCGGAACCGCAGAGCTCACCGGAACCGCAGAGGCCACCGGAACAGCTGAGGCGACCGGCGCCGCGGCGACCAGCGCCACCGTGAGCGCCAGGAGAATCAGCAGGAGCGGACGCAGCAGAAGCGGGCGCAGCAGCATCGGTGTCGGGCGGAGCGCGAGCTGGCTCAAGGCGAACACCGTCTCCCCCGGTTTCTCGTGCAGGTCTCGCACCGTTTGCATGCGGTTCTGCCTCCAGCAAACCATCCGAACATGGGAATCCGGTGCAGGCCCGCGAAAGGAGCACCGATCGGCCAGACGTGAGGGTTCCGTAAAGGCTGACGAGCGAAGCGTTAGGGAACCGTGAAGACGGCGGGGAAGGCCCGCGGGCAGGAGTTGTATCGAGCTGTACCAACCCCCGATACGGATGGAGTTCCCCGTGCTTGACGTCATTTTCGTGGCCGGCATCATCGTGCTGTTCGCGATCGTCGCCCTCGTGGCGAAGGGGGTGGAGAAGCTGTGATCGTCTTCGACATCGCTGCTGCCGCCCTCGCCGTCGCTGCCCTCGGCTACCTCGTGTACGCCCTCGTGAAGCCCGAGAGGTTCTGATGAACGACACCCTCGCAGCCATTCTGCAGGTCGCCACGCTCGTGCTCTTCCTCGTGCTCATTCACCGCCCGCTCGGCGACTACATGGCGTACATCTACGCCGGCCCGACGGCAGGAGGCTCGAAGGACCTGCGGGTCGAGCGCGGCTTCTACCGCCTGATCGGGGTCGACCCCGATCGCGAACAGACCTGGCGCGCCTACCTCTCCGGAGTGCTGGCGTTCTCGCTCATCAGCGTGCTCGTGCTGTACGGCATCCAGAGGCTGCAGGCCGTGCTGCCCTACTCGCTCGGACTGCCGGCCATTCCCGAGGGCCTCTCGTTCAACACGGCCATCTCGTTCGTGACGAACACGAACTGGCAGTCGTACTCCCCCGAGGCCACGATGGGGTACAGCGTGCAGCTCGCCGGCCTCGCCGTGCAGAACTTCGTCTCGGCGGCGGTCGGAATCGCCGTCGCGATCGCCCTCGTGCGCGGCTTCGCGCGTCGCAACTCCGGCACGATCGGCAACTTCTGGGTCGACCTGACCCGCGGCACGCTGCGCCTGCTGCTGCCCCTCTCGATTCTGACGGCGGTCGTTCTGATCGCGGGAGGCGTCATCCAGAACTTCGCCGGCTTCACCGACGTGACCACGCTCACGGGCGGCACCCAGTCCATTCCGGGCGGGCCGGTCGCCTCGCAGGAGGCGATCAAGATGCTCGGCACGAACGGTGGTGGCTTCTTCAATGCGAACTCGTCGCATCCGTTCGAGAACCCGACCGGCTGGACGAACCTCGTCGAGGTCGCCCTCATGCTCGCGATTCCGTTCAGCCTGCCGCGCGCCTTCGGCCGCATGGTGGGCGACACCCGCCAGGGCTACGCCATCGTCGCGGTGATGTCGACGCTGTTCCTGCTCTCGTTCACCGCCCTGACGCTGCTCGAGAGCTCGGGCGCCGGTTCGGCGGCCCAGGCCGCAGGTTCGGCGATGGAGGGCAAGGAGACGCGGTTCGGAATCTTCGGCTCGACCCTCTTCGCCTCCACCTCGACCCTCACCTCCACCGGCGCGATCAACTCCACGCACGACTCGTTCACCGCTCTCGGCGGCATGATGCCGATGCTGAACATGATGCTCGGCGAGGTCGCCCCCGGTGGCGTGGGATCGGGTCTCTACGGGATGCTGGTGCTCGCCGTCATCGCGGTGTTCATCGCGGGCCTGCTGGTCGGCCGCACCCCCGAGTACCTCGGCAAGAAGCTCGGGCCGCGGGAGATCAAGATCGCGAGCCTCTACATTCTCGTCACCCCGGTGCTCGTGCTGGCGGGAACCGCGGCCAGCTTCGCCATTCCGGCGGTGCGCGCAGACGTCGAGGGCACGTCGATCTGGAACCCGGGCATCCATGGCCTCTCCGAAGTGCTCTACGCCTTCACCTCTGCGGCCAACAACAACGGCTCGGCCTTCGCCGGCCTGACCGCGAACACGCCGTGGTTCAACTCGGCCCTCGGTGTGGCGATGCTGCTCGGGCGCCTGCTGCCCATCGTGCTCGTGCTGGCTCTCGCCGGCTCGCTCGCCGCCCAGGGCACGGTGCCCGCCACGGCCGGAACGCTGCCGACCCACCGCCCGCAGTTCGTCGGGCTGCTCGTCGGCGTCACCGTCATCATCACCGCACTCACCTACTTTCCCGCCATCACGCTCGGGCCGCTCGCAGAAGGACTCCACTGACCATGTCGACACACACCCCCGCCCGCGCCGCGGCGCCCGATGAGACGGCGGGTGCAGGCGAAACGCCCGCAGCCGCGAAGAAGGCGGGCGCGTTCAGCCCGGCCCAGCTCGCCGCAGCCGTTCCCGGCGCCTTCCGCAAGCTCGACCCGCGGGAGCTCTGGCACAACCCGGTGATGTTCATCGTCGAGGTCGGCGCCGCGCTCACCACGGCCCTCGCCATCGCCGAACCCTTCCTCGGTGGCGCCGAGGAGTCGGGCGGCGCTCCCGTTCCCGCCTCCTTCACCGCGGGCATCGCGGCCTGGCTCTGGCTGACCGTGCTCTTCGCGAACCTCGCCGAGTCCGTGGCAGAGGGCCGCGGCAAGGCGCAGGCCGACAGCCTGCGGAAGACCCGCACCAGCACCTCGGCCAACGTCGTCGTCGGCTACGACGAGAAGACCGACCCGGGCGCCGTATCGGCAGCCACCGAGCAGCGCTCGAGCGCTGACCTCACCCTCGGCGACGTGGTCGTGGTGACCGCCGGCGAACTGATCCCGGGCGACGGCGACATCGTCGACGGCATCGCGAGCGTCGACGAATCCGCCATCACCGGCGAGAGCGCCCCCGTGGTGCGTGAGTCGGGCGGCGACCGCAGCGCCGTCACCGGCGGCACCCGCGTGCTCAGCGACCGCATCGTCGTGCGCATCACGTCGAAGCCCGGAGAGACCTTCGTCGACCGCATGATCGCGCTGGTCGAGGGGGCGTCGAGGCAGAAGACGCCGAACGAGATCGCCCTGAACATCCTGCTGGCCAGCCTCACGATCGTCTTCGTGGTCGTCACCCTGACCCTGAACCCGATCGCGAGCTACGCCGCCTCCCCCGTAAGCCTGCCCGTGCTCGTCGCCCTGCTGGTCTGCCTCATCCCGACCACGATCGGCGGCCTGCTCTCGGCGATCGGCATCGCCGGCATGGACCGCCTCGTGCAGCGCAACGTGCTCGCCCTGTCGGGCCGCGCCGTCGAGGCGGCCGGCGACGTGACCACCCTGCTGCTCGACAAGACCGGCACCATCACCTACGGCAACCGCCAGGCCGCGTCGTTCACGCCGCTGGCCGGTGTGGCTCTGGATGATCTGCGGCACGCTGCCGCCGTCAGCTCCCTGGCCGACCCGACCCCCGAGGGCAAGTCCATCGTCGACCTGGCCGTGACGCAGGGGTTCACCGCGAACCTCACCGTGTCGGGCGAGATCGTGCCGTTCACCGCCCAGACCCGCATGTCGGGCCTCGACCTGCCGGGCGGATCCCAGCTGCGGAAGGGCGCGGGCTCCTCCGTCATCGCCTGGGTCGAAGAAGCCGGGCCCGTGACGGGTGCCGTGCGCGAAGAGCTCGAGGCGAGCATCCGCACCATCTCGAATGCCGGCGGCACGCCGCTCGTCGTCGCCGAGAAGCGCTCCGACGGAACGGCCCGCGTGCTCGGCGTCGTGTACCTCAAAGACGTCGTGAAGACGGGGATCGCCGAGCGCTTCGCCGAACTGCGGGCCATGGGCATCCGCACCGTCATGGTGACGGGCGACAACCCGCTGACCGCCGCAGCGATCGCGGCCGAGGCCGGCGTCGACGACTTTCTCGCCGAGGCGACACCCGAGCAGAAGCTCGCACTCATCAGGCGCGAGCAGGAGGGCGGCAACCTCGTCGCGATGACCGGTGACGGCACCAACGACGCCCCCGCACTCGCCCAGGCCGACGTCGGTGTCGCGATGAACACCGGCACCTCGGCTGCGAAGGAGGCCGGCAACATGGTCGACCTCGACAGCGACCCGACGAAGCTCATCGAGATCGTGCGCATCGGCAAGCAGCTGCTCATCACGCGGGGCGCGCTGACCACGTTCTCGATCGCGAACGATGTCGCGAAGTACTTCGCCATCATCCCGGCGATGTTCGCGGGCGTCTTTCCCGGGCTGCAGGCGCTGAACATCATGCAGCTGCACTCACCGGCCTCGGCCATCCTGTCGGCGATCATCTTCAATGCGGTGATCATCGTCGTGCTGATCCCGCTGGCCCTCCGCGGCGTGGCCTACCGGGCGCTCAGCGCCTCGCAGGTGCTCGGCCGCAACCTCCTCATCTACGGGCTCGGCGGGGTGGTGGCGCCCTTCATCGGGATCAAGCTCGTCGACCTCGTGGTGAGCCTCCTCCCCGGCTTCTAGCCGGCCCCGGCTTCCGCCACCGGCTCAGCCCCCTCTCGAAAGGATTCCCCCATGAGCATCTCCACCCGCGCTGCGGCCCGCCCCTACGGCGTCGCCCTCCGCGCGCTGATCGTCTTCACCCTCGTTCTCGGCGTCGCCTACACCCTCCTCATCACCGGCATCGGGCAGCTCGTGCTGCCCGCCCAGGCGAACGGCTCGCTGGTGCGCGAGGGCGACGGCAACAGTGCCGTCGTCGGCTCGGCGTTGATCGGCCAGTCGTTCACCGACGCCGACGGCGCCGCCCTGCCGGAGTGGTTCCAGTCCCGTCCGTCAGCAGCCGGCGACGGGTACGACGCGGCCGCCTCCAGCGGCAGCAACTACGGCCCCGAGAACGCCGACCTGCTCGCGGCCATCGCCGACCGCAAGGCCGCCGTCGCGGCATCCGACGGCGTGGCAGAAGATCGCGTACCGGCCGACGCCGTCACGGCATCGGCGTCGGGACTCGATCCGCACATCAGCCCGGAGTACGCTTCTGAGCAGGTCGAACGGGTCGCCACGACCCGCGGGCTCCCGGTGGAAGAGGTGCAGAGGTTGGTCGACACCGCCACACAGGGGCGAGACGCCGGGTACCTCGGCGAACCGACCGTCAACGTGTTGCAGCTGAACATCGCGCTGGCCGCGCTGGCCGGTTAGTCGGCGGGTCGGGATGAAGCGGGGAACCTTCCGCGTGCTGCTCGGTGCGGCACCCGGGGTCGGTAAGACCTACACGATGCTCGAAGAGGGCCGCCGCCTGAAGGGCGAGGGGCTCGATGTGGTCGTCGCGGTCGTCGAGACGCACGGTCGCAAGGGCACGGCGAGCATGCTGCTCGGGCTCGAGACCGTTCCCCGCTCCATCTCCGTGCACCGCGGCGTCGAGCTGTCGGAGATGGATGTCGCGGCAGTGCTCGCCCGCCACCCCGACGTGGCGCTGGTCGACGAACTCGCTCACACGAACGCCCCCGGGTCGCCGAACCCCAAGCGCTGGAACGACGTCGAGACCCTGCTCGCCGCCGGCATCAGCGTCATCTCGACCGTGAACATCCAGCACATCGACTCGCTGACCGACGTGGTCGAGCAGATCACCGGGGCCCCGCAGCGCGAGACCGTGCCCGACAGCGTGCTGCGCTCCGCCGACCAGATCGAGGTGGTCGACCTCGCACCCCAGGCCCTCCGTGACCGGCTCGCCGGCGGGTTCGTCTACCCCGCCGCCCGCATCGACGCGGCCCTGTCGAACTACTTCCGCCTCGGCAACCTCACCGCGCTCCGCGAGCTGGCGCTGCTCTGGCTGGCCGACGAGGTCGACTCCGCGCTGAAGAACTACCGCCGCGAGCACGGCATCGCCCGCACCTGGGAGGCCCGCGAGCGCGTCGTCGTCGCGCTCACCGGCGGGCCGGAGGGCGAGACGCTCATCCGCCGCGGCGCCCGCATCGCCGCCCGGTCCTCGGGTGGTCAGCTGCTCGCGGTGCACGTCTCGGCCGACGACGGGCTGCGGAACGCCGACCCCGGGGCGCTGCTCGCCCAGCGCCGCCTGGTGGAGTCGCTCGGCGGTTCGTACCACCAGGTGGTGAGCGACGACATCCCGCGCGGCCTCGTCGCCTTCGCCCGCGCCGAGAACGCGACCCAGCTGGTGATGGGGGTCAGCCGCCGCAGTCGGCTCGGTGCGGCGCTCACCGGGCCGGGAATCGGCGCCACCGTCATCCGTGAGTCGGGCGACATCGACGTGCACATCGTGACGCACGCCGCAGCGGGCGGCCGGTTCGCCCTGCCGCGGCTCGGCGGGGCGCTGTCGCGCAAGCGCCGGATGCTCGGGCTCGCCCTCGCCCTGGCCGGCGGCCCGCTCGTGACGTGGCTGCTCGTGTCGCTCCGTTCCGACGAGTCGATCACGAGCGACGTGCTCACGTACCAGTTGCTCGTCGTGGTCGTCGCGCTGGTCGGCGGATTCGGGCCGGCCCTGTTCGCGGCCCTCCTCTCCGGGCTCACGCTCGACTTCTTCTTCGTCGCACCTCTCTATACGGTGACGGTCACCGAGCCGGTGCACCTGTTCGCGCTCGGCCTCTACGTCGTGAACGCCGTGCTGGTGAGCGTGGTCGTCGACCTGGCCGCCCGGCGGTCGCGGGCTGCGGCCCGGGCATCGGGCGAATCGGAGCTGCTCGGCGCGGTGGCCGGCAGCGTGTTCCGCGGGCAGGATGCGCTGCAGGCCCTGGTCGACCGCACGCGCGAGGCATTCTCGCTGGAGGCGGTGCGGCTGGTGGTCGACGACGTCGTGACGCACGCCGCGGGCGAGCGGGATGCCGCGGGCTCCGTGACGAGCCTCCCGGTCGGCGGGCGCGGGCGACTCGAACTGGTCGGCGGAGACCTGGCCGCATCGGAGCGGCGGCTGCTCGCCGTGATCGCGACGCAGATCGACGCGGCGCTGGAGTACACCGACCTGGCCGAGACCGCGGGCGAGGTCGAGCCGCTGGCGCAGGCCGATCGCGTGCGGAGCGCGCTGCTCGCCGCCGTGGGGCACGACCTCCGCCGGCCGCTCAGCGCTGCGACCGCGGCGGTGAGCGGCCTGCGCGCGACCGACGTCGCCCTCACCCCCGCCGATCGCGACGAGCTGCTCGCCACCGCCGGCGAGAGTCTCGACACCCTGTCGCAGCTCGTCACGAACCTGCTCGACGTGACCCGCCTGCAGGCCGGGGCGCTGGCCGTCTTCCTCGCACCGGGCGACGTCGAAGACGTGGTGCTGCCGGCGATCGACGAACTGGGCCTCGGCCCCGACTCGATCGAACTCGACCTGCCCGGAACCACCGCCGCCGTACTGGCCGACCACGGCCTGCTCGAACGCGTCATCGTCAACCTGCTCTCGAACGCCGTGCGCTTCTCGCCGCCCGACGAGCGCGTGCTGATCACCGCGAGCGAGTTCGCCGGAACCGTCGAGGTGCGCATCGTCGACCGCGGGCCGGGCATCGCGGTGGAGCGCCGCGAAGACGTGTTCGTTCCGTTCCAACGGCTCGGCGACACCGACAACCTCACCGGCCTCGGCCTCGGCCTGGCGCTCTCGAAGGGGTTCGTCGAGGGCATGGGCGGCACTCTCGAGGCGCACGACACCCCGGGCGGCGGGCTCACGATGGTGATCGCGCTGCCGGCCGCATCCTCGCCGGCCGCTTCCGCCGCCCCCCTCACCCCGACGGAGACCACCCCGTGAAGATCCTCATCGCCGACGACGACCCGCAGATCATCCGCGCCCTCACCGTGACGCTCCGCGCGCGCGGCTACGACATCGTGACCGCCGCCGACGGGGCCGAGGCACTGAACCGCACCATCGAGCACCACCCCGAGCTCGTGATGCTCGACCTCGGCATGCCGAACCTCGACGGCGTCGACGTGATCCACGGCATCCGGGGCTGGAGCCAGGTGCCCATCCTCGTGGTGTCGGGGCGCACCGGCGAGGCCGACAAGATCGAGGCTCTGGATGCCGGGGCCGACGACTACGTGACCAAACCGTTCAGCATCGATGAGCTGCTCGCGCGCATCCGGGCCCTCTCGAGGCGGGCCCTGACCGTCGACGAGGCCCCCGTCATCACGTTCGGCGGAGTGACGGTGGATCTGGCGGGCAAACACGTGTACCGCGGCCCCGCGTCGGAGCCCGAGACCATCCGGCTGACCCCCACCGAGTGGGCGATCCTCGAGGTGCTGCTGCGGAACCCCGGCCGCCTCGTCACGCGCGACGCCCTGCTGACCGGGGTGTGGGGGCCGCACCACACGGGCGACTCGGGGTACCTGCGGGTGTACCTCGGGCAGCTGCGCAAGAAGCTCGAGCCGGTGCCGGCCGCGCCGCGGTACCTGCTCACCGAGTCGGGCATGGGCTACCGCTTCGTACCCGACCCGGCGGCGTAGCGCGTCGGATTCGCTGAGCGGTGTCCGGGCGGCCACGGCGCGACCGCCTCGGTAAGCTCGGGGCCGTGACCACCGACTCGCCGAACGAGGCAACCGGCGCCGAGCGCATCCCGGCGCCGTACCCTGCCGCGTCGCCGCTCTGGGTGCTGCTGTCGCGGTGGCTGCTGGCGCTCGAGGCGTGGCTGCGGTCGCACGGCGGCAGGCGGCTGCGGTTCGGGCTGCGCGCGTTCTGGGGCGCCGTCGCTGTGGCCGGCGTCGTGCTGCTGGTCGGTCCGGTCATCAATCCGCCGCTGACGCTCGACGACATCACCAGCTCCGCCGACACGGTCACCGACCGGTGGATCGCCCGCGAGTTCGCGGTCGACTACCGCATCGAACGATCCACAGACGGCACGCTGGTCGCGCATGTGGAGGAGAGGATCGGCGCCTTCTTCCCCGACGGAACCGATGAGCCGGGCATCCAGCGCGCCCTCGCCACCCAGTACCAGGGTCACGACCTCGCCCTCTCGAACATCACAGCGACGATGGATGGCGCGGCCATCGAGGTGCAGAGAGCCCAGACGCCCGACCGCGAGACCCTGACGCTCGACGCGCCGGGGAACGGGCCGCGCAGCGGGACGGGGAACGCGACGGGCACCACCGACGCCGCACCCCTCACCGGCGACCATGCCTTCGTGCTGCGCTACGACCTCGCGAACCTCGCCTACGAGACCACCGACACCGCGACCGACCAGCCGGTCGACCTGCTGCAGTGGAACGTCTTCGGCCCCTCCTGGCCGCAGGGCTTCGCCGGGCTCGACGTGAGCATCACCCTGCCGCAGGAGCTCGACGACCGCCTCGTGCGCCAGCCCCGCGGCAACCTCGCGTGGACCCTGCTGAGCGCCGGCGAGTGGCTCGAGCCCGAGGCGGGCGGCGCAGCAGGCGGCGCCCCCGGCGACGTCACCTACCGTTTCATGAACGACCAGAACATCCCGCCGCACGCCGAGGCGTGGTTCACCATGAACTTTCAGCCCGGCACCTTTCGAATGCCCGATCCGACCCCGCTCTTCTGGGTTCAGACCTTCGGTCCCGTCGCCCCGCTCGCCTTCCTCGCGATCACCCTGCTCCTGGCGTTCGCCGCCCGCCGGGTGGCGTGGAGCGACGCCCGCGGCCGCCCCTGGTTCGTCTCGCAGTCCGAGCCCCCCGAGGGCGTCTCCCCCGAGACCGCCGCCGCCGTGCTGCAGCGGCCCCGCGCGCTGGAGTTGGCCGGGTCGCTCGACCGCGTGCAGAGCGGTGTCGCGCACCGCCGAAAGCCGGCTCCGGATGCGGCGGGCACCGACGACGCGACGTTCACGAAGACCGGCGCCCTGAAGCGGAAGAGCCGGTCCCGGGCATCCCGCGCGGCAGCAGACCGGCGCGGCCGCCTCGTCGACGCGGCCCGCGTCGCACACCGCACCGGGCGTATCGGCGACCTGCCACGGGCCCTCGCCCGGTACAGCGCGGCACCGGCGCGCCGGGCCCTCCAGGCGACCGGGCTGCGGCGCATCCCGCGCGGCTTCGTGCGGGATCTCTTCATCGCGGCGCCCCTCGCGCTCACCCTCGTGCAGTGGGGAATCGTTCGCCAGCTCTCCCACCAGGCGAAGCTGTCGATCGTCTGGTGGCCGGTCGCGTTCGTTCTCGTCTCGACCGTGGTCGCGGTGATCGTGCTGGCGATTGCCCTGTCGGCCCGCCCCCTCACCCGGCGCGGCGCGCTGCTGAAGCAGCACCTGCAGGGCATCGGGGTGTACGCCGACCGCACCCGGCTGCTCGAGCGTGCGCCGACGAACGACTCGCTGCTGCCGTTCGCCGTGCTGCTCGCGCCGCCGCGCGAAGCGGGCGAGCGGGTTGTCGGCCTCATCGAGGGCGAGCTCGACGATGGCAGCGGCAGCAGCAGCAGCAGCGGCAGCGACTGGCGCACCCCCGGCTTCCTCACCTGGCCGCGTCTCGGCCTCCGCGCTCTCGCCCTGCTCCTCGTGGCCGGCGCGATCGTCGCCGTCAGCGTGCTGCCGAACCCGTACGACCGCGGCGACGACTTCGCCTCGTTCTCGGGCGACATCCCCGGCACGATCGACACGAAGGTGACGTCGATGGATGCCGTCGCCGACCTGTCACGCACCGCCGACGGCCATGCTCGGCTCGCCGTCACCGAGCAGCTCACCGTGACGTTTGGCGACGAAGGATCGCGCGTGCCCCAGTTCGTGCAGGAGTGGCCGAGCATCCAGAACCACCAGAACCTCGGTCTGACTGTGCGATCGGTCACGATCGACGGGGCAGACGTTCCGTTCGCCACCGAACAGCGGCCGAACACCGTACTGATGCGAACCACCCTCGGCGACGTGCTGACCGGAGCGCACGACGTGCAGCTGAGCTACGAGCTGGAGTCGGCGGCGGTTGCCGCAGAGCAGGCGGGGCGGGCCGGCGATGCGGGGCAGGGCGGCGCCGCCGTCGACCGCATCCGCTGGACCGCGCTGCTCGACGGCTGGCAGTACGACTCGGCGTGGGGCGACGAGCCGGCGCCCGACCCGTTGCGGCTGCAGCTGCGCATGCCCGCATCGCTCGCCGGCGACGTGACCGACGGCGGCTGGCTGACGCTCGACACCGACTCCTCCGACAGCCCGAGCGACTGGGCGCCCGCTGTGGTGCCCTTCGACTCCCCCGAGTACACATCGGCGGCCGGCTCGCAGGCCGCCGACCGTTCCGGCACCACCTCGAACACCTCCACCGACGCGGGCACCGTGCTGCACGTGCTCGACCTGCGCGGTGGCGACCTCGACACCGGCTACCCCTTCGACCTCACCGTCGACGGCACCGGAGCCGCGCTCGACTTTCCCGCCGGAACCTTCGCCGGGCCCGACCCGGCGGCCCTCCGCCTCGAGCAGTTCGGCGCGGTCGCACCACTGCTCGTGGTGGTGCTGCTCGCCGCCCTCGCGGTGGTGTTCGGCGTGCTCGGAGCCGTGCAGGGCGCCCGCCGACGCCCGCGCATCTTCGTACCGGGCCTGCTGCGCGACCTCGTCTGGTGGCTCGCGCCCGCCGCCACGCTCGCGACGACCATCCTGTTCTTCTGGATGACGATCGACATGCCGGCCGACGACGGCGACTTCGTGCCGCTCGCGCTCGCGACGCTGGCCGCCCTCGCCGCCAGTGTCGCCGGGCTGGTGCTCACCCGCCGCTCGCGCCGCCCCGCTGCCGGGTAGCTCAGCTAGCCTGAACACATGGGCACCCTCGACGACTACGCGTTCCGCACCTTTCCCGCCGCCGTTTCTGACGACGGGTCGGCCGAGCCCGCTACCGCCGCGTGGATCGCCGCCGAACGCCGCGGCTTCCACGACACGCGCGCCTCCGACGACGCCCTCGCCCTGACCGCCTCGAACCTCGTCGGCGACGGCCGCGAACTCACCGCCGCCTACGCCACGGCGGGCGATCCGAGCATCCCCGTCGCCACGTTCGCGTCGTACCCCGGCACCCTGAACGTCGGCGCTGCCGACCTGCTGCCCGTGCACCTCATCTCCAACGTGACGGTGCGGCCGACCCACCGCCGCAACGGCCTGCTGCGACAGATGATGACCGAGAACCTCGGCCGGGCATCCAGAGCCGGCTTCGCCGTGGCCGCCCTGACCGTCTCCGAGGCCACCATCTACCGCCGCTTCGGCTTCGGCGTCGCGACCACCGTCGCGCACAGCACCGTGCTGACCGACGGGCGGTTCCGGATGCTGACCCCTCCCCCCGGGCGGAGCGAGTTCGTCGAGCCGGCCGAACTCCGCGCGCTCGCGCCCGCCGTGTTCGCGCGCTTCCACGCAGCCCACCCCGGATCCGTCGACCGCCACACCGCGACCTGGGCCCGCATCTCGGGCGGGCGCACCGAGAAGGCCGAGCCCGACGCCTCCCTCTACGCCGCCGCGCACTTCGCCGACGACGGCACCCCCGACGGCTACGTCTCGTACCGGGTGACCGGCGCGACGGGCGACGCGAACGGCACCGACACCGACCACGTCGAGATCGTCGACCTCGTGGCTGCCGACGACGGAGCGTATCTGGGCCTCTGGGAGCTGCTCGCCTCCATCGACCTCACCGTCGGCGTTCGGTGGGCGTTCGCGCCCGCCGACGACCCCCTGCGCTGGGCGATCGCCGACTGGCGGGCCGTGAAGCAGACCGGCGTCGAAGACTGGCTGTGGCTCCGCGTGCTCGACGTCGCCGCCGCGTTCGAGGCCCGCGGCTACGCGCCCGACGTCGCCGGCGCGCTCACCCTCGCCGTCACCGACGACCTCGGCTACGCGTCCGGCACGTACCGGCTCGAGGTTCTGGATGCCCGCGCCACCGTCACCCGCGACGACACCGCCCAGCCCGACCTGACCCTCGCCGCGCCCGAACTCGCCGCCCTCTACCTCGGCGGCGTCGACCCCCGCACCCTCCGCGCCGCCGCGCGCCTCACCGAGCACACCCCCGACGCCGCCCGCCGCCTCGCCGCCCTGCTCACCCCCACCGCCCCGGTCTACGGCATCACCCACTTCTGACGCCGGGGTCGGGGCGGCCCCCGCCGCTCCGCGCGGCTGACCATCGGCACGAACGCAACGAGGGTGGCGAGCACGATGCTGGCCACCCTCGATTCTGGCCGACGCAGTGGCCGGCCAGCCGTGCGTGTCTGTTACTTGATGGCGCCCGAAGCGATCGCCTTGTTCACGTCGATGCTGCCGATCCCCGTCACGTCGTCGTAGCCCTTCGCAGTCTTCAGCGATGTGTCGGTGTCGAGCGTGATCAGGCGGGTGATGCCCGTCGAGGGGCTCGTGAACACCAGCGCCTTCGGCGTGGCCGACGGCACGACGTCGCGGAAGACGGACGGGTTCGACTTGTCGACGGCGTACAGCAGCGGGTTCGCGAAACCGATGGTGGTTCCGGTCGCCTGCTGGATGAGCGCCATCTGGCCAGCGAACACCGGCGATGCCAGCGAGGTTCCGCCGATCGACTCCTTCTCGAAGGGGCCGGTGGCGAGCGTGGCGTCATCCGTGATGGGACGCATGCCGATCAAGAACCCGGTGTACGGGTCGGCGATGGCCGCGACATCCGGAGACACCCGGTGACCCTGCGCGAGCGAGGCCGGAACCACACCCTTCTGGTACGCGGGGGCGGCGAACAGGGCGCTCACCCCGCCACCGGCACCGAACCGGAACGTTCCGGGCAGTGCCTGGGTGTACGAGAGCTTGCCGTTTGTCGAGACGATCTGGGCGCCCGTGCTGCCCCAGCCGGTCTCGAACAGAAGCGCACCGTTCTTGTCGATGGCAACGCTGGTGCCGCCGACGCTCGTGACGAGCGGTGACGAAGCCGAGTAGTCGGGAGACGCGTAGCCGAGGGCCGCGACCTCGTCGCCGTTGTCACCGCTCGAGAAGTAGAGGCCGATACCTTCGCCCGCCGCCTGCGTGAAGAGGTTCTCCTCGCCGCGCACCAGGTCGGCCGAGACGGCCTCACCGACGTTGCCGTAGCTGTTGCTCACGATGTTCGAGAGCTTCTTGTCGAGGATCTTCGACATCGCGACATCGATCCCGGCGTCGCAGTTGGTGGCACCGACATAGAGCAGCTTCGCCTGCGGGGCGACACCGTGGATGGCCTCGATGTCGAGCGTCTGCTCGCCCTGCCAGTTGGCGGGGCCCGCGCAGAGGTCTTCGTCGGTGAACTCCGACGGGTCGGGAACGACCTGCGTCAGCAGGTTTCCGGCGAGAGACGCCTCACCGAGCTGTGCGGCATATGTGTTGACGTCTTCGCGGATTGTCGGCGATGCGTAGGCGTCGATGACAGCGACGGTCTGTCCGGCACCCGTGTTGACATTCTGGGAGAGGCCGTATGCCGAGCGGATCTGTCGCGGCGTGTACCCGCAGTTCGCGGTCGGGAACTGCGTCTGCCCGTAGGCGGCCGGCGCCGTCACCGTGTACTGCCCGTAGTAGTTCGAGCAGGGGGTCACGATAGCGGGCGTTGCGTCGGGAACAGCGATCTTCGACTGACGCTGGTCGCTCGCCGGTGTCTCATCCGGCCGCACGAGATCGGGGTGGTTCAGGGTGCGGCCCTGGTCGATGCTGACCGCAGACACAGAGCCGGCGATGCTGGCGGGCAGCGACGGAGCAGTCGACGGCGCGATGAGCGTTGCACCGGCGATCGAGTAGCTGTGCAGCTGCGTGCCGAAGAGCGAGTCGACTTGGGCGACGCTGGCCCGGAACACAACGTACTGGCGGCTGTCGGGAACGGCGGTGATGGATGCTCCTGCCGCCGTCAGCAGCGAGACCACCGCGTCTGACGTCGCCTTCGTCGGCGAGTATTTCGCGATCCACTGATCGGGTGTGAGGAACTGCTTGTACGTCGGGGAGGTTGGCGCCGAAACAGCTGCGGCGAGCGCGGCGGCTCCTGCGGCATCCCGCAGCGGGAGAAAGATCTCCCCCTCGACAGTCTTGTCGGCAGCTGCAGCACCCGTGTCGTTGGCCGATGTGGCCCAGGCCGGCACGGAGCCCCCATAGTCCACGCGGTCTGCCGCGGAGGCCGGAGCCGTTCCGGCGAGCGACAATCCGACCAGGCAGGCCGCAGCGGTCACAGCCCCGAAGACCGCGCGTCGCCGCCCAGACTTCGTCGAAGAATTCAACATCAAGATCCTCCCGTTCGGCCTCCGTCAGTGAGGCGCATATGAGGACGATATGTTTCTTCTGGGCAATCGACGACCAGTCTGTGTGAACGTTCAGAGACGCAAGCCGATCAGGCGGCTGGGGCGCCGGGACGGATCGACGCGCGTCACCCCCGCAACCCGCAGGAAGTCGAGCTTCGCCGCAGCGTCGGAGCCGGTGGCCGCGGTGTAGGCGACGATGCGCAGGTCGGTACCGGCCACGGTGAACACGTCGCAGTCGAGCTCGATGTCGCCCACCACGTCGGTGCGCATCACCTTCCGCTCGGACTGGTGCTCGCCCACTGCCCCGCTCTGCCACAGCGCGCGGAAGGTGTCGCTCTGAACCAGCAGCTGCTCGATCAGCGCGTTCACCGACCGGTCGTCGGGGTACTTTCCGTGCACACGGCGCAGGTCGGCGACGAGCGAGGCCCCGAACGCGTCGACGCTGCCCGAACGGCTGACGATCCAGCCCTCGCCGCCGTGCAGCGGCTCGTCGGTGAACAGCGAACGGATCAGGTTCGGCCGCCCCGACGCCGGGTTCAGCGGCTCGCCGAGAAGCGCCGCCCAGAGCGGGCTCCAGCTGATCAGGTCCCACGCGGCCGTGAACACCGCGACGGGCGTCTCACCGAGGCGGGCGACGAGGCGCTGCACTCCTGGCGGAATGTGCGAGGGCACCTCGAGCGGCGACGGCGGCAGCAGCCCGGCCACCACGAACAGGTGGTCGCGCTCGGCGTCGCTCAGTTGCAGGGCACGGGCGAGGGATGCCGCGACCTGCGCCGAGGGCCGGGTCGCGCGGCCCTGCTCCAGCCGCACCACGTAGTCGACGCTGAGCCCCGCGAGCGCCGCGAGCTCCTCCCGCCGGAGCCCCGCCGCGCGCCGCGCGTCGCCGGCGTAGAGCCCCACGTCGAGCGGCGAGAGCCGGTCGCGCCACGCGCGGAGAAGCCCGCCGAGACCACTCTGCGAATCCTGCATGACCCCAGTCTGCCAGCGGGAATCGGATGCTGCGTGGTACTGCCAGTCCGCATGCTGAACGCTGCCACGACAGGGCACGCGTCGCGGCGCAGACTGAGGTCATGACCGAAACACAGAACACCACCACCCTCATCTCCGGCGCCAACCGCGGACTCGGCTTCGAGACGGCCCGCCGCCTCATCGAGGCCGGCCACACCGTCTGGATCGGCGCCCGCGACGAGACCCGCGGCCGCGAGGCAGCCGAGAAGCTCGGCGCACGCTTCGTGCAGCTCGACGTGACGAACGACGAATCCGTGGCCGCAGCGGTCGCGACGATCGAAGCGGCCGGCGGCCTCGACGTGCTCGTGAACAACGCGGGCATCGCGGGTCCGTTCCGGGAGGCGTCGGAGCTCACCGCCGCCGACGCCGAGACCGTCTTCTCGACCAACGTCATCAGTATCGTGCGCATGACGCTCGCGTTCCTGCCGCTCCTCCGGGCATCCAGAGCCGGCAGCACTGGAGCCGACAGCAACGGAACCGGCACCATCGTCAACGTGACCAGCGGCATGGGTTCGTTCGGCGCCGTGACCGACCCCGACCGCGTCGAGTCGCAGATCGTCGCACCGCTCTACCAGGCGTCGAAGTCGGCCGTCACGATGCTGACCGTGCAGTACGCGAAGGCGTTCCCCGAGCTGCGCATCAACGCGGCCGACCCGGGGTACACCGCGACCGAGTTCAACAACTACGGCGGACCGCAGACGGTCACCGAGGGCACCGACGCGATCGTCGAGCTCGCGACCCGCGGCGGCGGGGGCCCCACCGGCACCTTCATCGACCGCTCGGGCGTCGCTCCGTTCTGATCGGGTCGCGGGCCTGATCGGGTCGCGAGCGGGATGCTGCTGCTGAGTGGATGCTCGGCAGCAGCATCCCGTTCCGCGTCTGCGGCGCTACACTCTCCTTCATGCCGCATATCCGTATCCGTGACGCTGCGCTCTACCTCGGCGTGAGCGACGACACCGTGCGGCGCTGGATCGAGAACGGCGCCCTCACCAGCAGCCGCGACGAGTCCGGCCGCTCGGTCGTCGACGGCTTCGAGCTGGCGCAGCTCGCCCAGCGGAACGCGATTCTGCCCGACGACCCCTCCGACGTGGGTCGCTCGGCGCGCAACCGCTTCGTCGGCCTCGTCACGAACATCGTGATGGACACGGTGATGGCCCAGGTCGAGCTGCAGTGCGGCCCGCAACGCGTCGTGTCGCTGATGTCGAGCGAGGCGGTGCGGGAGCTCGGGCTCGAGCTCGGCTCGGTCGCCGTGGCCGTCGTGAAGGCGACGACGGTCATCGTCGAGACGCCGGCGGGGAGGGTCTGAGCCCATGCCGGTCAGGCCAAACACCACCCGTCTGCTTCGCCGCCTCACCTCCCTCGCGCTGGCTGCCGGCGTTCTCACCGGTGCCGCGGCCTGCGCCGGCTCGGCCCCGAACAGCAGCGGTGCCGGCGGTGGCGCCAGCAGCAGCAGCGCCAGCAGCACTGACGGCAATACCGCGGCCGCGGCATCCGGAAGCCCCACCGCCCCGACCGGAACCCTCACGATCTTCGCCGCCGCCTCGCTGAAGGCGACCTTCACCCAGCTCGGCAGCAAATTCGAGGCCGCGAACCCCGGAACCACCGTCACGTTCAGCTTCGCCGGCTCCTCCGACCTCGTCACCCAGATCACCGGCGGCGCACCGGCTGACGTGTTCGCTTCGGCCGACACGAAGAACATGACAAAGCTGACCGACGCGAGCCTCGTCGACGGCACCCCGGTGAACTTCGCGACCAACGTGCTCGAGATCGCGACACCGCCCGGCAACCCGGCGGGCGTGAAGACCTTCGCCGACCTCGCGAACCCCGACGTGAAGACGGTCGTCTGCGCCCCCGCCGTGCCCTGCGGCTCGGCGGCCGCAGCCATCGAGTCTGCCACGGGCATCCAGATTCCCGCCGTCAGCGAAGAGAGCGCCGTCACCGACGTGCTCGGCAAGGTCAGCTCGGGCGAGGCAGACGCCGGCCTGGTCTACGTGACCGATGTGAAGGGCGCCGGCGACGCGGTCGAAGGCGTACCGTTCGCCGAGTCGTCGAACGCGGTCAACACCTACCCCATCGGCACGCTCGCCGACACGAAGAACGCCGGCCTCGCGCAGGCGTTCATCGACTACGTGACGGGCGTCGACGGCCGGGCCGTGCTCGCGGCCGCCGGTTTCGGAGCGCCATGACCCTCCGCGTGCCGAAGTGGGTGCTGGCCGTCGCCGCCCTCGGCGCGCTCTTCGTGGTGCTGCCGCTGGTGGCAATGGTCGCCCGTGTGAACTGGGGCGCGTTCATCCCGCTCGTCACCTCGTCGTCGTCTCTGGATGCCCTGCTCCTCAGTCTCAGAACCTCGACGATCGCGACCGTGCTCTGCATCGTGCTCGGTGTGCCGATGGCGATCGTGCTGGCGCGCACCGCGTTCCCGGGGCAACGGATCCTCCGCTCCCTCGTGCTGCTCCCCCTCGTGCTGCCCCCCGTCGTCGGCGGAATCGCGCTGCTCTACACGTTCGGGCGGCAGGGGCTGCTGCGCGAGCCGATGAACGTTCTGGGCATCCAGATCGCGTTCTCGACGACCGCCGTCATCCTCGCGCAGACCTTCGTGGCGCTGCCGTTCCTCGTGCTGAGCCTCGAGGGGGCGCTCCGCACGGTCGGAACCCGCTATGAGGCGGTCGCGGCGACGCTCGGCGCGAGGCCGACGACGGTGCTGCGGCGCATCACGCTGCCGCTGGTGCTGCCGGCGCTGCTCTCGGGCGCGATCCTGTCGTTCGCCCGGGCGCTGGGCGAATTCGGTGCGACCCTGACGTTCGCCGGCAGCCTGCAGGGTGTCACGCGCACGCTTCCGCTCGAGATCTACCTGCAGCGCGAGACCGATCCGGATGCCGCGGTCGCCCTCTCCCTCGTGCTCGTGGCGGTCGCGATCCTGGTGGTGGGGTTGGCGGGGCGGGTG
>NZ_PSTT01000101.1 GCF_002931235.1 Subtercola sp. Z020 | reverse complement strand
GGGCGGGGGCGCGGCGGGGGGCCGCGGCATCCGGAGCCACCAGCAGCCGCGCGGTGAGGGCGTCGAGCCGGCGCAGCAGCTCGGCGTCGCTCAGCTCACCCAGCAGGGCGGCCGTCACGAGCGGCGACCCTTCGTCTTGCAGCTCGATGAATCCGGCGAACCGGGGGCGCACGTACGCACCGTCGAGAGTGGCCCGCGTGTTGCGGAAGAAGTCGAGCGTCAAAGCGTTCGTGCGGTCGTCGTTCCAGGCTTCCGGATGCCCGGGCTGGCCGCCCCCGTCGAAGTAGACGCCCTTCTGCACCTCGGGGGAGTCGAGCCAGAAGGCGAAGTCGGTCGCCTCCTGGCGGTGCGGGCTGAACGCCGAGACCGCGATGCCGGCCCCGCCGAGCAGCGAACCGGCGTGACCGAGCGGCCCCGCGGGCATGTCGGTGTAGGCGAGCCGGTGCGGGCGGAACCCTGCGCGGGAGTAGTTCGTGTACCCGAAGGCGAGCGGTGAGTAGACGTGGCGGTCGTCGCCCCCGACCAGGCCCTCTGCGACCTGGATCGGGTTGAACCCGGCGTTGTCGGCGGGCACCAGCTCGGTTAGGCGGTGCATGATGTCGAGCGCGGGCGCGGCCTGCTCGGGCGTGAGAAAGACGCCGGGCTGCCGCATCGCCTCTGCGCCGTGGTTGGCCGCGATCGTGATGAGGCTCGAGAACGCGTCGATGGGTTTGTGGGCCCAGAGCACGCGGCCGTCGTGGGCGAGGGCGAACACGCCCTCCCAGGTGGTCGGCACATCTTCCGTCGGCAGCAGGTCGGGGCGGTACACCGCGACCTGCGCCGCCGCGTCGGTTGCCAGGCCGTACTGGTGCCCGTCGTGCCGGTAGGTGGCGTGGGAGGCTCCGAGCGATGCGTTCGCCAGGGCGTCGAGTTCGGCGTCATGGCCCTGGCCGTCGAGCGCGGCGAACAGGCCGTCGCGGGCGGCGAGCGGGATGTGCGGGTGGTCGATCACGAGCAGGTCGTGGTCCCGGGCGAGGTCGGCGATCGGATGATCGGCGAACGCCTGCAGCGAGCGAACACTCCACTCGATGCTCACGCCGGGGTGCTGGCGTTCGTATTCGGCCGAGGCGGCCACGACGGAGTCGAGGCCGCGCGGGTGGTCCCACGTCATGCCGCGGAGGTGCACGCTCACGAGGGCGACCCCGCGCCGCCCACGCCCACCGCCGTGCCCGCGTCGGCCACGCCTGCGCCGCCCGCCTTCGCGCCGACGCTCGCCGCCGCACCTGAACCGGCCGCGAGGAACTCAGCCGCGAGCGACGCATCGTGCTGCCCGAGCTTCGGGGCCGGCACATCGCTCCGCAGCACACGACCGTCGATGCGGATCGGGCTGCGGGTCGTTGTCAGTGTCAGGCGTTCGCCCGAACCGGTGTGGGCCTCGGCCCGCACCACATCCTGTGTCATCTCGATCGCCCGGAAGCCCGCGTGGTCGACCAGCTGTTCGAGCGTGAGCACCGGGGCGCACCAGACGTCGCCTGCATCGAGCAGGGCGAGCCAGTGCTCGGTGGTCTCGAGGGCGAGGTGCGCCGAGAGCAGGGCTTCGATCTGGTCCTGGTGGCTCCACCACGTGTCGGGGTCGACAAACGCTTCGAGTGCCTCGAGGCCGAGCAGGTGGCCGATCTTGGGGACCGGGTTCATGGCGAGGGAGAGGTAGCCGTCGCTGGTCGGGAACACTCCGTAGGGTGCGGGCAGGAACGCGTGCGCCGAGTTCGGGCCGTTGCGTTTCACGGTGACCGAGCTGTCGTTCAGGTGGGTGCTCAGCAGTTCGAACTGCAGGTCGAGCATCGCTTCGAGCAGGCTGGTCTGCACGAGGCCGCCGCGCCCGGTGCGGAACCGCCGTACGAGCAGCGCCGTGACGCCCTCGGCGAGGTGGCACGAGGTGAGGTGGTCGGCGATCGAGAGGCCGACCGGCACGGGCGGGTCGTCGCGCGAGCCCTGCAGCCACGGGATGCCGGCGATCGACTGCGCGAGCAGATCCTGGCCGGGGCGATCCTTCCACGGGCCGGTGTCGCCGTAGCCGCTCGCGGAGCCGTACACGATGCGCGGGTTGATCTCCCGGACGGAGTCGTAGTCGAGGCCGATGCGCTCCATCACGCCCGGCCGGAAGTTCTGGATGATCACGTCCGCCTGCGCGACGAGCAGCTTCACCTTGGCGAGGTCGTCGTCGTTCTTCAGGTCGGCGGTCATTCCCTCTTTGTTGCGGTTCATCGCGTGGAAGGAGATGGTGTCGCCGTCGGCCACGCGCCCCGCGAAGGCGAGGCCGCGGCCGATGTCGCCGACGCCCGGCCGCTCGATCTTGATCACGCGCGCGCCGAGGTCGGCGAGACGCATCGCGGCCACGGGCCCGGCGAGGAACTGGCTGAAGTCGAGAACGAGGATGCCTGCCAGAGGCAGATCGGAGTCATCGGATGTCACGGGGCCTGCCTTCAGAGTGCGCAATCGTTTGATCACACTCTAGAGCGGCGCGTCGACCGAGGCAAGAGTGCTGCGACCGCCTCCCTCGACTCGATTCATCGGATGAGTCGGTGGTGGGCTGCGTGCCGCATCGTTCGACACCTGTTCGTCGGCTGCGGACGGCAGCGGGAGTGGGCATCATGGAGGAGTGCACGGCGCCAGACGACCCCCCGACGCGGCGGCCTTCCGCCGGAGCCTGGTGCTCGATCTGGCGGGGGTCTCCCTGCTGGTCGGCATCGCGCTGCGATCGCACCGGGCGGCACACGCGTGCACGGGGTTCGACGCAATCGCTCTCGTTGCAGCGGGGGGAGTCGCTCTCGCCGTGGCGGCTGCGCCACGGGTCGTCCGTAACCCGCGGGTCGCGCGCCGGCTCGTGCTGCTGGGTGCGCTCGGCAATACGGTGGGGTCGCTGGCGGTCGCCGCGGCGAATCATCGACGACCGGGTGTGCTGCTGGCCGCGTCGGGGCTGCTCGTCGGCGGCGATCTGTTGAGCGCGAGCTACCTGCGCGCGCTCGGGGAGAGCCGTAGTGTCGACGCGGTGAGACTGCACGAAGAAGACGCCTTTATAGCCTAGGATTTCCCTGAGGCGTGGGGGTGCCTACTACCCGCGCTCGACTCTGCACAATCCCTCGTTTGGGTGCAAAATCGTGTCAGCCTGGCGCTTCGGGTGCCCCTTTTTTACGGATGGTCAATGAGCGCCTTCTCTCGCTCCGCTCTTCGGGTTCTCGCTGCGACGGGCGTCAGTGCGCTGCTGGTGGCCGCGCCGCTGGCCGGTGCCGCCACGGCGACCGCCGCCACCGCGATCGCCGCCACGGCGACCGCCGGCGCCCGCAGCGCCACAGTGCAGGCCGTCGACGTACCCGGCTCCCTGGCCGCCCCCGCCGTCGATGAGATCGCCGACGACGGCGTGCCGGTGTTCGTGAACGTGCAGGTGCCCGTCGGCCTCTCCCCGACGACCGCGACCGCGACGCTGACCCCGCTGGTGCCGGCGGCCCCCGGCTCGACCGGCGTCGTGCTCGTGACCGTGCGCGGCGAGGTGCGCCAGAGCGTCGACCCCACGGCGCCGGCGGCCATCAGCATCCCGCTCACCGGCGACGACGTCGTCAACGGGCAGGTCTCGATCGGCTACACGTACCAGCCTGCGGCGGCGAGCACCCCCGACGCCGCCGCGGTCTGCCTGCCGCCCGCAACGGCGAGCGTGTCGCTCAGCGAGACCGCCGTCAGCACGGAGGGCCAGGCCACGGCGCCGACGACCCTCGCCGACTTCTTCTCCCCGGCGCTCGCCGCGGTGTCTGTGACGATTCCGGATGCCGCGTCGAACTCCGTGCGGCAGGCCGGCCTCGCAGCGGTCGGTGCCCTGGCGCACGCCTACCCCGCGCCCGTCGAACTGAGCCTGACGACGGTCTCCGATGCTGCACACGCTGTGGCTGTGGATGCCGCCCAGGGCCGCGTCGTGACGTTCGCCCCCGCCGACGCGACCGCCGCCGACGCTCCGGTCACGACCGCACTCTCGACCGATGCAGCGGGCGTGCCCGTGCTGACGATCTCGGGCCCCGAAGCCGCGCTCCCGGCCGCCGGTGCCGCTCTCGCCAGCGACTATCTCGCCCTCGCGGGCGCATCCAGTACCACCGGCCTCAGCCAGACCGGCACGTCGTCGAACGGCGACACGGCGACCCTCTCTCCGACGTTCCGCGACCTCGGCGCCGGCGCCCAGATCGCGCTCGCCGCAGCCGGCCAGCCCGACGCCGTTGTGAATGTCAGCCAGAGCGCGTTCGGCGGCCCGATCGGTGATGCGAGCGTGCACATCGTCGGCATGCACTCCGCCGTTCCCGACTCGATCGTCGCCACCATGAACGTCTACTGGAACGACTACCTGATCGGTTCCGAGGTGCTCGGCGGCACGAGTGCGTTCGACCTCACCCTGCCCGTCGCGTCGACCCGCCTGACGGCCGCCAACGCGCTGAAGGTCTCGCTCAGCACCCAGGCCGCGACCGGCGACTGCGTGCCGGCGTCGAACCGCATCCCCGTCGAGCTCTTCGTCGACAACGGCGCGTCGACGGTCACCGGCACGCGGGGCCAGAGCCTCGATGCCGGCTTCCAGCGCTTTCCGCAGGCCCTCGGCCAGACCCTGCCGGTCGCCTTCGGCACGAGTCTCGGCGACCAGGCGGCCGTCGCTTCGGCGGGCGACATCGTCGCGTCTCTGCAGCGCAACTCGACCGTGCAGCTCGCCGTCACCGTGCCCTCGCTCGAGGAGTTCCGGGGTTCGACCCAGTCGGGCCTGGTCGTCGGCGCCACCTCCGACGACTCCGACGCGCTGAAGGCGCCCCTCCGCCTCGACGCGTTCACCGCGATCGACTCGAAGGCCGTCACGTTCGGGGTCGGAACCACGCTTCCGTACGCCGCCTTCGAGTCGTTCGACACGAACGGCCGCGACATCCTGCTGCTCGGCGGCTGGTCGCCCGACGACCAGAGCGCCACCGACCCGCTGCAGGTGCAGGCCGCGCACTACACGCTGACGAACCCGGGCGCATGGTTCGGCCTGACCGGCGACGTGCTCGTCGCCCAGTCGTCGCTGACCGACCCCGTTGCGCTCTCGAGCAATGCCATCGTGCCGCAGACCGCGGTGACGAGCGACTACAACAGCTACGCGCTCTGGGCCGTGATCGTCATCATCGTGCTCATTCTGGCCGCGGCGATCGGCGAGGCCACCCGTCGACGCCGGCGCAAGAAGCTGGCGGCGTATGTGGATGCCCAGCTCGAGGCCGAGCGTGACCGCACGTCGAACGGCCAGGGGCCGACCCAGCCGCCCGCCTCGGGCACGACCGCAGACTGACGGGCGGGCCCGACGTGAGCGTGCTGACCGCCGAACCGGCTGCCCCGCCGCGCCCGGCGCCCTCCCGCTTCGCTGAGTGGTGCCTCGCGCGCTGGGTCTCGCTCGGCGCCCCGACCGTCGGCCGGCGCGTGCCGGGAACGATGGTGGTGGCGGTCGCGGCCCTCGTCGTCGGCATCGTGGCCGTGATCGTGACCACGTCGACCGGCCTGAACATCGCCTACGCCGACTCGCAGAGCCACCTCACCATCTCGAGGCGCCTGTTCGACAGCAAGGCGCCGGGGTTCACCCAGCTCGGTACCGTATGGCTGCCGGTTCCGAGCCTCATTCTCGTGCCGTTCGTGCAGAACCTCTGGCTCTGGCACACCGGCCTCGCCGCAGGCCTGCTGGGCCTGGTCTGCCTGATGGGAACGGCGTGCGGTGTGTACCGTGTCGCTGCGCGCATCGGTCTGGGCCGCTCCGGGCGCATCGCGGGGGTGCTGCTGATCATCGCGAACCCGAGCATCCTGTACATCTACACGACCGCGCTCACCGAGCCGGTGCTGATCCTCTGCATGATGGGGTGTTTCGCCGGGCTCGCGCACTGGGTCACGTCCAAACGCAACCTGAGTGCCGGCGAGATGATGGTGTTCACCGGGCTGCCCGCCGCCGGCGCGACCCTCTCGCGGTACGAGGGCTGGGTGCTCGTGGTCGGCGGAACGCTGGTGGTACTGATCGCGAGTTGGCGGCGCAAGAAGGAATGGCGGTACGCCGTCAAGATGTCGTTCGCGTTCGCCGCGCTGCCCGCCCTGGCCATCGCCTGGTGGTTGGCCTACAACTCCGCCGTCTACAACAACCCGCTCGAGTTCCTGAACGGTCAGTACTCCGCCTCCAACCTCCAGAAGGCGACCGCCGATGCCGGCCTGCTCGCCTACACGCACAACGCCGGACTGACCCTCTGGACCTACAACTGGTCGGTTCTCGAGACGGCGGGCCTTCTCACCGTCGTTCTCGGCATCGCCGGGGCGGTCGTCGTCGCGTGGCGCTGGGGGCTCTCGAACACCGCGTTGCTCGTCTGGGTGATGGGCGTCGCCTACGGCTTCTCACTGCTCAGCCTGTACCTCGGGCAGACGCACATGAACAACGACCACTCGCTGCCCGAGAACTGGTGGAATTCGCGGTACGCGCTGGCGGTCATCCCGTGGCTCGCCGTGCTCGCCGCGGCGTTCGTCGACAGCCTGTCGCGGGTGCCGACGATCGGGCGGGGGCTTCTCGCGCTGGTCGGCCTGGCGCTGGTGCTGCAGAGCGCCTGGTGGGTGACCGACCCCGAACGTTCCTCTGTCATCGCCGAAGCCGACGGGTATGTGCAGCTGAAGAGCGCGAGCGGCGCGACGGATGCCGCAGCCTTTCTGCGCGACCACTACGACGGCGGGCAGGTGCTGATGGATGAATCGGCCGCCGGCAGCGCGCTGCTGCCGCAGATCGGCATCCCGCTCGTCGACTACTACAACCGGTCGACCGGCGAGCTCTTCGACGAGGCGATCGCCAGCCCCGCCACGCACGCGAAGTGGGTGTTCGTCTCGACGGCAGACGCACCGGAGCTCAGCGAGACCGGCGTGGCCGACCTCGTCTACGACGCCGTCAAGAAGCAGCCCTCGTTCCAGACCGCGTACCGCGTGGTGTTCGAAGAGGGCGACTACCGCATCTACGAACGGATCTGGTCGTGACCGACACCGAGAACGCCTCCCGCCGCATCGGCGACATCCTCGTCGACGAAGGGCTCGTCAGCGACGACGAGCTGCAGGATGCCCTGGCGCGCCAGGCACGGGAGGGCGGCCTGCTCGGCCGGCAGCTGATCCTCTCTGGCGCTGTGACCCGCCGCGAGATGTACGAGGCCCTCGCCGTGCAGTGGGACGCGCCGCTGGTCGACCTCGTCGAGAACCCGCCGCAGGCCGGCCTGTTCGCGACCGAAGACCCGGAGCAGTACATCGAAGCCGGCTGGGTGCCGTGGAAGCGGGAGGGCAACGGGGCCGTCATCGCGACCACGGTGCCGCCCACCGAAGAAGTGATCTACGCGGCCCGGGAGATGCTGGGCGTGCGCAGCATCCGCGTGCGCACCACCACCGACTGGGACCTGAACCAGGCCGTCGAGGCGGCGTGCCGCACCCGCTTGCTCTTCGGTGCATCGGATGCCCTGGCCACCGAGAGTTCCGACGAGTCGGCCAAGGCGGGGCTCCGTCGCTGGCAGATCGTCACTCCCGGGGTGATCGTGGCGATCATCGTGGCGTTCTGCTTCGTGAACCTGACCGCCACCCTCATCTTCGTGCTCACCGCCGCCAACCTCATCTTCCTGATGAACATCGCGTTCAAGGCCGTGGCCGGGTTCCGCGCACCGTTCAACGTGCGGGACAAGGAACGCTGGGCGACCGAGGTGTCGCTCGAGCGGGTTCGTCGCGGGCTCCGGCCGTTGCCGGCGCGCATCCCCGACAACGAGCTGCCGGTCTACACGATCCTGATCCCGGCCTACAAAGAGGCCAACATCATCAGCAAACTGCTGGTGAACATCGGCGCGATCGACTACCCGAAGGCCAAGCTCGAGGTCATGGTGCTGCTGGAGGCCGACGACGACGAGACCATCGCGGCGGTTCGCACCATGCGCCCGCCCGAGTACGTGCGCATGGTCATCGTTCCCCCCGGCGGCCCGCAGACGAAGCCGCGTGCCTGCAACTACGGCCTGTCGTTCGCCCGCGGCGAGTTCGTCGTGATCTACGACGCCGAAGACCGGCCGAATCCGTCGCAGCTGCGCGACACGGTCGCCGCCTTCCGGCAGGACGAGTTCGAGCGCCGCTACGTCGACCCGAACCAGAAGAAGCTCGTCTGCCTGCAGGGCGCGCTCGTCTACTTCAACGCGGACTACAACGTGCTGACCCGGCTCTTCGCCGTGGAGTACGCCCACTGGTTCGACTCGATGCTGCCCGGGCTCGACCAGTCGCACCTGCCGATTCCGCTCGGCGGTACGTCGAACCACTTCGACACGGCGGTGCTGCGGCAGCTGGGTGCGTGGGATCCGTACAACGTGACAGAAGACGCCGACCTCGGGCTCCGCGTTGCGGCGCACGGCTACCGGGTCGGAGTGGTCGAGGCATCCACCGGTGAAGAGGCCTGCGCCGAGGTCGGCGCCTGGATCCGACAGCGCACCCGGTGGATCAAGGGCTACATCATGACGGCGGCGGTGAACACGCGGCACCCGGTGCGCTGGTTCCGCGTGAACGGGCCGCTCGGTGCCCTGTCGCTGTTCGCGCTCATCCTCGGCACCCCGCTGGCCTTCCTGCTCTACCCGCTGGTTCTGGGGTTCACCATCTTCACCTACCTCGGCGTGCAGTTCATCGGCCTCGACCTGCCGGAGTGGCTGATCGTCGCGGGCACGACGAACATGCTGTTCTCCAACGGCCTGATGATCGTGGTCTCGGGGCTGGCGGCCTGGAAGCGCTACAACTGGCGGGTGGCGATGTTCGCTCTGTTGAACCCGGCGTACTGGATCCTGCACTCGATCTCGGCGTGGCGCGCGGCCTGGCAGATCGTGTTCAGCCCGCACCACTGGGAGAAGACCCCGCACGGCCTCACCGAGGACTACGAGGACTCGGCCTTCGAGGGCAACGCGGCCTGAGCGGCCTGCGGCCCTGCGCGGCCTGCGGCCCTGCGCGGCCTGCGGCCCCGGACGCGTCTAGAAGTCGAGTCGGTTGAAGACGGGGCGCGGGATGAGGCGCACCACCGTCATGATGACCTGCCACTTGATCGGGGCGTACACGACGGGCCGGGCGGCGTTCACGCCCTTCACGATGTCGGCGGCGACCGCGGAGACGGGCGCGAGCCCGCTCGCCGGCATGCCCGCCGTCATGGGCGTGGCCGTCGGCCCGGGCTTCACCAGCACGACATTCAGTGGCGACGCGGCGAGGCGGTGCTGCAGCCCCTCGGCCATCCGCTCGATGAGGCCCTTCGAGGCACCGTAGATGTAGTTCTTCCTGCGACCCCGGTCACCGGCGACCGAGCCGAGCACGGCGATGGTGCCGGCGGTCATGGTGTCGGCGCACGCCTCCATCCAGAGCGACGGCGAGACCCCGGTCACCTGCAGCACCGAAGCCGCCTTGGCGAGGTCGGCCTGCGACTCGGCCTGGTCGGTCATCGAGCCGTGCGCGATCAGCACGGTGAGGCCGGCGCCGGCAGCTGCACCCGGGGTGCCCGGCCCGGCGAAACCCTGCACGGCAGAGGTGATCGACGGCACATCGAGCAGATCGGTCACAGAGGTATTGATGGCCGCCGCGGGAAAACGCACCCGCAGGTCGGTCGCGATGCGGTCGAGCCCGGCTTCGTCGCGCCCGATCAGGAGGGCGCGGGATGCCCCGCCCTCCAGCCACAGGCGCGTGCAGTTCTCCGCGATGGCCGAGGTGGCGCCGACGATGACGAGGTCGGTGGGCCAGGTCGAGGCGGTGGTCGAGGCGGTGGCGGGCATTCAGCTTCCTAACAGACGGCGGGACAGCTCCGAGCTGATACCCGGATCGCGGTATGCGGTGAATTCTTCGAGTCGGGGGTACCCGGCCTCGAAGAGGGAGGCGGGCATCCGAGCGTCTTTGGCCAGGTACAGTCGACCGCCGTGCTCGGCAACCACCGAGTCGAGAGAGGCCATCAGCACGAGGGTGGAGGCGCCGAGGTTGGGAAAGTCGATCGTCAGGTTCACGCCCGGCCGCGCGAAGCTCAGCATGCCGAGGGGCTCCCGGTCGCCCAGCGTCTTCAGCACACCGAGGAACGAGCCCTGGCCCGAGCGGGCGACGAGGCGGAGGATCTCCCGCACGCTCTCGAGGCCGCTCTCCCGGGGCAGAACGCACTGGTACTGGTAGAAGCCGCGCGGGCCGTACGCGCGGTTCCACTCCTGAATGGCGTCGAGCGGGTAGAAGAACGGCTTGTAGTGCACGACCTTCGAGCCCACGCCCGCGCGCTTCAGGCGGTAGTACGCCCGGTTCAGCAGCGGCAGGGTGAGGGTGTTCACCAGCGACACCGGTGGAACCAGGGGGAAGGTGATGCCCCCCGCGGCCGCGCCGAGCGGTGTGCCCGCCGCGGGCGGCGCGCGGTGCGGCGAGGCGGCGGGGTTCGCCCGCGACAGGATGCCGCGCCGGCCGCCGCCGGTGGTGATGTCGATCCACGACACGACGTGTTCGTACGACAGCTCCGACGAGTCGGAGAGCTCGAAGAACTCGGGCAGGCTCTGGTAGGCGACGTCTTCGGCGAGCAGCCAGGGGCCAGGCACCCGCTTCAGCCGGATCGAGGCCTGAACGATCAGGCCGGTGAGGCCGAGTCCGCCGCAGGTGGCCTCGAACCAGCCGCGACCCTCCGGCTCGTCGTCGGGGCCGCAGACGATGACCTCACCGTCGGTTCTCACCAGGGTGATCGAGACCACGTGGTCGGCGAAGGTGCCGCGGGTGGCGTGGTTCTTGCCGTGCACATCGTTCGCGATGGCGCCGGCCACGGTCACGATCTCGGTGCCGGGCGTCACGGCGAGCATCCAGCCCTGACGGCTGAAGGTGGCCTGGATGTCGCGGAGCAGCACGCCGGGTTCGACGGTCAGGATGCCCGACTCGGCGTCGAAGGCCAGAAACCGGTTCAGCGGCCGCATGTCCCACAGCGTGCCGCCGGCGTTCAGCGCCACGTCGCCGTAGCTGCGCTCCATGCCCCGGGCGATCCCCGGTGCGGTCGAGGCGATGATGGCCGGAGCGTCGGCGGCCGACGTGATCGCAACCACGGAGTGTTCGGCGTCGCTCAGCCGCCCCCACGACGAGACCCTGTTCACAGTGCATCCGTTCTGGCCCTGTCGGCCCTGAAGGTGATGTTCTTGTCGAGGTAGTACTTGATCACATACCCGAGCGCGAGGCCGATGACCGCGCCGGTGTACTTGGCGGCATCGGTGCCGAAGACCGCGAGGGCCCCGAACTCGAACGCCCAGAAGATGAGGGTCGTGACCACGCTCATCACGGTGTAGAGGCCGAGGGTTCTGGCCTGGTGCTTCATGCTCGTCACCTCGAAGCGGAAGATGAAGCGCTTGTCGAGCAGGTACTTCGTCACGACGCCGACGCCGGTGCCGACCACCACACTCGCGAACAGTGCGAACGGCCCCGTGTAGAGCAGCTGCATCAGGTACTGGGCCCCGAGATTGGTCGCTGTGGAGAGTGCTGCGAACAGCACATAGAGCAATCCTGTTCTCACGAAGTGTTGACCCTCTCGGGGGAAGTCATAGCTCTAGTATAGGAAGGAAAGCCCCCAGAAGTGGGGGGTGTGGGGCTCGACTGGGGGAAGTCAGTGACAGTTCTGAAGGCTACGCCATCGCGGGCTCCGGCGTTCCTTCGGGCGATGCGACCCAAACAGTGGATGAAGAACGTTCTGCTCGCCGTGGCGCCGCTCGCCGCGGGTGTGCTGCTCGAGCCCGGTGTGCTGCTCGAGCTCGTCTTCGCCATCGTCGCCTTCAGCCTGACGTCATCGGGCGGCTACATGCTGAACGATCTGCTCGACATCGAGTCTGACCGAGTGCACCCCAAGAAGCGCTTCCGGCCGATCCCCTCGGGGGAGTTCCCCGCGGCGGTTGCATGGCCGACGAGCATCGCGCTGCTCATCGTTCCGAGCATCGTCGCCTTTCTCCTCGGGCACCCGCTGTTCGCGGCGGTGCTGCTGACATACGTCGTCATCCAGGTCTCGTACTGCCTGTGGCTGAAGCACCAGCCCGTGATCGACATCGTGGTCGTCGCCAGCGGGTTCGTTCTGCGCGCCATCGCCGGGGCAGCGGTCGTGGGTGTGCCGGTGACCCAGTGGTTTTTGCTGGTGATCTCCTCCGGCTCGCTGTTCATGGTCGCGGGCAAGCGCTACTCCGAGAAGGCGGGCAGCGTGGGCAACGAGGCCGAGCACACCCGCAAGACGCTCGATTCGTACTCGCTCGGCTACCTGCGCTTCATCTGGACCGTCGCCGCCACCCTCACGATGCTCTCCTACGCGATGTGGGCGTTCGATCTGAACGGTGGCACCTCGATCGGGTCGATCGCCTCGATCGTGCCGTTCGGTGTCGCCCTGCTGCTCTATGCGTTCGACATCGAGCGCGGTGAGGCGAGCGCACCCGAAGAGGTCGTGCTGAAAGACGTGCGGCTGTTCGTCTGCGCCGCGCTCTGGGCAGGGCTCTTCCTGCTCTCGGTGCTGGCGCGCCAGTACGGCTGGGTCATCCCGACGCTCTGACGCTCAGAGTCTCTGACGCTCAGCCGCTCAGCCGCTCAGCCGCTCAGCCGATCTTCACCAGGTTGCGGCCGCCCGCCTTGGCCAGGTAGAGCGCGCTGTCGGCCTGGCGCAGCAGCTCGTCGAGGCCGTCGGCTGCATGCATCCGGCCCATCTCGGGCTGCGTGACGGCGCCCCCGACGCTCACGGTCAGGTGGGGTGTCGAGGGCAGCCCGGCGATGGCGACCCGCACGCGCTCGGCGATCCGCTGCAGGTCGTCGCGCGTCGTGACGACCGTGAAGACGCAGAACTCGTCGCCCCCGATGCGCACGCAGACGTCGCTCTCGCGGGTCGTGTTCCGGAGCACCCCGGCGACCGTCTTCAGAACCTCGTCGCCCGTCTCGTGGCCGTGCGTGTCGTTGACGACCTTGAAGAGGTCGATGTCGAGCAGGAGGCAGCCGACGTGCTGCCCGGTGCGCTCGGCCAGCGCGATCATCACCGGGATGTTCGCCTCCATGCTGCGCCTGTTCGCGAGGCCGGTCAGCGAGTCGGTGAGCGAGAGCGCGATGGCCTCGTCGCGCGCCGCCTGCAGGGACTGGCGCAGCACGATCACCACGATCGACGTGATCGTCATGAGGGCGAGGAAGATGGTGGCGGCGACGACGGGGATGGAGGAACGGCAGAGAATCACGATGAGCCCCAGCAGCGTGCATCCCGCGCTCACGAACGTCGCCGTGCGCAGGCGCAGGAACGCGGCCGAACCGACCGCGATACCGAGGAAGACGAAGGCGGTGAGCACCCCGATCGCCGACGGCTGGATGCTCAGCCCGATCAGCGTCGTCAGGGCCATCGTCGCCACGACCACCCGGGTGGTGAAGCGGCTGTTCGCCAGCCGGGTGAACCGGGCGATCGCGGCCACCACGAGCCCGGCCGCCACGCCGACGAAGGTGACGTAGCGGGCCCAGCCCGGATTGAAGTCGGCGGTGGAGGCGAGCACGGCGAGAAAAGCCGCCCCCGGAACGAAGATCAGCTGCAGCGACAACGACCGGATGGCGCGCACGCGCTGGCCGACGAAGAGCTTCACAGCCGGACCGCCAGGGAGAGCGCGCCCCTTGTCACCAGATCACGGTTGTGGGTGAGCACGAACTCGAAGTTCCGCGCGTTGTCCGCACCGCTCAGTTCACGGGCGGTGAGCATCGCGGCGTAGGTCGCGCTCAGAACGATGACCGACCACTCGGACTCGAGCGGGTCGGCGACCGGGAACGATCTCAGCTCGAGCCGGTCGACGCCGGTGGTGAGAGTCATGCCGTTGGCGGCCTCCTGCACGAAGACGGCCACAAGGCTCGTGTGCAGGGCGAGGGCCGTGTACTTGGCGCGCATCGCGTCGGTGAAGTTGGAGTCGAGTTGGAAGGTCGAGAGCACCACCGTCGACCTGTCGCCGTCGAGAGCCCGTTCTTCGAGGAACTTGCTCGCCTGGATCAGCAGGGGTTTCGACGAAGACTTCGGCGCCCGGGACCGCTCGGCCACGGTGAAGGGTGTCGCCTCATCCTGAACGGCAGCGGTCGAAGGCCCCACCTGCACGCCGGGAGGCGCCTCGATCGCGACCAGCGCGCTGGGCCTGCCGAACAGCCAGCCCTGGCCGAGGGTCGCGCCGAGCGCGCGCGCCTGAACGACGTGACGCTCGGTCTCCACGCCCTCGGCGATGACGACGGCGCCGAACTCCTCCTGGTAGGTGCTGACCGCATCCATCACCCGGGCTGTGTGCCTGCTCGGCTGCTTCTGCAGCAGGCTCATGTCGAGCTTGATGATGTCGGGCTGCAGGAGAGGGAGCAGGGCGAGAGACGCCGGGTTGCTGCCGACGTCATCCATGGCGATCTTCAGGCCGGCGGAACGCAGTCGCGCCGCCGAGCGGAGCAGCATGCCGAGGTCGTCGAGCAGATCCCGCTCGGTGATCTCGACGACCACGACGAGGTTCAGCGGCAGCAGGTCGGCGAACAGGCTCAGGGCCTCGGCCTCGACGTTCACGAACAGCGAGAGCGGCTCGACGATGCCGGCGCGCTGGGCGGCCGAGAGAGATGCCGCGACGCAGGCCTGGTCGAGCTCACCGGTCAGTCCCACCCGGGCCGCGACCTCAAAGAGGGTGTCGGGCATCTCTGCCACCGACCCGACCGGCCCGCGGCTGAGCGCCTCGAATGCGACGGTGGAACGGGTCTCGAGGTCGACGATGGGCTGGAAGACGGTGTGCAGGTCGCCCTGGGCGATGATGCGCCTCACCTCCTCGGCGGTCGCATCCTCTGTCGCGGTGTTCTTGGGCATGGCGTGTCTCATCTCAGGTCGTCTTGACCACATTGTCGGCATGGTTCCCGATGACCTCGGTGTTCGAGCAGGTGACGAACCGGCAGGGCTGGGTGGCCATGTGCCCCTCCCGCCACTGGTTTCCCGTGGCCGCGATGGCACGGGCGAACTGGGCTTCGACCACGTAGGTCCAGCCGGCGCCGGCGTCGTCGCAGGCGAAGGTGTTGCCGGTGATCGAGAAGCCCTCGGTGCGCTGGGTGCTCGAACGGCCGACGATGGAGATGGCGGGGTACACGTTCTGAGCCAGCTTGCCGCCGTTCGAGAAGGTGTTGCCGACGATCTGGATCTGCGGTTTGTCGGAGTCGAGCCACGGCGGCATCGTGTAGACGATCGACTGCTTTCTCGACCCCTCCAGAATGTTGTCGGCGACCACGATGCGCTTGTTGCCCCGGAACTCGATGTTGTAGGTCGGCGAACCGTCGAGATGGTTCCCGAGGATGCGCACCGGTCCACCCTCGATCGACAGGTCGGCGTAGGTCGCGCCGATGTTGTTGTTGATGATCCACGAGTCGTAGAAACGGTAGCCCGTGTGGATGCCCGTTCCGCTGTTCTGGTAGATGTTGCACCGGTCGATGCTGTTCAGCAGGCCGCCGTCGTCGCTGAAGGTGCCGTCGTTGACCAGGATGCCGTAGTCCTGCCAGTTGAGAAGCAGCAGCCGTTCGAGGTGGGTCTTGTCGAGATGCACAGAGACACAGGGCGACCCGAGGTGGTTGGCGTCGAGAACGAGGTTCACCACCGTGCACGAGTACCAGAGCCCGGTGAGGATCGGCGCATTCGTGGAGGCGCGGATGGTGGCGATCTGCGACCCGGCCCCGGCAAGGGTGATGCTGGTGAGGCCGCGGGTGGTGTCTCCGATCGGCCCGGAGATGGAGTAGACGCCCACCGGGAACCAGACGGTGCCCCCGCCGTCGGCGGTCGCTGCCGCGATGGCGGCGGTGATGGCCGGCAGATCATCCGTCGTTCCGTCGCCCGCCGCACCGAAGTCCCGCACGTTGTAGACGAGGTCTGCGGCCGGCGATGCCGCCGTTGCCGCCGACGGCGCCGGCGACGTGTCGGCGAGCAGGGATGGCGCCGCGATGCCGGAGGCGGCGCCTGTGAACAGGGCCCTCCGTGTCAGCTCCGCTGCGAACAGGATCTCTCCGACCATGGTGCCCACCCCCGACGAAGCCCGCGTACGCCGAACGGCGTAACTCACCCTGAGGGTCAGCGTACCGGTTCCGCGGGTCGGCTGTCCCACAAACGGGGGCGAAGCATTGCGCCAATACCAGAGATGTAGACTTCTGTCGAATGAGGTCCCCCGAACAGAGGACTTCCCCTAGGCTCGAAACGTCTTCTGATATAGCACCCGGCTACCCGCTGGTGCTGACGATCCACCCCGGGAAGGGGCCCTCGATGTCCACGATTCTGCTCGCGACGAGCACGGTTGCGTTCCGTGGCTGAGCCGGGCTGCGCTCTCGCGCACTGCTACGAGCCGGCGACGAAAGTCGCGGTCGTCACGCAGGGCGGCCGTACGGCAGAAGTGCCGGTGTGCAGCGAGCACTTCCACGACATCGACTGGGGCGTCGTGCCCCGGCGGAGCCTCATCGAGGCCGCCACCCGGCTCGGGTTGTTCTCGGCCGCAACCGGCGAGGAGTCGCAGGCGGGCTGATCCCGGTCGGCGGCGTCACCCGGTCGGCGGCGTCGGCCAATCGGCGGCGTCACGGTCGGCGGCGTCAGCCCGCGGTCGTGGCGTCGGCTCCCTGTTGCTGTGTCAGCGCGGCGAACGCGTCGACCAGAGTGCCCAGGCGATGAGCGCCGGCTGCCCGATCAGGCGCAGAGCCCGCTTGCGGTCGGTGTCGAGACCGAACGCATCGCGATGGTGCACGAGTTGTGCGATGTTGCCGGGGAACACGGCCGCGAAGAACGCCGCAGCGATCGTTCCGACCGTTCTCGAGTGCCTGCCGCCCACGGCGAGGGCGGCACCGAGTGCGATCTCGGCGACACCCGACGCGAGCACGGTGGTGTCGACAGGCAGGGGAACGAACTCCGGCACCTGGGCGCGAAAGTCGTCGCGGGCGAAGGTGAGGTGGCTGGTTCCGGCGAAGACGAGAGCTCCGCCGAGCAGCAGGCGGGCGATCGTGCGGGCAGGCGACGAGCGCCGCGAGGTCGGGTGGGTCACAGGATGCTCCAATCGGCGGCTCGGGCGGGCATCCGGGCCGAACAGAAAACCTAACAGTTTCTCGGGGGGTCCAGTGCCCGGGGGCCCAGTGCCCGGGGGTCTAGTGCCCGGGGGTCGGGGCGGCGGCGGCATGGCCCCTGCCGAGCATCCGGGAGACACCGAGAACGACACCGACCACGATCAGGCCGAGCACCAGGCCGAACACCGCAGACACCGCGGTGTCGCCGAGCCACACCACCACCGGGCCGGCCCCCTCGATGGCGTGGGTGACGGCGTGCAGCAGGTCGTAGGGGCCGTGCCAGAACGTCTCGGCCAGGTTCGCGATCACGAGGTGGCCACCCACCCACAGCATGGCGACCGTGCCGACGATGCTGATGACGCGGAACACGGTCGGCATCGAGCGCACGATCCGATCGCCGAGTCGCCGCGTCCTCTCCGCGCGGCTCTGCATCAGCCGCAGACCGATGTCGTCGATCTTCACGAGCAGGGCCACGGCCCCGTACACGAGCACGGTCATGCCCAGCCCGATCACGAGCAGCGCGCCGAGCGTCAGCCAGACGCCGAAATCCGGGTCGAGGCTCGCCAGGGCGATCAGCATGATCTCCGTGCTCAGGATGAGGTCGGTGCGGATGGCGCCGAACACCAGCTTGCGCTCATCGCGCGGCTCCTCGCTCGTCGTCTCGTGGTGCACGCCGAACCACTCGATCACCTTCTCAGCACCCTCGAAGCACAGGTAGGTGCCGCCGAGCACCAGCAGCCAGGGGAGCACCCACGGGGCGAACGCCGACAGCACCAGCGCCAGCGGAATGATGACCACGAACTTGTTGAACAGGCTGCCGAGCGCGATCCGCCAGACCACCGGCAGCTCGCGGGCCGGCGTCAGCCCCTGCACATACTGCGGCGTCACGGCTGCGTCGTCGATCACGACCCCCGCCGTCTTGGCGCTCGCCTTCAGGGCGGCGGTCAGAATGTCATCGACGACGGCGAGCAGTCCGACGGACATGGGGGTCTCCTCGTGTGGTGGCGGGGCTGTCTTCTCTCGGCACCATTCTGCCCTCTGGAGGTCTTCCGCAATTTACCAACAGCCTGTTGGCAAATTGGCTTGGGTCACGTCACACTCCCGACAGACCAGCTTCCCGACCAGGCAGTGGGCGCTCGGCGTGGGCGCGGCGCGCTATTCGCGCGTTGAGGGCATCCAGCTCGTCGAGCACCGCGGTCACCGCCCAGACGCGGTTGCGTCTGCGCTGGGTGATCTGGTGCAGGATGCCCGCTGCCTCGAGCCGGTCGAGCGCGGTGTAGACGCTGGAGGTGGGTGCGCCGGTGAGGTCTTCGGCCTGTTCTGCGCTGATGACGGGGTGGTCCATCAGGAGGTCGAGCAGTCGCGTGACGGCGCTGTTCGAGCGTGCCTGAACCGCGTTCCTCCACTCTGCAGGCAGGTGGTTGATCTCGCCGACGCTCCGGATGGCCTCCTCGCTCGAGATGCGTGTCGCTCTCGCCAGGGTCTGGATGATCGGCAGCGGGTCACCTGCTCGATACCGGTCGAGGAGCCCGAAGTAGGCACCCTGATCGACCGCCAGGGCGGAAGCAATCGGCGGCGTGGTAGTTCGGGTGTAGCCCCTTCGGCGCAGGATGGCCCCGATCAGGGCGCGGCCGATGCGGCCGTTCCCGTCGGTGAAGGGATGGATGGACTCGAACTGCGCATGCGCGATCGCTGCCTGGGTGAGCACGGCGATGTCGTCACGGTTGACGAAGGCCAGCAGGTCTGAGAACAGGGCGGGAACGCGCTCCGGGTGGGGTGGAACGTGCACTGCGCCGATGGGTGAGAAGTCGTTGCCGCCGATCCAGTTCTGCATGTCGCGAATCCGGCCGGCGTAGCCGTGCTCCGTCGGGTCGTCTGACAGCAGGGCTGTGTGTGCATCCAGTATCGACGGGAGGCTGATGACTCCCGTCGTACCGGCTTCGTCGATGAGGCTCGTGTAGGCCCGGGAGGCGGCCACCATGGATGTCGCACTCGCGTTGGAACGGATTCCGGCCAGGGCGCGGGCGAAGTCCTCCATCGAAGCCTCGACGTGCTCGATCTTCGAGGAGGCGATCGACTCGGTGCGGATCAGCAGTGTCGACACGGCACGCGTGCCCGGTCCGGCGTCCGCCTCCAGCGTTGCCAGGGCGCTCACGGCCTCATCCTGGGCGGTCTGCGCGCCAGCGTCGACGGCGAAGGTGAGATCGGCGATGAACGGGGGGATGCTCGCGTCGATTGCCCTGAGGGTGCGATCGCTTCTGCTGCCGCGACCGCTTCGGTTGCGCCATGCGACGCTCTCGACTCCGTGCACAGGCCAGTTCGTTGCCACGACGCACCTCCAAATCGGAATAACAGCCATCTTATTCCGACTTGCGCCACCTAAGTCGGAATAAGCGGACCATCATTCCGACTTGTGCACGGAGGGTCAGGAGGCGGGGAGGGCGGCGAAGACTGCGCGGGCGGTGGCGGCGACGAGGGCGTCGTCGTTTGGAGCAGCAGGGAGG